>UQWP01000053.1 GCA_900544825.1 uncultured Prevotella sp. | reverse complement strand
TGTTGCTCAGGCACTTATAAATAATGTTAAACTATAGTGTTGCGGAATTAAGGAATAATACGTACGTAAAGAATGAAAGAATTTGTAATATCAGAAGTCAAGGCGGAAACCGCTGTGCTGGTGGGTCTTATTACCAAGACACAGGACGAAGCCAAGACCAAGGAATATCTCGACGAGTTGGAATTTCTTGCAGATACCGCAGGCGCCGTCACCGTGAAGCGATTCACGCAGAAGGTGGTGTCGCCTAACCAGACCACCTACGTGGGAAAGGGTAAGCTGGAGGATATCAAGCAATACATCAAGGACGAGGAAGAGGAAGACAGAGAAGTAGGTATGGTGATCTTCGATGATGAACTCTCTGCCAAGCAAATCCGAAATATCGAGCAGGAATTGCAGGTGAAGATTCTCGACCGTACTTCGCTCATCCTCGACATCTTCGCCATGCGTGCCCAGACTGCAGCTGCCAAGACACAGGTAGAGCTAGCACAATACCGCTATATGCTGCCAAGACTGCAGCGACTCTGGACTCACCTGGAGCGTCAGGGTGGTGGTTCAGGTTCCGGTGGCGGAAAGGGATCGGTAGGTCTGCGTGGACCGGGTGAGACCCAGCTCGAGATGGACCGCCGTATCATCCTCGGCAGAATGAGCCTGCTCAAGGAGCGACTCGCTGAAATAGACAAACAGAAGACTACCCAGCGCAAGAACCGCGGAAGAATGATCCGTGTGGCACTGGTGGGCTATACCAACGTGGGAAAATCCACCATCATGAACCTGCTCAGCAAGAGCGAGGTGTTTGCGGAGAACAAGCTCTTTGCTACCCTCGATACCACCGTGAGAAAGGTGGTGGTAGATAACCTGCCATTCCTCCTTGCCGACACCGTAGGATTCATCCGCAAGTTGCCTACCGACCTGGTAGATTCCTTCAAGAGCACCCTGGATGAGACCCGTGAGGCAGACCTCCTGCTGCATGTGGTGGATATCTCTCACCCAGACTTCGAGGAGCAGATACAGGTAGTGGAAAAGACCCTGGAGGAGATTGGATGCTCCGACAAGCCTTCGATGATTATCTTCAACAAGATAGACAACTACTCCTGGGTGGAGAAAGAGGAAGACGACCTCACACCGATGGAGAAGGAGAACATCCCGCTGGAAGATCTCAAGAAAACCTGGATGGCAAAACTCAACGACGACTGTCTCTTCATCTCTGCCAAGAACAAGGAGAACATCGACGAGTTCAGAGAGGTGCTATATAAAAAGGTAAGAGAACTGCACGTACAGAAGTATCCATACAACGACTTCCTGTACCAGGATTACGAATAATTCCCTAAAAACATATCAACAATGAATGACTACAGACCTCTGACCTCCGAGGAAATCGAGGTACTCAAGAGCAACGACTGCTGGGCTGAAGACTGGACTTCAATCAATGTTTCTGAAGACTTCAAGCCCAACTACATGCATCGCGTGATGCTCTATGGCGAGGTTAATATCGGTGCCTTCAACAAGAATGTGGAGGTGAGCCAAGGCTTCGTAAAGCATTCCGGCATCAACAATGCCACTCTGAGAAACGTAACCATCGGAGACGACTGTCTCATCGAGAACGTGGGCAACTTCATCAATAACTACACCATCGGTGACGACTGCTACATCTCCAACATCTCTACGATGGAGACCACCGAGGGAGCTACCTTCGGCGAGGGCAACCTGGTGAGCGTGCTCAACGAGGTGGGCGAAGGAAACGTGATTCTCTTCTCCGACCTCAACAGTCAGCTGGCTGCCTTCATGGTGAAACATTTCTCCGACAAGGAACTGAAGGAGAACATCCGACAGCTCATCAAGACCGACATCGAGAACAAGGCACCGGAAAGAGGACAGATAGGCAGCAACGTGAAGATTGTGAACACCAAGGAGATTACCAACTGCGTAATCAACGACCTCTGCGAGGTAAACGGTGCTTCACGACTCAGCGACTGTACACTGCTCGGTTCGGTTCACGGCAACGTATATGTCGGCACGGGAGTCATCATCGAGAACTCCATCATTGCCGAGGGTTCCAGCGTCATCAACAGTGTGAAGATACAGGACTGCTTCGTGGGCGAAGCCTGCCAGCTGAGCAATGGTTTCACAGCCTCTGCCTCCGTATTCTTTGCCAACAGCTATATGAGCAATGGTGAGGCGTGCGCCGCCTTCTGTGGTCCATTCACTGCATCGCATCATAAGAGCAGTCTGCTTATCGGCGGTATGTTCTCATTCTATAATGCCGGTTCAGCCACCAACTTCAGCAACCATGCCTACAAGATGGGGCCTATGCACTGGGGCATCCTGGAGCGCGGTTCGAAGACAGCCAGTGGTGCCTACCTGCTGATGCCAGCCACCCTGGGTTCGTTCTCAGTATGCTTCGGCAAGCTGATGCACCACCCTAACACCCGCAACCTGCCATTCGCCTATCTGATAGCCGATGGCGACAAGATGTTCCTCATCCCAGGCAGAAACATCACCACCGTGGGTCTGTACCGCGACATCAAGAAGTGGCCGAAGCGAGATCTCCGTGCTCCTGAAAACCGCAAGAGCATCGTGAACTTCGACTGGCTCTCTCCTTTCTCCGTAGGCGAGATTCTGAAGGGCAAGAAGATTCTGGAGAATCTCCGCGAGGTAACGGGCGACAATGTATCGCAGTATCTCTATCACGAATACATCATCCCAGCCACATCGCTGCACAAGGGCATCAAATACTACGACATCGCCCTGAGAATCTATATGGGCGCCGTGCTGAAGAGAGTGCTGAAGCGAGACCCAGCCATCACCCCTCCATCTACCCAGATAGGTGTAGGCGACTGGGATGACCTCTCAGGACTCCTCCTGCCGGTAAGCGAGGAAGACCGCATCGTGAAGGATATGAGAGAAGGCAACATCGAGACCATCCAGCAGCTGCTGGAACGATTCGAGGAGATCAACAACAACTATCGTGAATATCAGTGGGCATGGACCTACAGCGTGATCTGCGATTACTACGGCATCTCAGAGATTACGCTGGAAGATGCCAACCGCATTCACGAAGACTATATCCGTGCCCGCCGCTCCTGGATTGCGGAAATCAAGAAGGATGCGGAGAAGGAGTATGCGATGGGAGATGTGGAGGAAGAGGTATTCAGAAACTTCGTGAACAACCTCGACAAAGAAGTGGAATACGAGAACTAAGGCTCGTCAGCCCCTTCTTCTATGAAAGAATATCCATCAAAGATAGAATATACATTAGGAAATATACATAAACATTATAAATAACTTATAAATATACAAATAAAGTAGTTATGGCAAACATTCCTGATTTCAAGTACGCTCCAATGTTTCAGCTTGGAGAGGACAAGACAGAGTATCGCCTTATCTCTAAGGAAGGCGTAAGCACAGCAGAGTTTGAGGGTAAGACTATCCTCAAGGTTTCCAAGGAAGCTTTGACTTTGCTGGCACAGCAGGGTTTCCACGATGTTGAGTTCAAACTCCGTCGTGAGCACAACCTCCAGGTAGCTAAGATTCTCAGCGACCAAGAGGCTTCAGAGAACGACAAGTACGTAGCGCTCCAGTTCCTCCGCAATGCAGAGACTGCCGTTAAGGGCATCCTCCCATTCTGCCAGGATACAGGTACAGCTATCATCCACGGTGAGAAGGGTCAGCGTGTATGGACCGACTTCGAGGATGAAGAGGCTTTGAGCCTGGGTGTATATAACACCTTTACACAGGACAACCTCCGCTATTCTCAGAACGCTCCTCTCAACATGTATGATGAGGTGAACACCCGTTGCAACCTGCCTGCTCAGATCGATATCGAGGCTACAGAGGGCGACGAGTACCGTTTTGTAATGGTAGCTAAGGGTGGTGGCTCTGCCAACAAGACTTACTTCTACCCTATGACTAAGGCTACTATCCAGAACGAGGGTACATTGCTCCCATTCCTCGTAGAAAAGATGAAGAGTCTGGGTACAGCTGCATGTCCTCCTTACCATATCGCATTCGTTATCGGTGGTACTTCTGCTGAGAAGAACCTTCTTACCGTGAAGTTGGCTTCTATCAAGTACTACGATGAGTTGCCTACAACAGGTGATGAGACCGGTCGTGCTTTCCGTGACATCGACTTGGAGAACAAGCTCCTCGAAGAGGCTCACAAGATTGGTCTGGGTGCACAGTTCGGCGGTAAGTATCTGGCTCACGATATCCGCGTAATCCGTCTGCCTCGCCACGGTGCAAGCTGCCCTATCGGTATGGGTGTAAGCTGCTCTGCCGACCGTAACATCAAGGCTAAGATCAACAAGGACGGTATCTGGTTGGAGAAGATGGATGAGAACCCAACAGAGTTGATTCCTGAGGAGCTCCGCAACCCAGGTGAGGGTACCAAGGGTATCGAGATCGACCTCGACAAGGGTATCGACGCAGTTCGTGCTGAGTTGAGCAAGTATCCTGTAAGCACCCGTGTTAACTTGAAGGGTACCATCATCGTGGCTCGTGACATCGCTCATGCTAAGCTCAAGGCTCGCTTGGATGCAGGTGAGGAGATGCCTGAGTACTTCAAGAACCACCCTATCCTCTATGCTGGTCCAGCCAAGACTCCAGAGGGTTATCCATGTGGCTCAATGGGACCTACCACAGCCAACCGTATGGACCCATACGTAGATGAGTTCCAGGATCACGGCGCTAGCTTGGTTATGATTGCCAAGGGTAACCGTGGTGATGTTGTTACTGAGGCTTGCAAGAAGCATGGTGGTTTCTACCTCGGTACTATCGGTGGTGTAGCTGCTGTTCTCTCTCAGAGTTCTATCAAGAGCATCGAGTGCGTAGAGTACCCAGAGCTCGGTATGGAGGCTATCTGGAAGATTACCGTAGAGGACTTCCCAGCATTCATCCTCGTAGATGACAAGGGCAACGACTTCTTCAAGCAGTTGAAGCCTTGGACTCCTTGCAAGGAATGCCAGAAGTAATGATACAGAAATCATGATATAAAAAAAGAAGCTGCCACCCATTCTTCCCGAACAGGTGGCAGCTTTCCTCATAACATAAACTTTATATCAACTATTCACTAAAAACAATATAACTATTCTTGCTCATTTTATGCTAGACCAATAGGGGGGATTACTTAGTATATTCCTCAGGGATAGCTGGCATTGCACCATTCTGTGTACAAACGTAGGCACTTACCTTAACGGCAAGTTCGTGTGCCTCCTGGATGCTCTTGCCCTTCAGGATGCTGGCACAGAATGTACCGGTGAAGCTATCGCCTGCACCTACGGTATCAGCCACTTCAACCTTTGGAGTCTCCTGGAATGACTTCACACCCGGAGCAAATACATAGCTGCCGTTTACACCGCAGGTCAACACAAGCATATCGAGATTGTACTTGCCGAGAATCAACCAGCACTTGTTCTCGATATCCAAACCTGGATAACCAAAGAGGCGACCGATAGTAATCAACTCCTCATCGTTAATCTTCAAAACATTGCAGCGCTTCAAGCTCTCGGTAATCACCTCAGGAGTATAGAAGTTCTGACGGAGATTGATGTCGAAAATCTTCAGACAATCCTCTGGGGTATGGTCGAGGAACTGATAGATGCTCTTGCGGCTTACCTCGCTGCGCTGAGCCAGAGAGCCCCAACATACAGCACCGGCATTGGCTGCTATCTCCTTGATATCATCGGTGAATGGGATGTTATCCCAAGCCACACCCTGCTTGATATCGTAAGTAGGAACGCCCTCCTTATCGAGCTGCACCTGAACAGTACCTGTAGGATAATCAACCACTGGCATCACATACTTCAACTTCTTCTCATCGAGCAGGCGGAGAGCTGTATCGCCCAGGACATCCTTGCCAATCGCACTCACGGCTACAGAATGCAGACCATGCTGACCTGCGTGGTAAGCGAAGTTGGCTGGAGCACCGCCGAGTTGAGAACCACTAGGGAGAACATCAAAGAGAATCTCACCCAAACCTACACAATATTTTGTATCTAAATTCTTTGTTTCCATAACTACACCTTATTATATATATATACGTTATAAACGATAGTGAACGATTTTTATTATAACTTGCAGATGATAACCTGCGGATTATAACTTGCGGATATAAGTGAAGAGATAAACTACACCTACTGCCATGACAGCTACAGCACCTACCTGACCCATAGCATCGCTGGCGAATCCCATAATCAATGGGAAGATGGTACCACCGAAGAGTCCCATGATCATCAGTCCACTCACCTCGTTCTTCTTGTCAGGCATAGCAAGCAGAGCCTGAGAGAAAATCATGGAGAATACGTTAGAGTTGCCATATCCCACCAGGGCGATGGCGATATAGAGCATCGTCTTGCTCTCTCCTACCCACATACCTACCATACTCAGAGCCATCATCACTACGCTGATGACGAAGAAAGTGCGGGTCTTCATCATTCGGAGAAAGGCTGTACCGGTGAAACATCCGATAGTACGGAAGATGAAGTAGAGCGATGTGGCGAAGCCTGCATCATTCAAGCTCCATCCCAGACGCTCCATCAAGATCTTAGGAGCAGTGGTGTTTGTACCCACATCGATGCCCACATGGCACATGATACCGATGAAGGAAAGCAACACGATAGGTTTGCCGAGCAACTTGAAGCACTCGCCGAAACCGGAAGCCTTACCCTCGTTCTTCTCTTCCGTGATAGGCGTACCAGCCAGGAAGAAGGTAGCTGCGATTCCGATAACCATATAGATTGGGAAGAGAACTCTCCAACCCAAGCCGAAGGTTGGAATGCTTGCCATGGCGCCCCACATAGCGATGTATGGAGCCAGGAAGGAAGCGATTGCCTTGACAAACTGACCGAAGGTCAAGGTAGAAGCCAGGTTCTTACCTGATGTGACCACAGAAACCAGCGGGTTCAGGGAAGTCTGCATCAATGCATTTCCGATACCGAGCAAAGAGAAAGACACGAGCATCATTTCGAAGTTTTCGCCTAGACAGGGCAAAAGGAGTGAGATGACGGTAACGAGAAGAGACAGGAGCACCGTCTTCTTTCTACCTATCTTATTCATCAGGATTCCCGTAGGAACCGAGAAGATGAGGAACCAGAAGAATACCAGAGATGGGAACAGATTGGCTGTTGCATCATTGAGGTTGAGATCTTCCTTTACGTAGTTGGAGGCGATACCTACCAAATCTACAAATCCCATGGCGAAGAAACAGAGCATCACCGGGATGATTGTTAACTTTGATGATTTATTCATAATTGTTAGCGTTATTGTTTCTAAAAATTCTGCTGCAAAGGTAGCGAAAAACGGTATAATACATCATAAAATATCGTTCATCCGCTACCATTTTTGTTGCATTGTTACATCTGTAACACTCTTAGAAACAATAGTGTTATAGAAATCATCAAAAATAATACTTAGCAAAAGGCAAGGAATCAACCTTTTACTTCCTGCCAATCAACCAATCCCTTGCCCATATCATCCAGCTCCACAGCAAGAGCCACGACATTTCGCTTATCAGCCTTGAATGGCTCGACATATTGATTCGACAGGATTTGCTTCTCAGCAGCAGTAAGACCGCCATTCTTGGTGAGTTTCAATTCCAACACATAGATATAGCTATAGATTTCTACCACCATGTCGATTCTGCCAGTAGACAACATGTGTTCCACCTCTACACGGCAACCGATGGCATTGAATATCGTACTGATGACAAGACGATAACGCTCTTCCATATCCATAGAGGCAAGTTTCTTGTTGCTATATGGCACATCAGCAATGAGAGCCTTGAGGCATTTCATGGCTTCAGGCAGATTACCTGTGCTTAAATAGGCGCTAAGAAAAGCTTGCGTAGATTGCAGATTGCCCACTCTACGCATGGAAAGTGCAGGCAAGACCATCTCGTTAAGTGCTTGCCTAACCTCAAAGTTTGGAAATCCTAAGAAATAGGCACCATTCGCATAACTCTTGATGGTAAGATAGCCCGACTGATAAAGAAACAACTCTGCTCCGCCGCCTGTTACATCCGATGTTTCTGCCACTCTACCCAGCAAGGCGCAATGGTCGAAGTCTTGCAAACGAATCTCAAAATCATCCACAAACTTTGGCAACAAGGAGGTGGCACCCGATGATGCCCAATAGTTCCTTATCTCCCTATCAGCCAATGCATTGATGAGACTGAACGGATTGTAAACATCCACCATGTTGTTACGGCTGAAATGATATCCATCATAATTGGCTTTCAGCTGTTCGACGGTTTCATCTACTGTCCATCCATTATTCTCTCCCATCGCCTCTATCTCTGGCATAAAATTTTCGGCGATTTCCTGCTTGGTAATACCACAAATGGCTGCGTATGGAGCGTCAAAACTGATGTTGCTGAGGTTATTGAGCACAGAGAAGAGGGAAATCTGCGTAAACTTAGTAATGCCAGTGATAAAGACAAACTTCTCATACTCATCATCTGCCTTCAAGATGGCAAAAACACTACGATAGACTGCTGTACAACCTTCATGTTCTGGTGTCTTCCAAGAATGCTGAAGAGGAGCGTCATATTCATCTATGAGGATGGCAACCTGCTGACCAGTCTGTCCGTAAGCGGTCGTAATGATGGCATCAAAACGATTACTTAGCGAGTCGCCTTCAATGTTTTGGATACCATACACTTTCTCATATTTGGCAAAGATGCGGTCAAGATAGGCACGAAGTTCGACAACGGTAGCACCACCTCGGCTCATATCAAGACGAATAACAGGACGAGCTGTCCAGTTCTTCTCCATATCCATGATTTTCAAGCCTCCGAAGAGTTCCTTCTTGCCTTCGAAATAAGCTTGGAGGGTATCCACGAGCACAGACTTACCAAAGCGACGAGGACGGATCAGGTAATTATATGTTTTTCCCCTGTTGGCAAGTTTCCATACAATATCGGTCTTGTCAACATACAAAAAATTCTCTTCCCTAATTTTTTGAAAAGACTGGATGCCTACCGGCAATCTTCTATCGTTCATTTCTTCCACCATAATCCATACTTTTGCTATTCTACTGCAAATATACAACTTTTATCTGAAACCAAGCAGATTACCCACTAATTATTTCCTATTTAAAACTAAAAAAATGAAAAAGCCACAGTTTGCGTTTACAAACTGCGGCTTTTATTATATTTTATCCGAAACACACGACTTTACGTGATTACAATCCAAGCTTGTGAACCTTCAGGTTCTTGAACTCTGCCTTGCCACCCTGGGTGTAAAGCTTCACATTCTCGTATGGAGCTACAGGGAAGACGAGGTTGGTCATGGCGATGCGACCGCCATCTACGAAGAGTTCTACTGACGACTTATCTACGAAGATATCAACATGATAGGTCTTCTTGCCATCCTCGCAAAGACTCAATGGAGCCCAGGTAGCCAGAGCGAAATCGTTCTTGTAGTTGATGGAGTTGGTGATGCGGGCTGGCTCCTTGCCTTCTGCTGCACGCTGCTTGTCCCATGCCAACTCGATATCGTGAGGAACAGCCTGCTTGCCGAAATCGGTCAAACCGCTCTCTGTTCTATCCATAACCACCTTGCCCTGCTTCATATCGAAGTAAATCATGGTGCGCTCACGCTTGTTGTTTGAAATCTCAATACCTGCAATACCATTAGCATCAGGAGTAACATCAGCCTCAATCTCGAAGGCACCCTCCATATTGGCTGCAACACCCTTCAAATCCTTGGCATCTGCTACAGAAGCATCAGCCAGATTCTTGGTATCCTTTCTCAAGGCATATACCTCAGGAGCTACATCCTCTGAAATATAGTACTTGCCATTCTTCTCATAGAGTTTCAACTCTCTTGGCAAACCGTTGGCACCACGATTCTGCTTGAACGGAGTGAGGTTGGCATACTGCCAGTTGCTCATCCAGGTGATTCCCAATACACGGTCGCCAGTGTTAGAGAAGGTAACGGTAGCGTAATGATCCTTACCCCAATCGAGCCACTTCACATCGTGGGCATCAGGACAAGTGAAGTTCTTACCATCGAAATCGCCTACGAAATACTCGGTAGCGCTGCCACCAAACCAGCAACCAGGGTTGATATTCATCGTCATCACCCACTTCATCTTCTTCTTATCACCATTTACAGGCAACTGGAAGAAGTCTGGGCATTCATACTGGCACGGCTGCTGACCCAAGCCCTTGCCGAAAGCGCTTACATAAGTCCACTTTTTCAAGTTCTTTGACTTATAGAAACGGGTCTCCTTATCGGCAGAAACAATCATATACCAGCACTTTCCCTTCTCATACCAGAACACCTTAGGGTCGCGGAAGTCCTTCAAGCCATCGAATGGAGTCAATACTGGGTTGCCCTCGTACTTGGTGAAGGTACGGCCATTGTCGTTGCTGTAGGCGATGCACTGCACCTCACCGTGGTTCACGCTGTGGTTGGTATAGATGGCGATGATGGCATCCTTACCAAAACCGGCAGTATTCTTCTTATCTACTACAGAGCTACCTGAGAAGATATGGCCTACAGGGTCGCGGGCGATAGCTGGGTCGAGATTCTCCCAATGAACCAGGTCCTTGCTTACGGCATGGCCCCAGTGCATGTTGCCCCACTTGCTTCCGTATGGGTTATATTGGAAATAGAGATGATACTCACCATCCTTATACACCATACCGTTAGGGTCGTTCATCCAGCCGTAGAGCGGAGTGAAGTGATAAGATGGACGATAGTAATCGGTGTTGGTTGTATCAAATGTATTGCTGAGCTTGAGCAAGCTGAGTGCCAAGGCATCTTTCTTCAAACCGAGAATCTTGACGGTAGCGGTCTTACCCTTGCCCAAGGCAAATGGCACGAAGTAATCAGAACCATTCTGAGCCAGACGAACGTCCATCCAGGTATCATCCTTAGAACCTGTATCGAGCAAAACCTGAGCTTCATCCTTCTCTTCCTGGATAGGGAGAAGAAGATACTTGGTAGGATTCTCCACCTTGATGATAGTAGTATCACCCTTGTGTTCGATATTCATCTTCTGTGCAAAGGCAGAAGTAGTAGCTGATGCCATCAACATGAGGCAGGCAGCCTTGGTAATCATTGAATTGGATTTCATAATCATCTTTTTTAAATTGTTAGCGTTATTGTTTAAATTCTGCTGCAAAAGTAAGGATAAAACAGGAATTATCATATAAATTTCGTTTCATCCGATATAAAAAATCGTTCATGCAACATCTTTTATAGTGCATGAACGATTCTTTTTCTCACACCTAAACTTTATAACTTCATTTTCTATCTCATACAAACACAGAGTCCAAGAACTCCTGCAAATACCCTGCATAATAGAGGGGTATATTATATAAGGTGAAAGACTTGCCATTCTGCGTGGTGACAACATCCGAATTCATCGGACCATTCCAAAGGCGCAAAGCTATCTTTTCCTTCGACTCATCCATGAAAAGATGCAAGGAACGAAGCTTGGCATTATCACCAGTCTTTACTTCTATCGGAAGAAGATGTGACTTATAACGTATCAAGAAGTCAACCTCTGCCTGGGAGTTCTTAGCATCACGCACCCAAAACATTCGCTTCTCTCCAAATGTAAAAGATGAGCCCAGCAACTCCTGCCCTACAATATGCTCGGCAATGTCACCATTCCACAGTTCATTGGTATCCTTACTAAACAACAACTCCTCCTGCATACCTGCCACATAGTTCACCAAGCCAGTGTCAAGCCACAACAACTTTGGACTTTTCTTCAAATCGGGAAATATCGGGAAGGAGGCTGACATCTGAGGATATACCAATTCCAACAACAGCGTTTTCTCCAAAGTTCTGAACGCATTACCCACATCGGCTGCCTTGAAAGAAGAACTTGTAAACTTGGCAAACTGGATGCGATGACCAGCTGCAGCCCATCCGTAATTTAAGATATACCTGATGGCATCTTGTTCCTTGGGCTTACTAGCATATTTCTCCACATCATCACGATAACCAGAAAGCAAGGAATTAAAGACACCATTCAGCTTAACAATATCCTTATACTTAGCATAATTTGCCACTGCCTCAGGCAATCCACCTACTATCATGTATTTTTTGAATAAGTCCATGACATTCGAGTGCAAAGAAGCTGGCAGAGATAACTTCTCTATACTATCAGCTGTAGCCTCTTGACCTATGGCACGAAGAAACTCCACAAAAGTACAAGGATGCAAAGCCATATATTCCACCCTACCCACTGGGAAAGAGATATGTCGCCCCATCAAGCTCTCCAATAAAGAACCCGCTGCTATCACAAAAATGTCTGGACGCTTTTCATAAAAATATCGCAAAGCCTGCACTGCCTTTGGCTCGTTTTGTATCTCATCGATAAAAATCAATGTGCGCTTATTGGAATCCTGAGGCACATTCGCCTTGAAAAATATACCTGCCAACAAATCATCAAAAGAGTAATCGGCAGCAAAAAGCTCTGCATTTTCATTTTCCTCTAAGTTCAGATAAATATAGACATCAAACTCCTTGGCAAACAACTTTACCAAAGTTGTCTTACCTACCTGTCTAGCCCCACGCAAAACCAAGGGTTTGCGCTCTTCTTTATTCGCCCATTGGCGCAGATAATTGATTGCAGTTCGTGTAAACATATCTAATCCATTTAAAATCAAGTGCAAAGATACAACTTTATTTTCATTTCCAAACCAAAAATCGCATATTTTTTATTCATTTCCAAACCAAAAGCTAATAGTTTCTTGTGCATTTCCAAACCAAAAGCCATATTTTTCCAATCATTTCCAAACCAAAAACAAGAAAAAGGTGTCTTATACGTGAAAAGGCAGCACTATACATTATTATATAGCACTGCCTTATCTTATTATGTTTTATTATGTTTGAACTAATTAGAACTTCAGCGATGCTGTGAATTCTACAGTGAATGGACGGAGGTAGCTACCCGTCATAATCTGATTCTTGATTCCCTTAGCCTCATCCTTGGTAATCAGCTCGGCACCTGCGATACTACCCTTGGCACCAGTCTGGTTGAGGAAGTTGACTACGGTGCAGCCGAGAGCCAGACGCTTGGTTGCCTGCCAGTTCAAACCACCGAAAGTCTCCCAGTGACCATTGAAGTAATATGCCTCGTTGATGTTGGCGTAGGTCTTGCTGAAGTAACGGAAGCTGGTCCAGAGCTTGATGTCCTTGGTAATCATGTAGCTTGGGTCCAACTCGATGAGAATCTGAGGAATCTCTGCAACGATATTGCCGGTGGCATTGATGTTGCCAACATAGCCATCGCTGAAGGTGATGCTGGTTTCATACTTCTTGTAAGTTGGCTTCTGATAGGTGAAGAGAAAGTGGAAATCGAATCCCTTGAATGGATGAGCCACAGCGTCGGTTGTCCATCCCCATGTCTGGATATCGTAAGTCAAAGGAGCTGCCTTGATCTCACTGCCATGCTGCAAGTTCAGAGTTGAGTTGTTGTTGGTCTTTGAGATGTAAGAGAACAACGATGTCAGACTCAACCATGAGTTGTTGTAGTAGATACCTGCACGACCGAGTGGTACAGAAATCTGATCAGTATTTGGCAATGTAGCTGGGGCGAAAGCCTCGAACTTAGGATGCTGAACGATATAAGTGAAATCGCCAGTGAAGCCGAAGTTATCGGTCAACTTATAAGTTGCTGCCACAGAGAAATCGTAGTTCAACCAGTTGTAACTCAAGTCTGCCGGAGCAATCTTGGTTCCATCTGCAGCCTGAGCACCGAGATAGTAATCTGCAAAGCGACCTACGTAATCACCCTTGGCATTCTTCACTGCTGCGTTCTCACCCTTCAGCTTCTGCCACTCCAGACGGGCACCATAGTAGAGATTCAACTTATTGGTGACATCCCAATCGTGAGTGAAGTAGAGAGCCAGCTTGTTTTCGCTTCCCTTGTAATACTCAGAGGCATTTTTGTTGAAATCGTAGAAGTAGCTGTCGCGCTGGTTGGCATCCCAGACACGCAAGGCATAACTTCCATCAGCAGGTACGCTCTGATCATACATGGTTGTATTTGAGCAATAATCGATATGGTAGAACCACTCGTTCACGCCGAGACGGAAGGTGGAAGTACTGAACTTCTTGCTGAGCTCGGTGGTGAAGAGAGCCTCATCAATCTTACCGGCATTGAGACAGGACATACGGGTCTGGATATACCGACCATCGTAAGCCTTGGTCTTTCCATCGATGTCGCGATACATATAATTATATACGCCCTTGTTGGCATCGCTCTTCAAATCGATGATAGACATTGGACTCTGGTAAACCATCGCACCACGAGAGTGATCGTACTTCAAGGTAGCCTTCCAGTTCAAACCGTTGTCAAAACGGTAGTTGTTCATCAGAGTTACCTCGCTTGCCTTGTTCAGACAGGCATCGTAGAGAGAAGTCTGCTCCACCTTGCCGGTACGCATATTGCGATAAGTCATCTCGTTATCGATAGGAAGATAAGAGGTAGTACCGAGCTTGAAGTCGCCATACTCATTTACGCTTCCATCGCCCACATAGATGAATGGAGCACTCTGGGTAGCGTAGTTATACACGTTGTGGCTATTGGCATACTTATACATGGCTGTAAACTCACCACGGTTGCCGTTGTACTTCTTGGTGATGAGCGCCTTGTAGATCTGGGTACGGTCCTGATAAGGAGTTGACTTAATCTTGAAAGTTCCCGGGTCGAAATCCTGATACATATTAAAGCTGTAGTACCAGTCCTTACCCAAATCACCATTCATATTCAGAGAGAATTCCTGCAATCCGAAATGATTGCTCTTATAGTTCAGTGTACCATTGAAACCTTCCTGCCCCTTCTGGGTGAAAGAATTCACGGCATAACCGATATTACCGGTAGTGATGGCTGTCTCGGCAATCTTGAGCAAACCCTGATGGCTCAAACTTGCATCACCACGCCAGATAGTATTGACAGAATGAGGATTGGTAGCGTAAGTAACAGGCAGACCATTCTCCAATACGTTGACATCAGCAGATGGCAAACCTATCTGAATCTCACG
This sequence comes from uncultured Prevotella sp., assembly GCA_900544825.1. GTDB lineage: Bacteria > Bacteroidota > Bacteroidia > Bacteroidales > Bacteroidaceae > Prevotella. Next base: position 11,182 of record UQWP01000053.1, on the reverse strand, counting down.
AGGACCATTCGCACTGGCTGCATTAAGCATCACATTACGATTACCCTCTTCCTTAGCACTTGAATTATCATCCTGTGCAAAAGCTGCTGTAACATTTACCAATGAAAGTGCAAGCATCATGGCTGCGCTCTTTCCATTTAAAAAGTTATTCATACTTTAAAATGTTTAATTTGTTAGCGTTATTGTTTTGATTTCTGCTGCAAAAGTACATAAAGGTCTGAACAGTAGCTTTAAAAATCATTTCATCGAATAAAAAATTCCGTTCATTGTAACATAATTGCTATTACATGAACGAATATTATCAAGAACAGAAAGAAAGATTTGCATAAAAAAGAAATAATTAGTAATTTTGCAACCTCGTAAGACAGGGCTTTAACAAAAAGAGCATCATATATCAGACAATGGAAGAGCGCAAGATCATACATATAGACATGGATGCCTTCTTTGCTGCAGTAGAGCAGAGAGATAATCCGGAACTTCGGGGCAAACCGGTAGCGGTGGGCTTCGACGGTCCTCGTGGCGTGGTTTCTACTGCCAGCTATGAGGCTCGCAAATGGGGCGTTCACTCGGCGCAATCCATCGCTCAAGCCAAGCAGCGCTGTCCTGACCTCATCATCGTGCCTTGCCGGCATTCTTATTATGCAGAAATATCTCATCAGATACATCAGATATTCCAGGAATACACCGATCTCATCGAACCCATCTCCATCGATGAAGCCTTCCTGGATGTCACTCACAACAAGAAAGGGATAGAAATGGCTGTGAATATCGCCAAGGAAATCAAGGTCCGCATCAAGGAGGCAACAGGTCTTACAGCCTCGGCAGGTATCAGCTACTGCAAGTTTCTCGCCAAGGTGGCATCCGATTACCGGAAGCCAGACGGCATCTGCACCATCCATCCCGACAAGGCACTCGATTTCATCGCCCAGTTACCCGTAGAGGATTTCTGGGGAGTAGGCAAGAAAACCCTGCAGAAGATGCACTTCATGGGCATCTACAATGGGGGCGACCTACGGAAAGTTTCGGAAGAACATCTCGTAGAGGTATTCGGCAAAGCCGGACACATCTTCTACCATTTTGCAAGAGGTATAGACGAACGCCCCGTCATCACCTACCGGGAACGCAAATCTGTGGGATGTGAACAGACTTTCCTGGAGGATATCTATGCCAAGTCGGCAGTGATTATTGAACTCTACCATACGGTACTTGAACTGCTGGAGCGAATCGCCAAGAGCGGTTTCGAAGGAAGAACCTTAACGCTGAAGGTGAAGTTCTCGGATTTCACCCAGATTACCCGCAGCATCTCTCAGGAGAAGATTCTGACGAAAAAGGACGATATCCTTCCCCTTGCCAAACGACTGCTTCAACTGGTAGATTACTCTTCGAGCCGTCCTATCCGCCTGTTGGGCCTATCCGTAAGCAATGCCACCTCTGAAGAAGCCCGGAAGGAAGACAAGGAGAACAGTACCCTGAAACCTGAGTACCGGGAATTGGAACTCGAGTTTGAGGAATGGGAAGAATGAGAAAAGAGATGAGAAGGAGATGAGAAAGAAGATGAAAAGAAAGAAGGAAAGGAGATAAGCTCCGAATAGAAAGTGAAAAGCAGCTGTCAGGCATATTCCTGCAGCTGCTTTTTCATTTTTACTGTTTTTTCCCAAAACTAACTATTCATTTTCCCAAAACTAACATAAACCTATCTTAAACAACTAACTAACATTTTCCCAAAACAATCTTTTACCTAAAAGAAACTAATTACCTCTGAAAAACAATCCTATAAACCTAAATAACTAAAACCTATATACTTACTAAACCTATGAACTTACTAAACCTTAAACTTATAAACCATTAAAACCCAAACTTAAAAACTTGCAAATATTACTACCTCAAATACTTGAAACAATTTATAAACTTCAAATTTCTGGTGCAAAAGTATGAAGATTTAGCGAAAGTCATGGATAATTATCGTTCAAAAACTAGAAAAAATGGTACATTGCACTCTTTTTATCGAAAATGAACGATTTTTGCACCCTTTCCGAACGATTTTTTGAATCGCTATCGGCTATTTCCTTGAAAATGAGTAAGGAATATCATCTTCTTGAGTACCTCGCTGCAAGTTTGGCTGCTCAGAAAGGCGATAGGTAATCTGTGTTCCCTGCATCAAAGAACGCATATCAAGGTAGTTATGCTGGTAGGATTTGCCATTCAGCAACATATCATCCACATAGCATCCCTTGCCTTCCGACTGGATATCTACTTCCTTGCCATTTTCCAGATGAAGTTTCATCGACTTGAAATAAGGAGTTCCCAACACATACTGGCCACTTCCAGGACAAACAGGATAGAATCCCATCGCCGAGAAGACATACCAGGCTGAAGTCTGACCATTGTCCTCATCACCACAATAACCATCAGGGGCTGGCGTATAAAGCTTGTCCATCACCTGGCGAATCCAATACTGAGTCTTCCAAGGCTGACCGCTATAGCCATAAAGATAGATGGCGTGCTGGATAGGCTGGTTGCCGTGTGCATAATTACCCATATCCATTACCTGCATTTCACGGATTTCATGAATCGTATATCCATAGTAACTGTTGTCGAAGACAGGAGGCAGGATAAAGACAGAGTCGAGCATCTGATTGAAAGCATCCTTACCGCCCATCAGCTGGATCAATCCCTGAGGATCATGGAATACCGACCAGGTATAATGCCAGGCATTACCCTCTGTAAAGGCATCGCCCCACTTCAGAGGATTGAAAGGAGACATGAACTTGCCATTCTTCAACCTTCCTCGCATCAGCTTCGTTTCCTTATCAAATACCTTCTGATAATTCATCGCACGCTTGGCAAAAGGCTTCAGCTCCTTAGCCGACTTACCCAAAGCCTTACCCAACTGATAGATGCACCAGTCATCGTAAGCATATTCCAAGGTACGGGCTACACTCTCATTGATCTTCACATCGTATGGCACATAACCCAACTTATTGTAATACTCATATCCCAAACGTCCGGTAGAGTTTACCTGAGGATGAACAGCCTGGGTACCATGAACCACAGCCTGCCAAAGCGTTTCCATATCATAGCCACGCAAACCGGAAAGATAAGCATCGGCTACCACAGAGGCAGAATTATTGCCCACCATACAACCACGATGACCCGGACTTGCCCACTCTGGCAGGAAACCACTCTCTTTATAGGTATTGGCAAGACCTTCCTGAATCTTCACGTTTTCGGATGGATACATCAGGTTGAGAAGCGGGAAGAGACAGCGGAAAGTATCCCAGAAGCCTGTATCCGTAAACATATAACCCTTCTGAATCGTACCATTGTAAGGACTGTAATGCACGATTTCGCCAGCCGCATCCTTCTCGTAGAAAGCACGAGGGAAGAGCACAGAGCGATAAAGACAGCTATAGAAAGTGCGGAGATGGTCGATATTCTCATCCTCCACCTCTATCTTTCCCAGAACTTCATTCCAACGCTGACGTCCCTGCTGCTTGAGCTGATCCATGTCTGCCTGTCCCAATTCCTTGAGATTCAGCATGGCCTGGGCACTGCTGATAAACGAAGAAGCAACACGTGCCTGAATCTTTTCACCACGCTGACTGGTTTTGAAAGTAATGATAGCTCCCACGTGGTTTCCCTTCTGTTCGTTAGCAGAAATCAGTTGACCATCCTTCACACTGACGAATGCATCAAAGTCGTGATCGAACTCGATGACAAAGTAATTGCGGAAATTATCTGGTACTCCCCCGCTGTTGCGGGTAGAAAAACCGATTACTTTACGTTCAGAAGGAATCACCTGGATATAACTTCCCTTGTCAAAGGCATCAATCACCACATTGGCCTGATCAGTCTTCGGGAAGGTGAAAGCCATCAAGGCAGCACGCTCTGTAGGGCACAACTCTGCCGTTACATCATAGTCTGCCAGATAGACACTATAATAATAAGGTGTAGCCTTCTCTGCCTTGTGAGAGAACCAGCTGGCACGCTTCGCCTCATCAAAGACAGGCTTACCCACGGTAGGCAAGAGAGAGAACTGACCATAATCATTGATCCAAGGACTTGGCTGATGAGTCTGCTTCAATCCTCTGATCTTCTTAGCCGAATAGGTGTATTGCCATCCATCACCCATTTTTCCGGTCTGAGGAACCCAGAAGTTCATACCCCATGGCATCGCTATGGCTGGATAAGTATTACCTGTAGAAAGCTCGGGGTTGGAATCAGAACCCACGAGTGGATTTACGAAATCTACAGCATTGTTTACGTTCACCTTGACTGCATGTGCCAGCAAGGTGAGACATACTAATAGTAATAAAAGTGATTTTCTTTTCATTTTCTTCTGAAAATTAGTTGTTATTAGAAACTACGTTAATTATATGATGTTATATTATACATTTCCCACATCTCCCGGCAACATGCCATACTCATCCTTAAAACACTTGGTGAAATAAGAAGGAGCAGAGAAGCCTACATCATAGGCTACCTCGGAAACACTCATGCTGCGGGACTCCAGCAAGCGCTTTGCTTTCGCCAGACGAGCCTTACGGAGCAGATCAACGACCGAAGACCCCGTCATCGCCTTCACCTTGCGATAAAGCTGGACGCGGCTCAAGCCTATCTGCTTACCGATATCCTCGACGCCAAACTCGCTATCCGAGAGATTCTTCAGAATGATGGCGTGAAGCTGTTTCAGGAACTGCTTATCACGATCTTCCAGATGAGAATCGGCGATTTCCTGCTCTGCCTCCTGAGAGCCATGGAAAAGATGCTTCAGAAGCTTGCGCTGCTTCAACAGATTCTCGATACGTGCCAGGAGTACCTTGCTGTGGAATGGCTTAGTGATATAGGAATCAGCACCATGCTCATAACCCTCGGCACGATGCTCTTCCAGATTCTTCGCCGTAAGCATAATGACAGGGATATGAGAGGTTGCCGTATGGGTCTTCAGATTCTGGGTAAACTCCAGACCATCCATCACAGGCATCATCACATCACAGACCACCAAGTCGGGAACTTCCTTCTTGGCTACATCCAGACCTTCCTTGCCATCAGCAGCTTCCAGGACGATATAATCATCCTGTAAAAGGGTATGTTCGTACTGACGAATATCATTGTTGTCATCTATAACCAGGATAGTTGGCTTATTCGTGTTGTCGCTCAGTAACTGCTGTACTTTTCCACTTTTTCTCTCTCCATCGTCGATATATTGCAGATCAGACTCATTTACCAACGTTTTACCATCTGATAAAGAAGAGTTTACAGAGTTATCCACATTATCCACATCTGTGTGGATAACTAGCGACTTATCCTCCTGCTCACGAGGAATCACCACGAAAAAGTCGGATCCCTTACCCAATTCACTTTCTACACGAGCCTCGCCATGATGCAGTTCAACAAACGATTTCACCAAAGCCAAGCCGATGCCCGTACCGCTTGCAGCTCCCTTAGCCTGGAAGAAACGCTCGAAAATCTTGCCAGCCTCTTCCTGCGAGATTCCCTTGCCGGTATCCCTCACATCCAGGCGGAACTTTCCATCCTCATCTTTCAGAGATACGAAAATATCGCCACCGGCAGGTGTATATTTCAAGGCATTGCTCAGAAGATTGAAGACAACACGAGCTATCTTCTCCTTATCTGCAACCACCTCCTGAGAACCAACTGAATCAGCTATATCCAAATGGAGCTTGATTTGCTTACGCTCAGCAGTAAGCTGGAAATCACCTACCCACATTTTCAAAGCTTTCACCAAGTCGAAGCGATAAAGCGTCAATTCCATCTTGCCGTTCTGTATCTTGCGAAAATCGAGGATACTGCTCACCAGTTGCTGCAGAGCTACCGCATTACGCTTCACCATCTTCAAAAGTTCACGACTCTTTCCCTTGATACCACTGTCCTCCAGAAGCATTTCCACAGGGTCGGCAATCAAAGTCAACGGAGTACGGAGTTCATGACTGATATTCGTAAAGAATACCAGACGGGAATGAGTGAGTTCCAACACCTCCTCGTTCAGTCGTTTCAACTCTTCGTTCTTGTTTTCCAATTCCCCATTCACTCTCTTCAGCTCCCCATTGGTTCTCGCCAGTTTCTCATTCAGTTTAGCCTTTACCACGTAACTACGGAAAATCATCGCAGCAGCGACAATACAAACCAACAGGAACAGTCCCAAACCTATCAGCATCACCTTCTGGGAATTATACTCAGAAAGATACCGATCCACCTGTTTATGCAAAGCCTTCAGATTATGTGCCTGCCGCTCAGCATCCCTGGCCTCCATCAATGTGAGTTCTGCATTTTCCCGGGTAATGATAGATGTACTGAGATAGTTTTTCCGCTCAAAAGGCTGATGCTTCAGGATTTTCATCGCCAAGGCAATCACCTCATCACCCTTAGTAGGATAAAGATACGAAGCCTCGAAGATGCCATCGCGCACCAACTCCAGACCACCACCCTTGGTAGCCATTCCATCAACACCCGTAAATTTATAACGATGCTGCAGCCCCATCTGCTTGGCAGCCTCGTAAGCGCCCCATGCCAGACGGTCGTTGTGAGCAAAGACATAATCAAAGTCCTGCGTCTTCTTCAGGATGCGCTTCATTGCCTGGATGCCTCCTTCCTCCTTCCAGTTGCCTCCTTCAGAGGCAACTACCTGGATACCCGGATATGATTTGATAGCATCCATGAAACCAAGATGACGCTCCATGGCAGGCGAAGATCCATTCAATCCACAAATCTCGACAATGCGTCCCTTACCCTGAAGTTTCTGAGCGATAAAGCTACCCATTGACTTACCGATAAGATAGTTGTCGCAGCCGATGAATGCTGTATATTTATCGGTACTGGAAATACGATCATACAGAATCACCGGAATTCCTTTCTCGTAAGCACGCTCCACCGCTTTGGAAATCGCACTCAACTGATTAGGAGAGATGACCAGCAAATCCACCCCCTCATCCACGAACTGATTAACCTGCTTGTTCTGCAACACATTGTCATCATTCGAGGAGGCAAGCTTCACGATAATCGAATCATTGAGATACTCTCCCATCTTCAATTCATCATTAAGCTTGTCGCGCCAGATATCCTCGGAGCATTGGGATACACCGATAACGAACTTCTTAGGCTGCTGCTTGCATGCCGACAGCCCAAGTACCAGACCTATATATATAATAAGGTATAGATATCGTTTCATATATATATTGAATTGTTTAAATTTATAGATAGATTGACTCTGAAAGAGTTGCCTCTACAAGAGTTTCAGTGCAAATTTACTATTTTTTTTGGAATTTTAGTGCATTTGGTGCGTTTTTTACAAATCTCGGTCATAATTTTATAAAGAAGATAAGCCAAAAATGCTGTAATTTTACAAACGAAAACAAGAAACAACAAACAATATGGCAACAGCTATCATACTTTTACAACTCGCCATCGTATTGGCGCTCATCTTTATCGGTGCCCGAGTAGGCGGCATCGGACGATTTGTTATCAATCACTCATTCCAGATAGCCGGTTTCACTACTACCATCGTGTCTATTGGAATAGGTTACTTAATCATCCAGTTCCTATAAGCCCAAATGTAATATGCGGAAACGGCCTCTATCGTACGTTTTCAAGTACGATAGAGGTCCAAATGTTGAACCTTTTAAAACCTCAGAAATATGAAGCAAAAATATTCAAAAAGCATCATGCTTTCAGCTTTTACAATAGCTAGCCTACTGCCAGTCAATGCTTTGGCACAAGGCACCAACGATGGTCTGGGCGGAGATGATGGCAACATCGAATCGCTCTACACCAAGGTTACCAATATCGAGAAGAAGCAGAAGGCGCTGAATTTCTACGTGAACTTCGCAGAATCATTCCAGACAGAACACAGTTCCAAGACTGATGAATGGAACTGCAGACCCGCTGGTCGTATTCTCACCGCACACAAGCCAAGGGAAAGTACAGCCGATTCTTCCGATTCGGTCAGAAACTGAACCTTAGCAAGCTGCAGTGGTATGTGGATTACAACCATACATACGATGATCTCGACAGAATGAAGATTGCATCCAAGGAGATTGTGAATGAGATGGTTAGCAGTATCAGTCCGGACCCTGAAGAGAATGGTTATACCAACCTCTATCTCAGCAAGGTACGTTACCAGGGCATCGTTACCAAGATGAACTGGCAGTTTGCCAAAGACTGGAACCTGATGCTGAAAGGCATGTGGGAAACAGCCAGTGCCACCAAGGATAAAAAGTTCAAGAACTATCGTACAGCATACGGCTACATAGGAAGTCTGGAATACTATCCAGCCCGCAAGCAGAAACAGGACCTCCGTTTCTTCCTTGCCTACGTAGGCAGAAAATACGACTACAGCAAGGAGTGCGGTCTGAAGGATTACAATACCGACCGTATAGAGCTTGGTATGATGTATCGACTGAAGGCATATTAATGCTCCCACAATTATTTCTTATTCTTCGGCGCCTTGCTGAATTTATACATCAAATGCAGCATCGCATAGCTTGGCAGGGTGTTGTTCCATTTCTCGGTCTTGCCCTGGCCGCCCACCTCATACACGGTGCTCGAGAGATTCTGAAGAATATCAAAGGCCTCTGCCTTCAGCGTCAGCTTGCCCTTGCAGAACGAACGGGATAGCGAGGCATTCCATACCAGATCACTGGTGTTAAACGACTTCTCGCTGTAACCACGCCTGCAATATTCCTTCAGGTCGGTAGAAAGCGAAATGCCCAGAGGCAAGGTGTAAGTCATGTTGCCACCATACTCAAAATCATAGGCATTCAATTTCTCGAAATTGCTGCGGTCGCTCGTACCATGCTTCCACTCCACCTTTCCACCCAAGTTGATGCTCAACTTGTCTTTCTGATACTTGAAGTACAAACTGTTACCCAACTCAGTTCTGAGCACATAGCAGAGCTGGGTAGAATTATCATCGTAAGCTATATCAAAATCCTTGCGGCGCAAACCGTTAAACCACAGACGATAATCCAGACGGAACAATCTTGCCTTGTCAAGAGCCACACCATAAGATGTCGTCGTCCAGAAATCCCAGTTGCCGCCACCACCAATATTATCACTCATATAGGTGTAGCCACCCGTCTGCGAATTATAAGTAGTGCGGGTACCCACAAGATTGTGATAGAAATTACCCGTAGCGAAGAATCCTATATACTGCTGATTCTTGAGTCCGTTGAAACGGATGTTTACATCGTAATGATGATACAGCGAATTCTCCAGGTCCGGATTGTTCACCCTCACCGCCAGAGGATTCGAATTGTCTCTGTATGGCATGATGCTGAAGAAATCAGGCGTCTGGCTCTGCATATAATAATATAAGCGGATAGTCTTCTTATCGTCATTACAATCGTATATGAACAAAGGTCTGAATACCACACGGCTTCTCCTGGCTATCGTGTCGAGAGTCGATGTATGGTAATTAAGTCGCTCCTTTTCTTCAGAAATGCTCAGCGACAGAACCAGGTACGAAGAAGGACCACCTCTTTGGAATAAAAGTTCACCACACGTATTCTTTTTCAGCGTTTGATAGCTTCTGCTCACATCCTCGTCTATCACCCCCGAAAGCTGCTCCATGTTAGAAGGCAGCGTGGCGAACATCAGTTCCGGATTGGCTATCCAGTCGCCGCCAAGTTCATCCAGACGGTATTTCAAGCCCTTCACCGATTGATAGGTCTGCGCAAATTTGGGTCCTATAAACATTGCCCATTTAGTATATGGAAATTCTATTCTATACTTCAAGCAGGCATTCATCTCATAGCTGTTCTGTCTGCTGTCACTGTAATAGTTACGCAAATCCTTCTCGCCAGTCTTGAAATACTCATTGCGGTTCAGGCTGAAAGACTCGTTTGGCTTGGAGCTGGCATACTTTCCATACATGTCCAGATCTATTCTATCACCCCAAGGCAACGTATACCATAGCAGTCTGACTACCTGTGAATGCATGCACTTTTGAGCGTGACTGATAGAGCGACCGGTTGGTGATGATGTCGTGCAGGCTGCCACTAACATTCTGTGCAAAGGTAGAATCGATGGTCTGCCTGATATCGCCCCCATCTTTCAGGGTTGGCAGAATAAGTAGCACTGAGATTTGACGAAGATGACTTTCTGTCGGAGTAGTCGATACGGGTATCCGACCATACTCCCAACTTTCCATCCACCTGGAAGGTATTGTAGAGGTTGAAACTATGGTTATCGCTGCGCGAATCACTGATACTTCTACCGAAGATATTGCCAGTAGAGGCAAAATTCTCCTGCGAGCTGTGGGTCAAGTCATGCGTATTGTCCCAAGCAAACGTAACGTTTCCCTGCTCTCTTATTTTCTGGCTCTTCGATGTCGTATTAAAGTCAACGCCCACTTGGCGGGTAGTCTTTTGTCCCTGCGGACTGTTGGAAGGCGACCAGTCACCCTGACTTCCCGGTTTTCGTGTTTCGTTCATGTTATTCATGTTGCCGAATACCGAGATTCGTGAATTGTCAGTGTAGTAGAGTCCGAAGAGACGAGCCAGATAGCGGTCTTCGGTTCCCCCCGCCGCCTCCACGTTGGCGATGTATCCACGGGAGTACTCACGCTTCAGAGTCACATCCATCACATAGTCTTTCTTCTCCATCTCCTTCCCCATGAGTCGGCTTTTTTCAGAAGAACGGTCATACACCTTCAGTTCCTTTACGGTATAGTAAGGAAGATTGTCGAGCATCACCTGATTCTTCCCCTTGAAGAAGTCTTTTCCGTTGAGGAGCAGATAATCTATCTTTTTTCCGTTTACGTAAATATCGCCGTTACTCTTCATTTCGGCTCCCGGCATCTGTCTTATAAGAGCATCGAGCATGGAACCATCAGGCACATTGAATGCACTGGCGTTAAAGACGAGCGTGTCACCACGGTAAGCCAGCTTCACCTTGGTGCCAGTCACCACCACGTCATCGAGGGCAACATCATGATTGAATTTCTTCTTGAGCAGAAGCGAAGGGAATAAGAAACTTTTATTGCGTGCGATGTATTTGATGGTATGATTGATACACTTCGATTCATAGCCTTCACACTCTGCCTTGACGATATAAGAAGCAGGACGTGCTGGCACTTGAGTATGATAAAAGAGGCGTTTACCCCATCCCCTCGTAGTCATGGTATCTATCACGTTGCTGTCCTTGTCCATCACCGTGACAAAAG
>UQWP01000052.1 GCA_900544825.1 uncultured Prevotella sp. | reverse complement strand
CAAGCCGGAAATCATTCTGTGTGATGTGCGTATGCCCCGCATGGATGGTATTTCCATGCTGGAACGTCTGGAAAAGTTTCTTCCTGATACTGTTCCGATCTTCATGAGCGGATACTCAGATAAAGAATATCTGAAGGCGGCTATCAAATTAAAAGCAGTCAACTATATTGAAAAGCCTTTTTCTATTTCAGAAATCGAAACTGCCATCCGCGAAGCCCGTGAACTTTACACCCAAAAAGTCCATTCCCGCAGAGGCGAGACACTGCATTCAATGGAAACTGCTTCCCGTCTGGCACTGCAGCTGACTCTTCCCTACGGAGGCAACAGCCAGATCATAGAGCAGCTCTCATCTGAACTTGGGCTTACTATGAATGCATCCACTTACTTTACTTCTTTTATCGTAAAAACGGATCTGTTTCTGGATGCATCCATTCCATCCATGACTGATTTTTATCAGGAATTCCAGGATTTTCTGGAACCATTTCATATGAAATGCATTTATCTCGAAAAGAAAATGCAGTATCTTGTTTATTTTCTGTTTTCACAGAATCAATATAAAAAACTGGACCAACCTTAAAAGTAAGTCCAGTTTGATATTGAGAGATTATTTGTTTCTACGATGATTACGTGTCTTCTGCTTCGACTTCTTTGTTTTCTTGGAAGAAGTACTAGCCTCAGGCTTTTCCTTGCGTATAGGAGCAGAATCGCCGGCTAGGGCGAAATCAAGTTGTTTCTTTTCTAAGTTGGCTTGCGCCACCTTGATGCGGATTGCATCACCTAATTGGTACTTGTTGTGATGACGACGACCAATCAGACAGAAGTTCTTTTCATCGAAGTCGTAGTAATCGTCTGCGATGTCTCGCATCGGAATCATACCTTCACAATGGTTCTCATCAATGGTTGCATAGATGCCGTAAGAAGTGATACCGCTGATGTGGGCATCGAATTCCTCACCTAGCTTATCGCCCATGAATTCTACCATCTTATATTTGATACTGTCTCGTTCTGCATTCTGTGCAATCTGCTCCATGTCGGAGCAATGCTCACAGAGTTCCTCGTAATGCTTCTCGTTGGCACTTCTGCCGCCTTGTGCATACTTGGTGAGCAAGCGGTGTACCATTGTATCCGGATAACGGCGGATAGGCGAGGTGAAGTGAGTATAGTATTCGAATGCCAGACCGAAGTGACCGATGTTGTGAACGGAATACTTTGCCTTCATCATTGCACGGAGAGCTACCATCTGGATGAGGTTGTTCTCAGGCTTGCCTTCGCAGTCAGCCATCAACTTGTTCAGACTTCTGGCTGTGGCGCCCTTGGTGCCCTCGGTCTTCATCTTATAGCCGAACTTCACAACGAATTCACGCAGGGTTTCCAGCTTCTGTGGGTCTGGATTATCGTGAATACGATAAGGAAGCGTCTTTGGCTTCTTTCCCTTTTTCACCTTTCCGATACTTTCAGCCACCGTACGGTTGGCTAGGAGCATGAATTCCTCTACGAGTTTGTTGGCGTCCTTAGAGCGCTTGTAGTAGCAGCTGATAGGCTTGCCTTTCTCGTCAATATCGAAATGCAGTTCCTCTCGGTCGAACTTCACGGCTCCATTCTTGAATCTAGCAGCACGAAGTTTCTTTGCCAGTCTATCAAGGGTGATAAGCTGGAGTGCATTCTCACCCTCGTATGGATGCTCTTTGGTTTCTGCCGGTGCTGGTTCGCCAGTACCATCAATCACACCATTGGCTTCGAGGAGTTCCTGTACCTCTTCATATTTATAGCGGCGGTCGCTCTCGATGACAGTGTGTACGATGCGGTAGTTCTTGACTTCGGCATTGTTGTCGAGTTCGAAGATGACGCTGTATGCCAGCTTTTCCTCGTTAGGACGAAGCGAACAGATGAAGTTGCAGAGACGTTCTGGGAGCATCGGGATGGTGCGATCTACGAGATAGACTGATGTAGCACGCTTCACGGCTTCCTTGTCGATGATGCTGCCCTCTGTTACGTAGTGCGAAACATCGGCGATGTGAACCCCCACCTGCCAGTTGCCGTTCTCCAATCTCTGGATACTCAAGGCATCGTCGAAGTCCTTGGCATCCTTCGGGTCGATGGTGCAGGTGAATACCTTTCTGAAGTCCTCACGTTCCTTGTAATCCTGTTCTGTGATTTCTCCTGAAATCTTGTTGGCAGCATCCTCCACATTCTTTGGATACTTGTAAGGCAATCCATATTGAGCGAGGATGGAGTTCATCTCTACATCGTTGTCACCCTTCTGTCCGAGGATATCCACAACTTCACCGATAGGACTCTTGTTTTCTCCATCCGGCCATTCTATGATTCGTACCACCGCCTTGTCGTCGGTCTTTCCGCCCTTCACCTTTCTTCTCGGAATGATGATGTTGTGAGCGAAGACATCGCTTGGTGTAACAAGGTAAGCCAGATCCTTATCCACTTTCAATCTACCAACGAAGGTATCTTTTGCACGTTCCAGGATCTTGTTTACCTGTGCTTCCTTGATGTGGTTCTTTCGACGGGCGAGGAAGGTGAATTCCACTCGGTCGCCATTGAGCGCTCCCATAGAGTTGCGTTCGGAAACGAAGATAGGATTTTCTTCGCCATCAGGGATGACGGAGTTCTTGCCATTTGCCTTTCTAACAAACTTACCCTCCATTACCTGCACGCTTTGGTTCAGGCGATACGAATTATCACTTACCTTTGCCAGATAGTCATCCCATGCCATTTCCTCCATGATGTCGATAGCCAGCATCTTGAGCGGATGCGTGGTGAGATGGAGGGAACGGAATATTTCTTTAAAGCTGAGCGTTTCGCCCGGCCTTTCGGCAAAGAATTGCTGCAGAATCTCAGTGAGCTGCGCCTTGTTCATTCTTTTGCCGCCTTTTTTACCTTTTCCCATAATTACGACTGTTATATGACTGTTTATAGTTTTATAAGGCAAAGAAACAAAAAAAATCGGAGAATACAAAGTTTCTTGGCATCTTTTTTTGTTTTTTATTAAATATGTAACAAAATAGGCCACTTATTTCTCCTTTCCTTCTATATTCATCTTTATAAACGAGTAGAAAAAGATATGAGAAGATGATAGGGCAAAGCAGAGTTTTTTCTTTCTTTTGGCTGTATTGATAAGTTTCGGATATTACAATGCTGTTACAATTTGAAATATCCTTGCTTAATATTTCGTAATAAGCGGATTTCTTATTATATTTGCAATCGAAACGTAACAAACATTTCCACAAATACAAATAATTATGGATACAAGTCAATATCTTGTGATTTTTTTTCAGATCCTCGGTTCTTTGGCATTGCTCATCTATGGTATGAAGGTGATGAGTGAGGCTTTGCAGAAGATGGCAGGATCCCAGTTGCGCCACATTTTAGGAGCTATGACTACCAACCGATTTACGGGAATGCTTACAGGTACCTTTATTACCTGTGCTGTTCAGAGTTCCTCTGCAACCACCGTGATGACGGTTTCTTTTGTGAATGCAGGTCTGCTCACCCTGGCCCAAGCCATTTCCGTGATAATGGGTGCCAACATCGGTACCACTTTTACGGCATGGATTATGTCGCTGGGTTATAATGTAGATTTAACCATCGTGGTTTTTCCTGCGTTCTTCCTCGGCATTATGCTGATATATAGCAAGAAGCGCCGGTATTTTGGAGATTTCCTTTTCGGTATCGCCTTTCTCTTCTTCTCGCTCGTTCTGTTGAGCAGTGCCGGCAAGGCTCTCGATCTGGAGCATAATCCGGCAGTTATCGACTTCTTCGGTTCCTTCGATACGAAGAGTCATTTCACCATTGTCGTCTTCCTTTTGATAGGTACGCTTATTACCTGCATCGTACAGAGTTCTGCTGCGGTGATGGCCATTACCATCCTGCTCTGTTCTACGGGAGTGCTTCCTATCTATCTGGGTATTGCGCTGGTGATGGGTGAGAATATCGGAACCACTGCTACTGCCAACCTTGCTGCTTTGGGTGCCAATGCCCAGGCTCGTCGTGCGGCTTTGGCTCATCTGGTGTTCAATGTGTTTGGTGTCATCTGGGTTCTCTGCCTGTTCTATCCTTTCGTGGATTTCGTCTGCTCTATTGTGGGTTATGACCCTAATGGCAGCATGTCGGCAGCGCAGAAGGCGAAGTTGCTGCCTATCGTCCTGGCGATGTTCCACACCTGCTTCAATGTCTGCAATACGGGCGTACTCATCTGGTTTATTCCACAGTTGGAAAAGGTGGTCTGCAAGCTTATCAAGCCTAAGGCTGACAAGGAGGATGAGGATTTCCGCCTGCGCTTTATCCAGGCTGGTATCATGAAGACACCGGAGCTTTCTGTCTTCGAGGCACAGCAGGAAATCGGCAGTTTCGGTGAGCGCATTCATCGTATGTTTAGTATGGTGAGAGAGTTGATGGATACCCAGGATGCCAAGACTTTCGACAAGCTCTATGAGCGCATCGAGAAGTATGAGGGCATATCGGATAACATGGAGATTGAGATAGCCAAGTATCTGGATCAGGTGAGCGATGCCCATCTGAGTGATGATACCAAGGCAAAGATTCGTTCGATGCTGCGTGCGATTTCCGAGATAGAGAGCATTGGTGACAGCTGCTACAACCTCGCCCGCACCATCAAGCGCAAGGGAGAGAACAAGGAGGAGTTCACAGCCAAGCAGAATGAGAATATCCATCAGATGTTCAAGCTGGTAGATGAGTCGCTTACCCAGATGAACTTCATGTTTGCTCACGATCGCCAGAGTATCAATATGAACCATACCTATAACATTGAGACGGAAATCAACAACTTCCGTACTCAGTTGAGAAACCAGAATCTGGACGATGTGGATAACCATCTCTACACCTACGGCGTAGGAACCCTGTATATGGATATCATTCAGGAGTGCGAGAAGCTCGGCGATTACGTGGTAAACGTAGCCGAGGCACGTATGGGAACGAGAGCATCGGCATAATCAGCATTTCGATATAAGACAAAAAAGCCAAAAGGCAATAAAAGCAGAAGAGGAGACATCGGTTGATGCCTCCTCTTTCAGTTTTTATACTTTGATCATTTCTTTCATTTCCTTCATTCCTTCAGAAGCCCCCTTCATGATATGTTCAATCTTATAGTAGCCGTTGGTGTTTACGGCACCTGGGTCTATCAGATAGATAGGAATGTTCGGCTTGGTGTATGCTATCAGGCCTGCGGCAGGATACACATTGAGTGAAGTGCCGATGATGACGAAGATATCGGCTTGCTGCACAGCCTCGGCAGCAGGCTCTATCATCGGAACATTCTCGCCGAAGAAGACGATGAATGGTCGCAGCAAGCTGCCATCGCCCGCCTTGGTTCCAGGTTCCACCTCACAGTCATTCTCCGGCAACTCCTTGATGTATCGATAGTCGTAAGGGTCGCGCGAAGAGCAGACTTTGGAGAGTTCTCCATGCAGGTGGATCACGTTCTTGGATCCCGCTTTCTCGTGCAGGTTATCCACATTCTGTGTAATCACCGTTACGTCGAAATCCTTCTCCAGATCCTTGATAAGTTTATGTCCCTCGTTAGGTTGAGCGGCATAGAGCTTATGGCGCAACATGTTATAGAAGTTAGTTACTAGGGTAGGGTCAGCTTCCCATCCCTCGTGGGTAGCTATCTGTTCCACAGGATAGTTCTCCCACAAGCCATCATTTCCACGGAAAGTTTTGAAACCACTCTCCACAGACACTCCAGCGCCGGTTAAAAATACGAGTTTCTTCATCTTATCACGTTTTATTTATTCATATTTTCTTAATCTTCTTATTAAGAATGCACAAATTTACACTTTTTTCTTTAAATATCATCGTTATCAGCGAGAAAAATGTTATCTTTGCACTCGTTTTAAGGACAATAAGTACAAAATAAAGAATATTAATACAAAGTTATAAGATAAATTTATGGATAAAGTAAGTTATGCTTTAGGCATTGGCATCGGTCGCCAGTTGGCTTCTATGGGTGCAGAGAGTTTGAACATTGATGATTTTGCACAGGCTGTAAAGGATGCGATTGCAGGCAATCTTCAGCTTGATGAGCAGGAAGCACAGGAGTTGGTACAGAACTTCTTCGCAGAGCAGGAGGCTAAGGCTCAGGCTGCAGCTGCAGAGAAGGGCAAGGTTGCCAAGGAGGCTGGTGAGCAGTTCCTCGCAGAGAACGCTAAGAAGGATGGTATCATCACAACCAAGAGCGGTTTGCAGTATCAGATTCTGCGCGAGGGTAACGGCAAGGCTCCTAAGGCTACAGATCAGGTAGAGTGCCACTACGAGGGTACACTCATCGATGGTACTAAGTTTGATAGCTCTTACGACCGTGGTCAGACAGCTACCTTCCCATTGAACCAGGTAATCGCTGGTTGGACAGAGGGTCTTCAGTTGATGACCGAGGGTGCTAAGTACCGTTTCTTCATCCCTTATCAGTTGGGTTATGGCGAGCGTGGCGCAGGAGCAGCTATTCCTCCATTCTCAGCATTGATCTTCGATGTAGAGCTTGTTGCAGTAAAGTAATATAGAGAGAACAAAGAATAAAACATAAAGTTAAAAATGAAAAAGTTATTTTTCGGAGCCCTCGTGGCTTGTGTTGCCGCTACATTCGTAGCTTGTGGCAATTCTACTCCAAAGGCAGATCTCAAGAATGATGTAGATACAATGAGCTATGCCATGGGTATGTCTCAGACTCAGGGTCTGAAGGAGTTTATGGTAGAGCGCATGGGCGTGGATACCGCTTACATGGATGATTTCATCAAGGGTCTCAACGATGGTGCCAACGCTGGTGATGACAAGAAGAAGGCTGCTTACTATGCAGGTATTCAGATTGGTCAGCAGATCTCTAACCAGATGGTTAAGGGTATCAACCACGAGGTATTCGGTGACGATTCTACCAAGACTATCTCTTTGAAGAACTTCATGGCTGGTTTCATTACAGGTACTACCGGCAAGAAGGGTTTGATGACTGTAGAGCAGGCTGCTCAGGTAGCACAGACCAAGATGATGGCCATCAAGGCAAAGAACATGGAGAAGGAATATGGACCTAACAAGGTGGCTGGTGAGAAGTTCCTCGCTGCCAACAAGAAGAAGCCAGGAGTGGTAACTCTTCCTTCAGGTGTTCAGTACAAGGTAATCAAGGAGGGTAACGGCCCTATGCCAAAGGATACATCTATGGTAAAGGTTAACTACGAGGGTAAGACAATCGACGGCAAGGTATTCGATTCTTCTTTCAAGCGTGGCCAGGCTGTAGATCTCCGTGCTAACCAGGTTATCAAGGGTTGGACTGAGGCTTTGGTTCACATGCCTGCAGGTTCTGTATGGGAGGTTTACATCCCTCAGCAGTTGGCTTACGGTGAGCGCGAGCAGGGTCAGATCAAGCCATTCTCTGTATTGATCTTCAAGATTGAGTTGATTTCTGTAGGTGGCAAGTAATTTTTGTGGGAACTCATTTTGAGTAGAGGACTTATAAGAAATGAAGAAATATTTAATGACAGCACTCGTCCTCGTGGCGAGTGCTTCTTTGTTTACAGCCAGTGCTGCAAGCAAGAAGAAGAATGTTAAGAAGGTAACTCCAGTGGTTCTTGCCAGCGAGGGTGATTCCTTGAGTTATGCGGCTGGTGTCTATGCCACCCGTGGTCTGGTTCCATTCATCCAGCAGAGTTATCAGGTGGATACTGCTTATATGGCAGACTTCATCCGTGGTTATGAGGAGGCTATCCAGCAGGCAAATACTCCTAAGGGTACTGCTTATATCGTGGGTATGCAGATTGCCCAGATGGTAAATCAGCGCATCCTGCCTGGAACCCGCGAGGAGCTGAAGAGCACCAAGGATTCTATCAATGCCGAACTGTTCAGCCGTGGTTTCGTGGCAGCACTTGCCAATGATACCACTATCTTTACCGAGCACAAGGCTGGCGAGTTCAAGAAGGAAGCCTTGGCTGGTGCTGGCGAGAAATATCTGGCAGCCAATGCCAAGAAGCCAGGTGTCAAGGTCTTGCCTAGCGGTTTGCAGTATAAGGTAATCAAGGAAGGTCAGGGCGAGATTCCTCAGGCTTCTGATGAGGTGGAGGTTATCTACGAGGGCCGTCTCATTGATGGAACCGTATTCGATGCAACTTCCAAGCATGGCGGTGCTGCCACAGACAAGTTCCGTGCCGGCAGCCTGATCAAGGGTTGGACAGAGGCTCTCACCATGATGCCTGTAGGCAGCAAGTGGCAGCTTTACATCCCTTATGAGTTGGCATACGGCGAGCGTCAGGCTGGTCAGATTCCTCCATATTCTACATTGGTATTCGACCTGGAGCTCGTGAGCATCGTGAAGCCAGAGGTAAAGCCTGAGGCAGACAGCGAGCAGAAGGATGATGTAGCTGTAGGAGCTGAGAAGAAGGTGGCTAAGACTCCAGCCAAGACAGCTGGCAAGAAGTCTGCTTCCAGAAAGAGAAAGTAACGCCAAATAGCAGGAAAAATCTGAAATTTTGGTTAAAATCAGTATAAAAAACAACAAAATGCACGGATATTGCAAAATATTCGTGCATTTTGTTGTCTGTTTCGATAGTTTTTATTAATTTTGCTATCTGGTATATAAGAATACCTTAAAATAGAACATAATAATAGAGAAGAAATGGAGAAAATAGACAATCTTGACAGAAAGATTCTCGGCATCCTTTCCAAGAATGCCCGTATTCCTTTCAAAGACGTAGCTGCAGAATGTGGCGTGTCTCGTGCAGCCATCCATCAGCGTGTCCAGCACTTGATGGAGGATGGATTCATCACCGGTAGCGGTTTTGATGTAAACCCTAAGAGTCTGGGTTATTCTACATGTACATACGTAGGACTTAACCTGGAGCGTGGTAATATGTACAAGAAGGTGGTAGAGCGCCTTCAGAACATTCCTGAGATTGTGGAGTGCCACTTCACAACCGGTTCTTATACCATGCTTTTGAAGTTGTATGCCCGTGACAACGAGCAGTTGATGGACTTGCTGAACAACAAGCTCCAGGCTATTCCGGGTGTAGTATCTACCGAGACACTCATCTCGCTTGAGCAGAGCATCAAGCGCGAGGTTCCTGTTCTTTTGGAGGAAGAGTAATTTTTTTGTATTTAGAAATAAACAAATGGAAACATTTGACTTGGAGTCGCATCTCAAGGGTGCGTACTCTTCTTTTCCCGAAGCGAAGCATCTGCCCGTAATCGGTCTTACTGCCAATTACGAGAACATTGATGCTACGCTTCGCGACCGTTATTACAAGCAGGTGATTGCGGCAGGTGGAACGCCTGTCATCATCCCGCCAGTTGCCGACAGTACTGTCATCATCAATACCCTGGAGCATCTAGATGGTTTGATCCTGACGGGTGGGGGCGACCATAACCCGTTGTGGATGGGCGAGGAGCCATCTCCCCGTCTTCACAATATCAATCAGGAGCGTGATGCTGCAGAGCTGATGCTTGTCCGTCTGGCTTTCAACCGTCAGATACCGATGCTTGGCATCTGCCGAGGCATCCAGACCCTGGCGATAGCCTTGGGCGGAAAAGTGTATCAGGATATCAAGCAGATGGTGAAGCACAGTCAGGATGCCGACCGCTCCGAACCAACCCATAGTGTAGAAATCAAGAAGGATTCCACCTTATATCATATATATAATTCGGAAAAGATTCTCGTCAACTCGTTCCACCATCAGGCTGTGAGCGAGCCTGGCAGGCACATGCGCATCATCGCCAAATCTACCGATGGCATCATCGAGGCGATAGAGAGCAATGAGTATAAGCAGATACTCGGCGTGCAGTGGCATCCGGAGTGGCTGGGCGAGGAAGGCGGAAAGATCTTCCAGTGGCTGGTGAACCAGGCTGGCAATTTCCATGCTGCCAAGCAGTTGCACAAGCGTATCCTAACACTCGATACCCATTGCGATACCCCGATGTTCTTCCCACAGGGCGTGAAGTTCGATCATCGCGACTCCCGCATCCTCGTGGATCTGCACAAGATGACCGACGGACATCAGGATGCTACCACCATGGTGGCTTATCTGCCGCAGCCTAAGATAGGCGAGAGCTTCAGCAGCAAGGTAGCCTTCGACGTGCAGGGACCTCTGCAGTATGCCGATCTCATCTTCGACAAGATTGAGGAAATCGTGAGCAAGAACCGCGACTACCTGAGTATTGCCCGAACTCCTGCCGATCTTTACAGCGACAAGCGAAAGGGCAGAAAGAGCATCATGCTCGGTATTGAGAATGGTCTTGCCCTGGAGCACGATTTGAGCAATGTGAAGTACTTTGCCCAGCGAGGCGTGGTATATATCACCCTCTGCCATAATGGCGATAATGACATCTGCGACAGTGCTCGTGGCTGCAATACCCACAATGGCGTGAGCAGTTTCGGAGCCAAGGTGATTCAGGAGATGAACCGCCACGGCATTATGGTGGACTTGAGCCATGCAGGCGAAAAGAGTTTCTATGATGCATTGGAAATCAGTCAGACTCCTATCGTATGTAGCCATAGCAGCAGCCGTGCGCTCTGCGATGTGCCCCGCAATCTTACCGATGATCAGATGCGTGCCCTGGCAGCCCGTGGTGGTGTGGCTCATACTACGCTCTATCACGGATTCCTGCGCAAGGAGGGCGAGGCAGACATCATGGATGCCATTGCCCATCTGGAGCATGCCATCGAGGTGATGGGCATCGATCACGTAGGTCTGGGTACCGATTTCGATGGAGACGGAGGCATCCGCGGACTTGTTGATTCTTCCGAGCTGATTAATTTCACTCTCCAGCTGTTGCGCCGCAAGTACAGCGAGCAGGATATCGCCAAGATCTGGGGAGGCAACTGGCTCAGAGTGATGACGCAGGTGCAGAACTTTAAACTATAATGTTATGACGAAAAAAATGAAGATTATATTAGGTGTGGTGGTAGCTGCCGGACTGGTGGCTGGTACCATCAGCTATAAGAATGCCAGCAGCACAAGTTCGCCTGATGTGCAGGAGGTAGAGGAAGCGGAGAAGCTGAATCCCGTAGGTCCGGCTTTCAATGCCGATTCGGCTCTGGCTTATTGTGCAGCGCAATGCGATTTCGGACCTCGCGTGATGAACAGCGAGGCGCACGATAAGTGTGGCGAATGGATTGTGAGCAAGTTCAAGCAGTTTGGCTGCGAGGTAGAGACCCAGAAGGCTGACCTGAAGGGTTATGATGGCACGATA
Organism: uncultured Prevotella sp.; assembly: GCA_900544825.1. GTDB lineage: Bacteria > Bacteroidota > Bacteroidia > Bacteroidales > Bacteroidaceae > Prevotella. The sequence goes on along the minus strand of UQWP01000052.1, from coordinate 15,019 downwards.
TTGAAGAATACCAATATCATTGCCCATTACAACCCGAAGGCTGAAACCCGTATCTTGCTTTGTGCTCATTGGGACAGTCGCCCTTGGGCGGATAACGATCCCGACAGTACCAATTGGCGCAAGCCTGTGATGGCTGCCAACGATGGTGCCAGCGGAGTAGCCGTCATGCTGGAAATTGCACGCCAGTTGCAGGCAGACAAGAAGTTGAATCCAAGTATCGGCGTAGATTTCGTATGTTTCGATACCGAGGACTGGGGCGTACCTCAATGGTCTGATGCACAGGATGATGGCAATAGCTGGGCTTTGGGTGCCCAGTATTGGAGCGAGAACAAGCCAGAGGGTTACAATCCTCGCTATGGCATCCTCCTGGATATGGTAGGCGGTCAGGGAGCCAAGTTCTACCGCGAAGGAATGTCTATGCAGTATGCTGGAGGCATCGTGAAGCGAGTATGGGCTGCTGCCCGTCAGGCTGGTTACGGCAGTTTCTTCCCTAAGAGTGATGGCGGTATGATTACGGATGATCATATTCCGGTAAACGAGAAGGCGAAGATTCCAACCGTCGATGTGATAGCCTACTATCCTGATTGCCAGCAGAGCAGTTTCGGTCCTACCTGGCACACCGTGAACGATGATATGGCTCATCTGGATAAGAACGTATTGAAGGCAGTGGGTCAGACTATGATCCAGGTGCTTTACACCGAGGAATAAAAAGGAATGTCCCTAGAGGAAGAAGCAGTTACCTCTAGGGGTATTTCTTTTTTTCATTAGGAGAAATCTCCGTTCAGCGACGTTGAACGTATGTTCAAAGCTTTTGAATGTACATTCAACGACGCTGAACGCACATTCAACGTCGCTGAACGGAGACTTCTCCTAATAGTATAGACATTTTCTCCTAATAGTTTCCACAACTTTCCTTTGTTCCATCAAAAAATACCCTTAGGGATGGAAGCTGTTTCCTGTTATCAGGAATGCTTCTTTCCCTAAGGGTATTGTTTTTCTTAATAAGGAGTATGATCAAATCTGTCCCGATTCTACCTGTCTTACCACTCTTTCCGTGAGCCTATCCACTCCGTTCGGATCATATTTCTTGTTGAGGCTAGCACCGAAGAGGGCGGCGAAAGCCTGATAGAAACCGGCACGGATAGGACCGAGGAATGCCTGGATAAGATGATAGGAGGATGAATTGCACTCACGATACACCAGTTTGATGCAGAGCTTGCCCTGTGCATAGGTGAGTTTCTTCATTCTCGGTGTATATTCCTGCTTGATGCTTTTCTCCACCAGCTTCATGTGCGCATCCTTCGCCTTCTTGTTAGGCAGGGTTTCCAGATAGTCACCCGTTTCGATGATGATCTTTCTTACCTCCTTGGCTATCGGCAGAACTTTCTTGATGTTATATACCAGACGGTTGTACGCCATCCTTTCCTTGGCGTTCTTGAACACCGGCTGTGGATAAACATACACGTTGTTCACCTGTACATACTGTATGCTGTCGTGGTCGAGCAGCACCTTTCCCACCTTCACCATCGGTTCGAAGGTAGGGGCATCCATATCGACTTCCTTGTCTTCAGGCTTGTCGTCATCCGTCTGAGCCATTGTCTGCAGCGTGATGCAGAAGAGCATCGCCAGCAAAAAGAATATCTTCTGTTTCATAAAAATCTTCTTGATCCAATTTAAATAATCTGCTCCCTATCCGGAGCATCTCTTATATATATAAAGAGGTGTAATCCTCTTCTATTCCTAATTATGCCGCAAAATTACAGATAATTTCCCATTTAGAGAAAGAAAGTTACTCTTTTCTTACTCATTTTCAGAATTTCGCAGTATCTTTGTGGAAAATTAATAATTCTTTTGCCTGTCTATGAAGTATTGGCAACTTATCATCCGTTTTTTGTTGAAACTGTTTCTCATAGGCAGCTCCCAGTTATTCTATGTCCCTTCTGTTTGTGCCCAGGACTCCTCTTCCCAGCCGGAAGAAGATAGAGAGAAGCATGCCCCTTCGCAACCTTGGCAGGAATATCTGATGGAACTCTCGGAAATGGAGGATTTCGAACAGACAGCCTGGGAGGATTATGAGGAAGAACTGGAAGAGCTGGCACAGCATCCGCTGAATCTGAATACGGCTACCCGCGAAGAGATGGAGCATCTGCCTTTCCTCACTCCTTCACAGGTAGAGGATATCCAGGCATATCTCCATCGCTATCACGGGATGAAGACGATGGCAGAACTGGCTCTCATCCCCAGTATCAGCTGGTATCAGCGGCAGTTGATGAACAGTTTCTTCTATGTAGCCGATGAGACTCCCCGCAAGCAGTTCCCGAGCCTGAAGAACATCCTGAAGTATGGCAAGCACGAGGTGATGGGAATGGTGAAAGTGCCTTTCTATGAGCGCAAGGGCGATGGCAACGGAGCTGATGGATACCTGGGATATAAGTATAAGCACGGGGTGCGCTATCAGTTCAGGTATGGCGACTATGTGAAGATGGGATTCGTAGGCGCCCAGGATGCGGGCGAACCTTTCGGAAGCGGCAGGAACAACCTGGGATATGATTTCTATTCCTTCTATCTGCAAGTCAGAAAATTGGGAAGATGGAAGAATATCACCCTGGGCAGGTATCGGCTGCACGAGGGAATGGGACTGATTCTCAACAATGACTTCAGCTTCGGCAAACTCTCGGTGCTGTCCTCGCTGGGCAGAACCACCAGCCAGATCAAGGTTCATTCCTCCCGCTCTTCTGCCAACTATCTGCAGGGAGCTGCAGCCACCTATACCTTGTTGAAGGGACTTGATCTTACCGGATTCCTCTCTTATCGCAAGATAGATGCCACGCTGAGTGATGAAGGTGGCATCAAGACTATTCTCAAGACCGGTCTGCACCGTACACGCAAGGAGATAGCCAAGCAGGAGATAGCCTCCAATACGCTGGTGGGTGGCAATATCAACTATCGCCATCAGGGCTGGCATATCGGAGCCTCCGGTTTCTATACCTCTTTCTCGCTCCCGCTGATGCCAGAAAAGGTGCAGTTGTACAAGCGGTTTGCCCCCGAAGGCGATGCCTTCTGGAATGTGAGTGTAGATTATGGCTATATTTCCCATCGCTGGACGATAGGGGGCGAAACGGCGACGGGTGATTGTGGAGCCGTTGCCACGCTCAATGCAGCATCTTATCTGGTTTCCGATCATTTCTCGCTCACGGCGGTGCAGAGGTTCTATTCTGCCAGATACTATTCCCTGTTCAGCAACTGTTTTGCCGAGGGAAGCAGCGTGCAGGATGAAAACGGCGTGTATGTGGGGGCTACGTGGTCGCCAGGCAGTCGCTGGACCCTTACTGCCTATAGCGACTTTGCCTATTTTGCCTGGCCTAAGTATCATACCCGCCAGAGTACGCAGAGCTGGGATCATCTGCTGAATATCCTCTATCTTCCTTCCCGTTCCTGGACATTGGGAGCCCGGGTCCGCTATAAGGAAAAGGCGGGAAACGCTACCGGGCGTCTCCGTTTCTATGCCAGCGTTACCACGAAAAACTGGAGTTCCAAGACGAGTGTGGATTATACGAAGTACCGGGAAGGGAATGCGGGCAGCAGCACTAAGACAACTTCCGGCAGCAGCACCCAGAATGCTTCCAGCAGCGGTTATCTGCTGAATGAAAACATCGGATATCATTGGCGGTGGCTGAGGCTGCAGGGCAGTTTCGGCTATTTTCACACCCAGGATTTCGCCAGTCGCATCTATGCCTATGAGCCGGGCTTGCTCTATCAGATGAGTTTTGGCAGTTATTTTGGCGAGGGCATCCGCTATGCCCTGGTGGTGCGTTCGGAGATCAGTCATCATCTGCTGGTTATTGCGAAGCTGGGCAGCACCGATTATTTCGACCGCACCCACATTTCTTCCGGCTTGCAGGAAATCGCCGGTTCTCATCAGATGGATCTGGAGGTGCAGGTGAAGTGGAAGTGGTAACGTTTAATCCCCCAACACGCTTTGGCTGCGTGATGGGGGATTGACTGGTTTAGGAGATTCAAGATACTTTATGCTGAAATGGTAAGCTTCTGCCAGATTTCGGTGTCGCCACTCTTCAGCTTCTTGCAGAGACCACGCTTGCTCCAACGGCTTATCATCTTACGGATGGTTTCACGACTGGCTCCGTCGCCACGCTCACGGCTGGCATCGAAGAGGGTGAACTGCTCTGGGAGCTGGGCGAAGAGCAGGGTGTTACGGGATTTATAGACTGGGATAGCCTCGTTGTCCTGCTGCTGTTTGTCGAGGCGCAAGCCAAACATCTCCATCTGCATGGCGAGCATCATTCGGGAAGAGGAGCCATCCTCGATGTTGTCTTCGGTGAAGAATTTCTGGAAGATATTCTGGGTGCAGCAGCCGGTGAAGTTGAGCTGGGCGTGGGTTACACCGCTGGTGGCGGTGATGTAGTCCTGGCCCACCTCGCTCTGGTCGAACGCCTTACGGAAGTAGTCGCCGAAGGTTTTCCACACGCTCTTCATCGAACCGAGCTCCTCGCTGAACATGTACATGGTGTGACCGTCGGCACAGAGCTGACGACGCATCAGGGCCGACTTAGAGATGGTATCTCCGATGTGACGGATGCAAGGCTTAGGGTCTATTACGCCCTTCTTGCCCTTGTGCTGCTGGTACCATGCCTCCTCCTCACGTGGTTTTTCGTCGTCCTTATCCATCTTCTTCGCCCAGATGCTCTCGATTCTACGGCATACGCCCTTACCCGAAGCCTGTTCGCCGATGGTGATAGACATGATTGCCATCGGAGTCTCGCTGCCGTCGCAATACTTCGCCTTCATGCCGTCGGCGTAGGCTGCGGCAATAGGGAGGGCAGAGAAGAGGGCAGGCACGCGGTCCTCTGGGGCTACGCCAGAGAGTGAGTCACGGAGTCCGAGAGGAAGCTGATCTACAGGAAAGTCGTTGAGTGGTTGTGTACTAGCTTTAGCAGCCAAAAGATTCTCAGAGTTTTGAATGGTTAAATTTTCCATGCTTTTAGTGTTTAAACAGTTCGGTTGCCGGACTATCCGGTAATCGGGGGCAAAAATACGACATTCTTTTGTAACCACCAAATTTCGCCTGGTGATAAGGTCCGAAATTCAGCAGGCGTTCGGAGCTAATAGTGTTAACAAAACTAACTCGCTCTAAATTGGACTTTGATTGAAAATCAAGAAGTTGGGCGTTTGCCTATATTATATAGGTAACAATATGGAAACGAGCGGACTTCTGCTCGTTTCTGTATTTTGCAATATGCAAAGAACGCCTTAATTCGGGGACAAAGATACGATATTTTTCTAAATATCCCATAACTCGCTAGGAGAAATTTATGGAATTTAGAACTTTTGCATAAAATCTGATGCTTAGCAACACAATATGCATCCTAAAACAAACGGCAGGTGTTCGGACATAGACTATCCGAACACCTGCTGCCATAACGTTTTGTTGCTGACGATGATTCTGACATCGGCTTTCATGTACTTTTGCAACACAGGGGACTTTTGTCCCTGTGTACTCACTGTGGCTGTAGCCATAAAATAGTTGCCATCTTCCCTATGTATGAGCTTGGCATTATGGCTTATAATGTTGCAGTTATAAGATACATTGTCATTACCCTCGAAAGATACATGAGCCGTCCTTGGCTCATCGAAAAGGTACAAATACTTATATGGCACAAATACTTGCACTGTTCTTTGATTGATGAACTCACCATTAGCCTCTATGGATATAGGATAAGGTATCTTGTAGAAAGCAACTGCGAGGGCGAGGACTATTATCGTAATGACAACCGTTCCCAAGCTGACGAGGCGAGGAGGAACTTTACCTATCACGTTCCTCACCTTCTCGCTTCTCAATTCGATATTATCTGATTCTTTTTCTTTTTGTTCCATATCAAACGCTTTTTAGTTTCCCAATTCCAACTGATTCTTCACAAGGTTATAGTATGCCCCTCGCTTGGCGGTCAAAGACTCATGGTTGCCTTCCTCAACCACTTTGCCATGGTCGATGACCACGATTTGGTCGGCATTCTTCACTGTGCTTAAGCGATGCGCAACAATCACCACAGTTTTCCCTTTATAGAATTTGTCCAAGTTCTCCACAATGCTTCTCTCGTTGTTGGCATCGAGCGAGTTGGTCGCCTCGTCAAGGAAGATGTAGTCTGGATTCTTATACACCGCCCTTGCTATCAAGATACGCTGTTTCTGTCCTTGGCTCAGTCCCACGCCATCACGCCCAATCTTGGTGTTGAACTTCAAAGGCAAAGCCATCACGTAATCCTTGATGCAAGCTATCTCGGCAGCTTTCAACAACCGTTCCTTATCTATATCGCCATCATCAACAGCAATATTTCTTGCGATACTCTCCGAGAAGATAACACCATCCTGCATGACAACACCACATTGTCTGCGCCACCACTTTTTGTTGAGTTTGTTGATGTCGGTGTTACCTATGTTGATTTGCCCCTCCAAGACAGGATAATAACCAAGCATCAAACGGATGAGGGTGGTCTTTCCACTGCCAGATGCACCAACGATGGCTGTTACCTTACCTTGCGGAACGTGAATGCTCACATCGTCTATGGTTTTTCGCAAAGCATGTGGGTCGTACTTGAACATGATGTTCTTGATGTCAATGCCCTCATTCTTATCTTCAATAGAAGTTAGCAAGCCTTCCTTTCCATTCTCATCATCCATCTGGTGAATCTCGTTGATTCGCTCCAAGCTAATCTTCACATCTTGCAGGGAATAGAAGAAGTTCATCAGTTGCTCCACAGGCGAGTTGAGCTGTCCGATGATGTATTGCACGGCAAGCATCATACCAAGCGTCATTTGCCCATGAATTACGGCGGTGGCTGCAACTACCGTAATGATGATGTTCTTTACCTCATTAATGAAGATACTTCCTGCCTCCTGCGTCTGTTGGAGTTTGAGCGACTTCATCTGCACACCGAACAGGTCTGCCTGCGTGTCCTCCCATTCCCATCTTCTGCGCTGCTCACAATCCTGCAACTTGATTTCCTGCATGGAAGTGATAAATTCGTAGGTCTTATTGTTGTTGATTGCTTCTTGTTCAAACAATTCATAATCAAGTACTTTTCTTCGCTTCAAGAACAAGGTCATCCATACACCATAGAGGATGCTTCCAAACAAAAAGATGGCAAACACAAATTTGTTATAGAAGAACAGAACCACCGAGAAAACCACGAAGGTAAGCATGGCAAAAGTGATGTTGAGTGTCTGCTGAGTAAGGAAGTTGTTAACACGACTATGGTCGCTCATTCTTTGTATTAAATCTCCCATGAGTTTCGTGTCAAAGAAAGACATTGGCAACTTTAAGAGTTTGATGAAGAAGTCGCTTACTAAAGAGATATTGATACGTAAGGAAATGTGTAGTAACAACCACCTACGGATAAAGTCGATTCCCGTTCTACTGATGGTTAGCATCAACTGCCCCAACAGGATTAGCCAAACAAAGCCAATGTCTTGGTTCTTGATACCGACATCCACAATGGACTGGGTTAGGAACGGCAGGACAAGCTGCAAGAGGCTTCCAACTATCAAGCCCAAGATAATTTGTCCGAAGTACTTGCGATATTTCTTCATATAACCAAAGAGAAAGCGGAAAGACCTCTTCTCTTTGATGTGTTCTTCTCCTTGCATCTTGTAAGTAAAGAAAGCCGGAGTGGTTTCCAAGAACATGGCAATGCCTTTGTCTTCACCATTGGAGCTAGTACTTATCCAATGTTTCTTAAACTCATCAAGATTATATGTTCCCAATCCCTTTCCAGGGTCAGCAACATAGAATTTCTTTCCTTTCTTTACCTTATATAAAACAACAAAATGATTCTGGTTCCAATGAAGAATACAAGGCAAAGTGGCTTCACTTAACGTCATAGTTGTTGCTCTAGCACATGTAGTATGCAAGCCAAGAGTATTGGCAGACTCATTGATTCCTAACAAAGATACCCCTTCTGTAGTTGCAAAACATAGTTTCGACAGAGAATCTAAAGAGTATTCCCTGCCGAAATATTTGCAAACCATCTGTAAGCAGGCTATGCCACATTGCATCGTATCATGTTGATGTATGATTTCTATTTTCTTCATTTGAAAAGATCTGAATTTACATTCTATTTTTCTGACTCAGGCCTGCACCAGTGCCCTGATACTTGCTTCTTGCTGTATTGAACTTATATCGTATAGTAAGAGACACTTTGCTTGTTGACAGTCCATCATACACCATTTCCTTTATTTTGCCAAAATGAGCAATCATGTGGCTATCGCTTGTCCCGAACAAATCATAGATGAAGAGCTGAAACGACAAATGGTCTTTCAATAAAGCCTTATATGCGGAAACATTCGTGCAAAACATTGGCTTGTACAGATACTGATTCTCTTCATGGCCTTTCGTGATATACGACATCATCCACGTAAACATTCCCAGCTTGGTGTTGAGGGTGTTGTCAAAACGGAATGAAGCCATTGGCTTGTTGAGCGATTTCCCATCGTGCGTCTCCATATCAAACCATTGCTTGTCAATGGATGCTGTAAGCGAAGGATACCAGATGCCAAACGAAGGGCGCAAGTTGATGGATGCAGCTACGTCATTATACGAATTCCCATTCACAGGCTTCATCAAACCTATTGCAGGATTATCCTTATAAGTCTCCGCAGTTGACATAATCGGATTGGAAGTATGGCTGTAGGTCATATCGAATGTCAACCATTTGTAAGCCAACTCGTAGTTGAGATTTCTGCTTATCTGAGATACCAGAAATGGATTTCCCGTTTCATACGTGTAGCGGTTGTCATACTGAATGCCACTGCGCAAATTTTGATAGGAAGGACGATTAATGTCGGCTGCATAGCTCAGCTGCATCTGCACTTTTCCAACAGGTATCGATAAACTGAGCGATGGGAACCAATTGCCGTACGACTTGCTTTGCTCTGGCACATACTTGCCATATTCATAGTAATTGAAGTCGATGTACTCGTATCTCATACCTGCCTCCAAACTCAGATCACCGAAATCTCTTGAATAAGTCAAGAATGAAGATGTCATGCTTTCTGTAATACGGCTGTCGTCATCCGATACCAAGTTGGTTGGCACCACTTGATACATTGAGGTACGATGGGTATTGGAATATTCACCACCAAAAGACAAATTACCACCTAATAATGGATAAGAAAGCACCAGTTTGGAAGCGAGCAGATGATAGTCCTTGTTAGTCAAGCTATGAGCCGTTTGGCTTTGTGCATTCATCCCCACTTCCTGATATTGCTCTTTGGTAACATCGTTCTGGTATTCCTTCGACCACAGCCAATCTGTATTGAAATCGATGCTGAGCTTACCAATCTTTCCTACATAGTAAATATTGCTTGAAAGATTATTCTTCTGCCAAAAGAAATCAGCATGACTATCAGAACTTTCAGACAAATCTCCATCTTGCAATATCAAAGAACTCATATCGCCGTTCCATGTTTGCTTAGGATTTCTAAGAAAGCCAAAGTTGGCACCTATAGAGTTGTTGGCATCCAACTGGTAGCTGGCATCCAGGCGAAAGTTCATAGCTTCGACAATACCTACTTGTCTGATTTCACTCTTCTGGTTCCAAGTCTTTTCGAGATAAGTTTTCTGCTGCAAGTCTTTATTGTCGGGTTGGTACTGCTTTGCTCCAAAGGCGTATGCCCCCAGCTCTAAGCCATTCTTGCGATAGCTCATATTCAATTGGCTAAACCCGCCGAAGTTTTTCTTCTCATCATACTCACTTGTGGTTGAAGCATCAAATCCGAATCCCTCACCTTGAATTTTCTTTGTTGTGATACGGATGACCGCCTTGGTACTTGCCGCATAGCGAGCACCAGGGTTCGTGATAACTTCTACAGACTTGATATTATCGGAATGCAAACAGTCCAGCTCACTCTTATCTCTCATCTGCCGTCCATTGATGTAGATAACAGGCTCACCGCGACCGAATACCTTGATGCTGCCATTCTGGGCAGAAACGTTAGGAATGCGGTCGAGCAGGTTCTCCATGGTTCCTGCCTTCTCAAGTACGGAGCCAACTACGGTTGTCGTCATTCCGCCATTCTTCAGGATAGTCTTAGGCAGGGATGATTTCACGACAACTTCGCCGAGCATCTTGCTATCCTCTTCCATCTTGATGATGCCTACATTCTCGCCCTCGCAATCCTTGCAGATCGTCTTATAGCCTACGGATGTCACCTTGATGATTCCGCCATTGCAGGAAGAGTCGATGCTAAAGCAGCCATCCGCTCCACTTACAGTGCCATTGATGAAAACCGAATCCTGACGATTCAAAAGCACTACGTTGGCAAACGCCAAAGGTTCACCCTTTTCAGATATAATCAAACCTTTTATCTGATTCTGCCCAAACATGCTAGTGAAAAAAGTCAATAAAATAATCAACAAAATCTGCTTTCTTTTCATCTCTTCTATTTTTATTTATAAATTAATTTACTTTTCACTTTAGGAGCATAAATACACCGCGGATCAGGATAATCCCATTTGTCCTTTCCATAAGCCTTGATTACTTTTACAAAACATCTACGATGTCTAGAATTGCAAAGTTCTAATTGTTTACAACTATAACATTTGCTTTCAGAACTAAACAATTCTTTTTCCATATTGAAAAGTGCTAAAGCTTTAGGAGATGTCCATACTTCTGAGATGGTATTTTTTTTCAAATCACCTATAATAAACTGCGGAAGCCAATACAATTGTTCGCAAATGCTTACTTTTCCATCTGGCAAAATAAATAAGCGGTTCTGCAACATGCCACAAGTTCCACCTCTAAAGAACTCCTCGTCCGTTTTTGCATTGTTGTATTCTTCACATAACGCTTCGTCACTAACATAAATAGTAAAAACAGCATTCGGTATGATTTTTACTTTAATGAAAGAAATTATACTTTCTAATTGGCTCTTTGTAGCTTGTACTTTTGCAAAATGCCTGGAAGAATATATAGAAACCTCAGGTACTCTAATTTCCCAATATACTAAATTGGGGATAGTTTTAATGAAGTTATATAAGTCCAGAATATTAGCCTCTGTAGCACTATCTCTAGTTAAAATCGTATCTATTTGTATTTTAAAACCATACAAGTTCATTTTTTTTATCGTTTCGACCATTCTGTTTATATATCCTTTTTTAACACCGATAATACTTTTCAAAGTGTTATCACACATTGAATCTAAAGATATTTGCACAACATTATTATAGCCAGTGTCACTGAGCATTTTAATTTGATGTTCAGATATTGGAACTTTAGTAGAAATGTAATTTGGCGTAAGATGTAAGTCTACTAATCTTTTTATTATTACAGGCCAATCTTTACGACAAAAAACCTCTCCTCCTATTATATCTATATATGTCATTCCAAGCTGAGATGCTTCACTGATGATTTTTAAAATTTCATTAGTAGATAAGGGAGTATATTGGGTATCTCTATCTGCATAACAATATTTACAATCAGTTGCACATTTATTAGTCAACATAAACAAAAGGGATAGCGGAGCACGATGCATTCTATCTGGTGTCAAATCTATCGTATTGCACATAAAATTGCAAGTTTGTAATTTGTCACTTTTTGCAGTCACCTTAGAAGCATATATGAGAACATTCTTTGGAAACAATACTTTATGCCCTTTAAACTCTGTATATATAGAAGTTCTATTTTCAACAAAGGGTCTAACTATTCTTTCCAACATATCTATGGATAAATTCAACTTTTTTAGGATAAAAGTATTTTTGCCAGATAGTATGTTCTCTTCTGAAAATATGCTCAAAATCATGGCCTGTACAGGATGAATATAACTTATCCATTCGGAAGAACTATACTCCTGTACCTGTTTACCTGAATATAAAACGATACGGTCTGTATCATTTCTTAGCAGATAATCTGGATTCAATATAATATAATCTTTATTCATCTGACTTTTTTTAAAAAGATTACGCCCAAATTTCTTGGGCGTAATCTAAAATTTCACACAAGATATAATTACTTATCTATTGATGTTGAAGGTTTCTGAACAATGACACCAGAACCAGCAACTGTACATTTTACTGCAGATGCAAAAGCACAAATGACAGCTTTGTCTGCTATGCCGCCTTTAACATCCATCAACTCTTCGACATCTAACGTGTCAAGATTAATACTTGTATTCATAATAAAAATCATTTGTTGCCTTCTTTTAGCTTCAGGCATTGCTTTCCTTTTACCAGTAAGGTCTGTTATATAATATTGTCGACTCAATTATTTCTTTCGATGGTGCAAAAGTACTATCTATTTTGCATTTGGGTTTTACCCTTTTGGGTAATAGATAACGTTTAACGATTATTTTTACCCCTTTGTGTAATCAAGCTACTCCGCATAGACATCCATATTTGGAGTAAAAGCCCATTATACCTTGTTTGCTAGAAGAAATAGGAACTGTTTCTGAAGTCAAGTAGTAAATTGAATCACCTAATTGATTCGTTACAAATCCTAATGCGTTCATAACCTTCAAGAGTTTACTGTCTATTTCTGCTATCATATAGCTATCACTATCCCCAACTATAGGCTGAACAGCCAAAGCCATTAGTCTTTTGAACAATGTGAACGTGGATATCCCGGAAGTTGAATCTATCGCAAAACGACCTACATGCCAATAGTTGAACTTTACATCAGAATGTATGGCTTCTAATGGATTGATGCCATATATTTTCTCCAATGGTAATTCTGATTGGCGATTCCAAAGAAAGACGCGAATGGAGCCTAACAGTTTTCCTTGGTTATCTCTAGCTATATAAATATAGGTGTTATCGCCATATAGTTCCAACTCTTCTTTTGTGACATCGGCTATATCGTCAGCTAGCTGAGATGCCTTAACTGAACCTATATGATGTTTGTAATTCTCCACCACTATAAATTGAGAGAGTTCATTGATGCACTTGGCATCAGCCTTGAAGATAGAGTAATCTTCAAATGTTGCAATTAATTTTTCCATTTTTATATATTTATGTTTCTGTTGCAAAACTACTTCGTTTTTCAAAACAATCGGCTACACTTTTGGGTAATACCATTACTTTATGTTAAAACTTTACCTTTTTGGGTAATAAAATAGTATAAAATCAATATTTTTCAGTACTTTTGCAGCAAAATAATAAAAACAAGATGGCAAACGAAGAAGATTATTTCATTGCGGCAAACTCTGTTGGAGCTATCAATGAAGAACAATATAAGAAACTGGACGTACTCATTCACACGACAGAAGCTATATCACGCTCTCTATACCAAAGCGTGTATCTTATCGATTATTACAAGAAAGGATTCCTGTATGTATCAGAGAATCCTTTGTTTCTTTGCGGACACACAGCAAAAGAGATGAAAGAAATGGGGTATTCTTTCTATTCGGAGCATGTACCCGAAAAAGAACAACAGATGTTGGTGGAAATCAACAGCAATGGCTTTAAGTTCTTTGAAACCAAGATTGCAGCAGAAGACAAACACAAATGCTATATCTCATACGATTTCCATATCACGCTCGATGGCAACAGAAAGGTACTTATCAACCACAAGTTAACTCCTATTTTACTGACTAAAGATGGTAGAATATGGATTGCGATGTGTATTGTTTCCCTGTCTTCACAATCCACACCGGGACATATAGAGTTTCATATAGAAGGTTCTCAGAAATATTGGAAATACGACTTGGATTTCCACAAGTGGAGAGAAAAGGAAATGATACAATTGAAAGAAGAGGAAAAGCAAGTGCTCACCTTATGCTCGCAAGGACTCACCATGAATGAGATTGCAGACAAGATGTGTAAGTCTATTGACTCCATCAAATTCTATAGAAGAACCTTGTTCGAGAAAATTGGAACCAAGAACATCACTGAAGCACTCACTTTTGCCACTATCTATAAATTATTATGATTTCATTCTTCCATCCCTGCTTCCCTATTGAAGCAAGGATGAAAAATAGAATTTAGGAAATCGTTTCACCTCTTTGCCTGTTGCGATGTTGAACATGGCATGTGTACACAATCCTGCTGTAATCCATGAGGCAACAGACAACTGAGGAGGAGGAATTGCACCTTCCTCTCGCTGGTATTGCTTGATCACCTTGTCAAGCCATTCCTGGGGCTGCATCCAAAATGCTTGGTAGCCAAGAACATATTCTGCAACTTTCAACTCAAACCCATCCCATTTTTCTGATAAGTTCTCAAGCGGTTTGCCATCAGGATCTACCACAGTCAAGAAACCTGCCCAACCAAAATTGTAAGGATGAAGAACATAGATGTTCTTTTCTGCACAAATCTTGTCAAAGACAAAAGGAATGTCGCTCTTGAAATCCAGGGCATTGATGGCAACATCATGTCCTTCTATCAATCCCTCTACATTATCATGGTCAACAAACTGATTGATGACCGTGATATTTGCCTTGGGATTAATGGATAGCAATCTCTTGGCAAGACTCTCTGCCTTATAGTTTCCAACATCCTCCAATCGATAGTTCTGACGGTTTAAGTTGCTTTCTTCCACCTTATCACCATCAATGATAGTGATAGTTTCAAACCCCATGCGTAAGGCACATTCCGCAATGATGCTTCCTATGCCTGCACCGCCCAAGAGAACACGGAAATGCTTTATCTTTTCCTGTTCATCAGGCTTGATGTAAATTCGATTTCTACTATACATATTTTCCATTTTGATGATACTTTAAATTTTTACTGTGCAAAAGTAGATTTGTTTTTTCAAACATCCACTACACAAAAGGGTAATATTTGGATTATAACACCCAACATAAACAAAGATTAACTAAATAATGATGTTCCTATTTTGTTTTTTCCATTATTCGTCTAATTTCTTTTGATTCAAGCAATAATTTATTGGCAATACTATCCTTATATTTTGCAGTTTCAACCATTTCACGGTATCGACATATAGAATCTTCATAAGCAGCAACTCGATTTCTTACATCATCAATAACATTCTCATTTCGACAAACAGAAAAA
>UQWP01000051.1 GCA_900544825.1 uncultured Prevotella sp. | reverse complement strand
TGCTTACAGCGTATAGCTGCTTAGCACATTATTGAATTATTAACGAACTATTGATACACAATTATGAAGAATAAGATAAAATACATTTGTACAATAATCATAGTACTCCTTTCATTTGCACAACAAATAAAAGCTTAACATAATACTGATACTAACATTGACGAAATAATGAGAAAAGCAGAGTATGGGGATGCAGTTTCTCAATACCAACTAGCTGCATTCTATCACAAGGGGTATGGTATCAAAGAAGATCAAAAGCTAGCTTATTTCTGGGGATTAAAAGCTGCGAAACAAGATTTTGCACAAGCTCAATATTTAGTAGGATACCTATATGCTAACGGACAAGGTGTCACCAAAAATCTTGCTAATGCTATTGTTTGGTGGAAGAAATGCGCTAATCATGAGAATGATACAGAATTGATGAAACAAGATGATTTCAAATTTTGTGTAGCAAATGCGCAACTCTTTCTTGGGTATTGTTCTATCAAAGGGGAAGAAGTAGAAAAAGATCCCAGCGAAGCATTCGTATGGATGAACAAAGCTGCAAAAAATGGTAATATTGATGCAATGTGGAATGTTGGTCTTTTATATCATGATGGAATTGGTATTAGTAAAGATTTATCAAAAGCATAAGACATTAGGTATTCCTGAAAAGAACATACATTTTATATCTAATGCAACTCTGAACAATATAAAACATGAGATAAAATGGCTGCAAGATGTAATCAATGCATACAATGGAGATTCACGTATTATATTCTACTATGCAGGTCATGGTATTCCAGACGAAAAGAACAAAAGTGCTTACCTGCTTCCGGTTGACGGCTATGGCTCTGATGTAACAACAGGATACGCCTTAGAAGACTTATATAAATCGTTGGGAAGTCAGCCTTCAAAATCGGTAACAGTATTTCTCGATGCATGCTTCAGCGGTGCAAACCGTGATGGAAACATGTTAGCTTCAGCTCGCGGTATTGCCATTAAGGTAAAATCTAGCAGTCCAACAGGCAATATGGTCGTATTCACAGCCGCACAAGGGGATGAAACCGCCTACTCATACAAAGAGCGAAGTCATGGTCTCTTCACTTACTATCTCTTGAAGAAACTTCAAGAAACAAAAGGAAATGTTACTTTAGGCGAGCTTGGTGATTACATACAGATACAAGTAAAACGCCAATCAGTAGTAACGAATGGCAAACTACAATCACCAGCAATTCTCACAGCACCAAAGCTTGGGAAAAATTGGAAACTGAAATAAAGCTATTTTGTTTCAAATTCACCTATTTAAAGTTATTAACACAACTACGAAAATGGGCGATTTTTTACAATTATTCACTAAACAGGTCATCTGCCACAACCTCACTCTGCACCCTATTCCAATAGGCATTATGAGCTACCCCATAAGTGGTAACCATCGTAAGATGAATCGCCTTGCGATGAGAAACGGAAGCACCGAAGCGGAAAAGCTTGTGACGAAGAACAGCATCGTAATCCTTATCTAACACAAACTCATTCTGCGAGAACTTCATCTCACAGACATTGACCGTATTATCGGCACGCTCTATCAGCATATCAATCTGCGCACCAGCACCATAAACTGGGTCATCTTTCACCTGCCAGGAATACGTATTGGTAACAACGCCCGAAATGCCAAGCGCCTGCTTGATTTGATGAATATGCTGGAAACATACCCGCTCGAAAGCCAAACCGCACCACGAATACCGGAGAGGCGAAGTATAATTATGAGACCAGAATGAAGGATCATCGGTTTTGTTCTCCTGCATAAACTTCAGATAGAATAATGAGAAGTTATCCATCAAGCGATAGATGGCATTATATTTCCTGGCACCATAGGCATTGGTACGGATGATAAAGCCACAATGCTCCAAATCTTCCAAGATTCGGGAAAGATTACCATTATCCGCAATTTCCAAACCAGACACGATCTCCTCTCTACGCATTCCGCCTAACTTCTTCCCCAAGATACTCACCACATCTATATATTTATCAGAATTACGGAAGAGAGAATCATACAACTCCCTGAACTCATAATGCAAAAGACCCTGAGGTGCAAAGAAAAGAGAATCTATATTCTGCGCCAAGCTCCTGCCCTTCTGCATCAAAGACCAATAATAAGGAACACCACCCATCACCATATACGCCTCCAGCAAATCATATCGAGAATAAGCCAAGCCCATAGCCTCGCTATATTCTTCACACTCGTGAAGGGTGAAAGGCTCCAGGAATATCTGATAATTCACACGATTATGAAGTCCGCCATGATTCCTGAAAATCTTATTGATGATCCAGGATGTGGCAGAACCGCAAATAATGAGCAGGATATCATCCCGCATGGCAGCCCATCCATTCCAGAAGAACTCCAAAGCCGTGACAAACTTAGACCTTGGCGTATCCATCCAAGGCATTTCGTCGATGAAAACAACTTTCTTCTTCGCTGATGACTGGCGAATAAGCTCCTTCAACATATCGAAAGCCTCCAGCCAATGCTTAGGAGTAGAAGACGCAGCAAATCCTGCATTCTCCAAAGAAGAACGCCAACCATACAGTTGCTCTTGCAAAGACCCATTAGCAAGACCGGAATGAGAAAAAGTAAACTTATCCTTAAACGTCTGTTTGATGAGATAAGTCTTTCCCACACGTCTTCTTCCATACAACGCTACGAATTTTGAGTCATCGGAATTATACGCTTCCCACAACTCTGCCTGCTGTTTCTTTCTGCCTATCAACATATTATAATCCTCCTTTATTGATTATTCTACTCATTAAACTAGGGGCAAAGATAATAAAAACAATCGGTATAATTGGCGGAAAATACATTTTTTAACCCATATTCCGCCAATTATACGCTTATACTTGGCGGAAAACACCTTTTTAGACCCCTTTTTCGCCAAGTATAGCATACAAAACCACCCTTGATTTAAATTAAATCTTTCCATGTGGGATAAAAATAAATCACATTTTGCTTTGTCATTTCGAGGAAAGGCAGTACCTTTGCACCCCGAATGCCGAAAACCGAGCAGGCTTGCGGCTTCGAATTATTAATCATTTATAAACATTTTATTTAATGTACAAAACAATTTTCAACAAGCGCAACAGCTTGAAGTTCAACCGATTCTCTAACAAGAATTACTCACTCTTCGCAGTTTTGGGAAGAGAGGTACTTGTTGGTGCACTCAGCGTTGCTACCCTGAGCCATGCCAAGGCAGCAGGCGTAAGCACAGAGGGAGCCAAGGTTGATTCTACCCTCTACAAGGGCGGAAAGGCTTACGAGCTAGATGCGGTGAGCGTTACCGGATCTCGTGCGCCGATGACTGTAGAACAGTCACCTAAGATTGTGTCTGTCATTACCCGCGACGATATTCATCGTGCGGCTGCGCAGACTATCAACGATGTATTGAAATTAGCTACCGGCGTGGATGTCCGTCAGCGTGGTGGCTTTGGTGTTCAGACGGATATTTCCATCAATGGTGGAACCTTCGACCAGATTACCATTCTCCTGAATGGCATCAACATTTCCAATCCACAGACTGGTCACAATGCTTCTGATTTTCCTGTAGCTCTTGCCGACATCGACCACATTGAAGTGCTCGAGGGGGCAGCATCGCGCGTATTCGGAACTTCAGCCTTCAACGGTGCCATCAACATCGTAACCAAGAAGGCAAAGAATGATGGAGTATCTGCAAGTGTAGAAGGCGGAAGCTTTGGAAGTTTCGGAGCACAGGGACGTGTGCAGACGGCTTTTGAAACGGGCAAGTGGACTCAGGCTTATTCCGTAAGCGGAGGCTACAAGCGCTCGGATGGTGGCACAGAGAACAGCGACTTCGAGAAGGGTCAGGGCTACGGCAATCTCTCTTTCTCTTACTACCAGCGTTTCGACATCATCGCCCAGTTGGGTATTGCTACCCAGAGCTACGGTGCCAACACTTTCTACAGCGCCAAATACAACAACCAATATGAGAAGACAGACCACGGTATGGCTTCTCTCAACCTGAGTCTGCACAACCAGGAGAAGACCTGGGAGATTGCACCTCAATTCTATTATAACAATTTCAAGGACCATTACCAGCTGATTCGCGGTATGGCTGGAGCCAAGGCAGGCGAGAACTATCACGACCTAGATGTTTATGGTGGTGGTCTGAATGCCAACGTGGCTTGGGCTTTGGGTAAGACTGCGGTTGGTTTCGACATCAGCAAGGAGTGCATCTACTCTACTGCATTGGGCGAGGAACTCGCAGAGAAAGACTATAAGGACATCTCGGGTTCTGACCGTCAATATACCCGAAAGGGAGAGCGCACCAATACCAACATCATGCTGGAGCACAACTTCATCTTCAGCGGTTTCACCTTGTCGGCAGGTGTCTTGGCCAACAAGAATACCGGTTTGGACAACGACTTCCGCTTCTATCCTGGTGTGGATATGAGTTATCGTCCTAACGACAACTGGAAGTTCTACGCCTCCTGGAACAAGGCTTTGAGAATGCCTACCTACACCGACTTATATATAAGTAATGTTGTGCAGCAGGGCGACATCAACCTGAACCCGGAGAAGAACTCAACCTTCAAGGTGGGCACCCAGTATCGCCAAACAGGTTTTGCCGCAACCGTAAGCGGATTCTATGCTCACGGCACCAACATGATTGACTGGGTTCAGACATCAGAAACGGAATTGGCTGACAGCAAGTACCACGTGATGAACATCGGAAAGCTCAACAACATGGGCTACAACGTAGATGCTACCATCTACATGAGAGAATTGGCACTAAACAGTTTCATCACCCGCATCAAGTTGGGCTATGCTTACATCTATCAGGATCATAAGACCGAGACCAACATCCTGAAATCACTCTATGCATTGGAGTATCTGAAGCACAAGGCAGTATTCGGCCTGGATCATCAGATATGGAACAAGCTTTCTGCATCCTGGAGCGTAAGATGGCAGCAGAGAATGAATGGCTATCATCCATACACCAAGGTGGATTGCAAGCTGATGTGGGACGAGAAGAATTATAATATCTTCGTAAAAGCAGATAATATCACTTGCCACCGCTATTACGACCTTACTGCCGTTAAGCAGCCAGGTTTGTGGATTATGGCAGGAGCCAGCATAAATCTCGGCTGGTAATATAAAACAAAAAGTCTTCAAGCAATTTTGGCTTGAAGACTTTTTTCTTTTATTCCGGTTTCTGATATTTTCCGTTCACTTTAATCGGTTCGAGATGGATTCCCACATGGGTATCTGCGCCGAAGTGCTGCTTCAGTTTCGTTTCAATATGAGTAGCATGCTCATGTGCCTCATAAAGCGAAAGAGAACCCGGCATACGGACGTGCATTTCTATCGCTATCTTGTTTCCGATGCGACGGGTACGCAGGTTATGAATCTCTCCTACTCCCTGCTCTCCGTTTGCAATCTTCAGGATTTCATCTTCCTCTGTTTCAGGAAGACTGGCATCCGTCAGTTCTTTCACAGACTGCATCACCAGTCCCCAGGCTGCCTTGATGATGAAGATACTTACAACAATGGCAGCCAGCGGATCGAGCACCGCCCATTTTTCTCCCAGGATGATGGCGCCACCAATACCGAACATCGTTCCGATACTCGATAAAGCATCGCTGCGATGATGCCAGGCATTCGCCACCACAGCCTCAGAATGATATTTCTTACCGGCTTTTACCGTAAACTGATAAGCCCACTCCTTCATCACGATGCTCAGGATGGCTGCCAGCAAGGCAACAATGCCCGGCTGCTGCAATGTTTCGCCGCAGATGGCACGATAGGTCTTGGTAACGCCCGAATAGCAGATCATCACACCCACCACGAAGAGCGAAATGCCGATGATGGCTGTGGCAAGCGTCTCGTATTTGCCATGACCATAATCATGGTCCTTATCCATCGGCTTATTGCCCAGTTTAACGAATACCAATACCACCACATCTGTGGCGAAATCGGTGAGCGAGTGGATGGCATCCGCTATCATAGCTGCCGAATGTCCGAGGATACCTGCAGCAAACTTCAGTACGAGCAGCACCACATTGATGATGCTTCCCGCTATCGTCACCTTATATACTTCCTTCACTCTATCCGCATCAGCGGAATGATTCTTATTCGCTTCTACGGACATCTCTTGCTCGCTATTTTTTCTCTCATTCTTGTCCATACTATAAAATATAACAGAAGTCCTTTGCTTCCTCTTATCATGTTTTTGTATAAATCTATCTTACTGTTTTTTAGAATTTGAGCCGCAAAGATAATGCCATTTTCTGAAAGCGGATAAAAAGGGAGATTAAAAAAGTATAAAAGCATCGCTAAACAAGAAAATTATTGTAATTTTGCAGCCGTTTTAGAAACAATACATTAATTAATAAGGAATGTGCGATTCTCTGGTCGCAGCATCAGATTATTCAGATTATATGGTTTTAAATTACATTTGGATAGCATTTTTCGTGATTGCGTTCATCTTCGCACTCATCGGATTGGCAATGGGAGATACGACTATCTTCCAGAAGATTGTAGATTCCACCTTCGACTCATCCAAGAATGCCTTCGAGATTTCTCTCGGGCTGACGGGCGTGCTCGCCCTCTGGCTTGGCATCATGAAGATTGGAGAGAAGGCGGGAGTAGTGAATGTGTTGGCAAGAGCGCTCAGCCCTGTCTTCACCCGTCTCTTCCCTGATATTCCGAAGAACCATCCGGTGATGGGAAGCATCTTCATGAATATCGCTTCGAATATGCTGGGACTCGATAATGCGGCAACACCTACCGGATTGAAGGCAATGCAGCAGATGCAGGAGCTCAACACGAAGAAGGATACGGCGACGAACCCGATGATTATGTTCCTGGTTCTGAACACCTCAGGACTCACCATCATCCCTACCACCATCCTCGCCTTCCGTGCCTCCTATGGTGCAGCACAACCTACGGATGTCTTCATCCCTATCCTGATGGCTACGCTCGTGGCTACGCTTGCCGGAATCATCATCACTTCGCTCTGGCAACGCATCAATATCCTTCAGCCGGTACTGCTCGCCACTCTGTTGGGAATGTGCGCCTTCGTTGGCATCATCATCTGGGGATTCGGACAGATGGATAAGGATACGATGAACACGGTTACCACCGTGGCTTCAAATATGATTCTCCTGGGCATCATCCTCTGCTTCATCCTGGCTGGATTCTGGAAGAAGGTGAATGTATATGATGCATTTATCGAGGGAGCAAAGGAAGGTTTTACCACTGCGGTGAAGATTATCCCTTATCTCGTAGCGATTCTCGTGGGCATCGGCGTGTTCCGTGCTTCGGGAGCGATGGACATGGTGATTCAAGGCATTTCGTGGTCGGTAGAACAATGCGGCTTGAACGCTGATTTCGTAGGCGCCCTGCCTACCGCCATCATGAAACCGCTGTCGGGAAGTGGCGCACGAGGCATGATGCTGGAGGCGATGAAGAACTATGGTCCTGATTCGTTTGTGGGCAGATTGAGCTGCATCTTCCAGGGTTCCACCGACACCACCTTCTATATCTTGGCAGTATATTTCGGTAGTGTAAGCATCAGGAATACCCGCCACGCCGTGGCTTGCGGCTTGCTCGCCGATTTGGCAGGAGTCATCGCAGCAATCGCTGTTGCATATCTTTTCTTCGGATAATTAACATCAAAAATAATGGCAAGTTTAAAATCACTCGCAAAGGATACCGCCATCTATGGTTTGAGCAGTATCATCGGCAGATTCCTGAACTATCTGCTTGTACCACTCTATACGGCTAAGATCAGCGCCGCCAGTGGTGGTTATGGTGTCATCACCAACATGTACGCCTATACGGCGTTACTTCTCGTTATCCTGACCTACGGAATGGAGACCACCTTCTTCCGTTTCGTCAATAAGGAGGGAGAAGATGCTCATAAAGTTTATACCACGGTATTGAGCATGGTGGGCTTCACCTCCCTGCTCTTCATCGCCCTGGTATTCCTCTTCATCTCGCCTTTGAGCGATGCGATGGGCTACGCCGACCATCCGGCTTACGTCTGGACGATGTTCGTAACCGTGGCTATTGATGCTTTCCAGTGCATCCCATTCGCTTACCTCAGATACAAGAAGCGCCCGCTGAAGTTTGCGGCCTTGAAGATGCTTTTCATTATCGGCAACATGACAATGAATATCGCCTACTTCGGTTTTATGGGCGGAAGCGACGTAGAGTATGCTTTTTACATCAATATCATCTGCACCTCTACCATGACCATCTTCTTCTTTAAGGAACTGAAGGAAGGTTTCTCCGGTCCTTACGCTTCCTGGGCAGAAACCAAGGTGCTCATCAAGAAGATGCTTAGCTACAGCTGGCCAATCCTCGTGCTTGGTATTGCAGGTATATTGAACCAGACTGCCGATAAGATTCTCTTCCCTTACATCTATGAGAAGGGCGATGCTCACACGCAGCTCGGTATCTATGGTGCCGCATCGAAGATTGCGATGATCATGGCAATGATTACCCAGGCTTTCCGCTTTGCCTACGAACCTTTCGTGTTTGGCAACGCCAAAGAGAAAGACAATAAAAAGATGTATGCTTCGGCAATGAAGTATTTCGTTATCTTCACCCTCCTGGCTTTCCTTGTGGTAGTAGGATATTTGGATTTGCTTCGCCACATCATCGGTCGCGACTACTGGGATGGTTTGAAGGTAGTGCCTATCGTAATGGCTGCCGAAATCATGATGGGAGTTTACTTCAACCTCAGTTTCTGGTACAAGCTCATCGACAAGACCATCTGGGGTGCTTACTTCTCGGGCATCGGTTGTGCGGTATTGATAGCCATCAACGTTATCTTCGTACCTATCTATGGTTACATCGCCTGTGCCTGGGCTGGTTTCGCTGGATATGGAACAGCTATGATTCTCTCCTACTTCGTGGGGCAGAAGAAGTATCCTATCAACTATCCTGTGAAGGAGATTATGATTTATGTGGTTCTCTCGCTCATTCTTTTTGCAGGAATGACCGAGGCTAACAGATACTTCTCTACCGCCATCGCTTGCCTCATCAATACGGTACTCATCCTCATCTTCACCGCCTATCTCGTGAAGAAGGATTTTCCATTGAAGAGTCTGCCGGTGGTTGGAAAGTACTTTAGAAAGTAAAGCATCTTATGAAGTTATGAAAGCTGAAATGATGAGGAATCAACTCATAAACAGATTAAGTGTAAACGATATTTATTCTCTTTGCCTTCAGACGCAAGGCAAAGAGAATAATTGTTTAAAGGAAGAGCTTTACCAACTCACCTTTGATGAAAACGACCGGATATCGTTCAATGCGCTTTGGGCATTAAGCCATTTCGATGAAGCCAACAACCCGTGACTCTTTCAGAAGCATGATGAACTGATAGATAGGATTCTCGTAGAGAAGAATGAGACCAAGCGCCGCCTGATGCTCAATCTTCTTCTCCGTCAGCCATTCGAGAAAGAATCACTCCGTTCCGATTTCATCGATTTCTGCATTGCCAAGATTACTGCCTGTTCCCAGCCCTACGCCATCCGCTGCTACTGCATGAAGCTCGCCTACGAGCAGATGAAGTACTATCCCGAACTCCTCGAAGAGTTAAGAATGGCATTGGATATGCTGGAGCAGGAGGTTCTATCCCCAGGAATGTTATCGGCAAAAAGACAAATTATGAAGAAAATCAAGCGAAGCCTTGGAAAATTCGGGAAATAGTCGTAACTTTGCAAACGTAATATTCTAACAATATAATACATAAATGGATGGAGATACAACTGAACGATTATCACAAGAAAGTCAATGCCCAGAAGATGGCTTCAATGGCTTATTGGCGAGAGCATCCGCTTTCGCTGGAGGAGTGCTTAGCTCAATTCAAGCGCTTGCGGGAACAACGGCTTGCAAGGGAGTCCAAATTGCAAGGTTAAAAGACTGGGCTAAGGAGAATGATTGCTGGATTGAGAATCCGGAATCATTAGGTGTGTTCTCTGACCGAGGTTCAGAGAACGAGGTTTATATGGCCTATGATGGAATACACGTCTATAAACTTAACGACTTCCGTTATTCAGACGACAACCTTACTCCATTCTTTGAACGCATTCCTGCCCATAACCAATACTTTCCAGATTGCGCCTACGATTTCATCGGTTTCTCACAGAATCGAGACGGTAAAGTATGTGCTGTCCTTCGCCAACAGCTTGTTGTAAATGCGAGGGAAGCTACTCCCGAAGAAATCAAGGCTGAGTTTGAGCGCATCGGTTTTCACGCAGAAGACAATGGAGAATATTTCACCAATGGCATTCACGACATCTTCGATGCCGTGCCTAATAATGTATTGGTTGGAGATGACGGCAACTACTATTTCATAGACACCATCATCTTCCTATCAGATAATAACGGGTTGGATACTTACAAAAAGTATTCGCCGAATTACTCAAAAACTTAATGATGAAAAGTATAATTCTTTAATATTTTACCCTAAATCATTGGTAATCTCGGGAAATAGTCGTAACTTTGCAAAGTTAAATTTCAAGTATTACATCTATGAATAAAGATAATATCAACGAGTTCGCATCCTTCGATGAGTATCTCCGACAAGGAGAACCTTCGCAGAAGGAAAGGGTCGAGAACTGGAAGACGGCTATCGGATTGCAGGCTGTAGATGGGCTGCAACCGTCGGCGTATCTCATAGATGTGGCTAAACGAAATATCGAAGGGGAAATATCTCTGGATGAAACCAGAAAACTGATTGATTCTTACTATCAGAGCAAGACGGTCCGTACACCTAAGGATGAAGACGAGGAAGAAGCAGATAAGGTTTCAGCCAACATCGCGAAGATTCTCGCCAGCAAAACCTTTGCCTTCAATACCAACGGATATGTTTCCCTGCATCGAAGAATATTCGAGGGAGTATTCAAGCACGCAGGAGAAATCCGCCAGTATGATATTTCCAAGAAAGAATGGGTGCTCGAAGGAGATTCCGTAAACTACCTGAATTGGGAAGACTTGCGAAGAGCCTTGGATTGGGATATTGAGCAGGAGAAGAACTTCTCATATAAAGGTCTAACGGATGATGAGAAGATTGAGCATATTGCCAAATTCATTTCAGGCATCTGGCAAATCCACGCTTTCAGAGAGGGCAACACCCGAACAACGGCGATTTTCACCATCCAATATCTCCGTTCGTTAGGCTATGAAGTGAACAACGAAATGTTTGCCAAGCATTCCTGGTATTTCCGTAATGCCCTGGTGCGTGCCAACTATCGCAACATTCAGAAAGGCATAGATTACTCTCCTATCTATCTGGTTCGTTTCTTCAGGAACTTACTCCTAAAAGATAGCTGGGTGCTCAAAAACAGATACTTGCATATTCAGCCGACTGATGATTGGAAAGAGCAGCCAAGAATAGGTACCCCACAAGTACCCCACAAGCTATCCTCAAACACCCCACAAGCACCCCACAAGTTCAGTCAACATGTGGAGACTCTTGTCAAATGTATGGATGATACATACATGTCATCTGCGGAAATCATGAAATCACTCGGATTGAAAGACAGAAAGAGTTTTAGCAAGCTATACTTAAACGTAGCCCTTTCCGAGAATGCCATCGAGCGTAAATATCCCGATACGCCAAAGCATCCTCGCCAACAGTATAGGCTGACTCCACAGGCTAAAGTATGGAAAGAAAATAATAAATGTGTGTAATGAAAGAACCAACATTACACACTTTTATAATATAAAATCATCACTCAGAAACAGAGCTATTGCCCCTTTAGGAACTCCCTTACATGTACGCACTCTATCCCTTCATAATTGCCTTCTGCCGCTAGCGCATCCATGCAAACTACCTTTTTAGAATAATCATCCTTGATGCGTCGGAGATTGCCAAATTCCCTATCCATCGTCTCTTGGGTAGCCAGCAGATAAGTAACTTGCACATAAACCCTGTCTCCTCCACGCTCTGCCACGAAATCCACTTCGCCATTCTGGAGTTGTCCTACCGTTACTTGGTATCCCTGGCTACGCAAATGCAAGTAAACCACATTTTCTAGCAATTTCTCGATGTCCATTCGCAGATTGGAACCCACCAGCACATTGCGAAGACCAATATCCTCGAAATAGTATTTTTCATTGGTTTCAAACACTCGCTTGCCACGAACATCAAAACGTCTTACTTGGTCTATGATATAGGCATTGCATAGATAGGAAAGATAATTGGATGTCAATGTTGGAGAGATCGTGATATTCTGCGAAAGCATGAATTTCCTGATGCTGTTGGCAGAAATATTCTTTCCAATATTATCACCAACAAAACGTACCAGATCGGTCAAGAATCGCACGTTGCGAATGCTCTCTCGGCTAATGACATCTTTCATGATAACCGTATTATAGATATCCCCCAAATAGTCTGTCAACATTTGACGATTGTCCAGCCCAATATGCGCCAACTGAGGCAAGCCACCCCAGGTAAGATATTTCAAGAAGGTATCATCCGTATCAGGCAATCCATGGAACAGCAGGAATTCCGAATAAATGAGACTCTGAATATGAATCTCCACATATCTACCTGAGAGATAAGTAGCAAGCTCGCCTGATAACATCTTGGCATTGCTGCCTGTCACCACAATATCACACATGTCCTTGGCTTGGAAATTGCGCAAAGCATTCTCAAACCCATTGATATCTTGCACCTCATCTACGAAAAGATAATTGTGCCGCTGATTCTTCAAATGAGCCGCCACATATTCGTTCAGATCTTCATCTGTCTTCAGACTGTTGAACTCAGCATACTCCTTATTGATATAAATCACATTGGCAGAATCATCCTTAGCTGTGATTTGCTTGGCTACACTCTGCAAGATACAGCTCTTGCCCACACGCCTTTGACCTGTCAAGACAAGAATCAAGCCTTTGCCTAAGTAGCCCAACACTCGATCTACATATTGTTTTCTATTGATAATTTCCATAAATCATTCTTTTTTATGGCGCAAAGATAGCACTAATTTTTCACTTATACAAGAAAAAACCGCTACTTTTGCAATCTTTTTCATGTATAAGTGAAAAACATTGTGTTTTTATCGAATTTTTCTAGTATAAGTGAAAGAAATAACTCTAAAAAGGAAACTTTGATGGAATTTTCAGCTTTTTTCTGTTCTACTTGATGTTATCTCGCAGAAAAATCGTAACTTTGCAAATCATATAACAACAACACAAAGAATAAAATGAAGAAAAAAGCAACGGTCCTTATCGCCTCTATCTTGGCGTTCTGCGGAATCAATACCGCTCACGCTGACGAGGGAATGTGGACGATTTACAACTTGCCTAACGCTGTGTATGAGATGATGCAGCGCGAAGGCTTCAGTATGACTTACGACCAGCTCTACAACGGCGAGAACGCCTTGAAGAATGCTGTGGTTAACTTCTCTGGCTATTGCTCAGGCGTAGTCGTTTCTCCAGACGGTTTGGTATTTACCAACCACCATTGCGGTTTCGAAGCTATCAGAAGCCACTCTACCGTGGAGCACGACTATATGCTCAACGGTTTCTTTGCAAAATCTTACGCAGAGGAATTGCCTAACGAGAATATGTTCGTAAGCTTTATGGTTGAACAGAAGGATGTAACCGATAAGGTGATGAGCCTCGGATACGAGAAACTCGACAACAAGAAGCGCGATGAACTCATCGATTCTCTGGAGAACGAGATGACTAAAGAGGCGAAGAAGAACGATTCTACCCTCCATATCACCGTTCAGCCTTTCTACGAGGGCAACAAGTGGTACGCTACTACTTACCGCGACTTCACCGACCTGCGTCTGGTTTTCACCGTACCAAAGTCTATGGGTAAGTTTGGTGGCGATACAGACAACTGGATGTGGCCTCGCCAGACCTGCGACTTCTCTGTATTCCGCATCTATGCCGACCCTAAGACCAATGGTCCTGCTGCCTACAGCAAGGATAATGTGCCTTACAAGCCAAAGCGTTGGGCTCAGGTTTCTCTCCAGGGTTATAAGGATGGCGACTATGCGATGACCATGGGTTACCCAGGCAGCACAGAGCGCTATCTTTCAAGCTACGGAATCCAGACCATGCGCGATGCTGAGAATGCTCCTCGTGCCCAGGTTCGTGGCGTAAAGCAGGAGGTGATGCAGAAGCACATGCGTGCCGACGAGGCTGTCCGCATCAAGTACGACAGCAAGTACGCCAGCTCTTCCAACTACTGGAAGAATGCCATCGGTATGAACAAGTGCATCGATTCTATCGGCATCGTGAATCTGAAGCGTGAGTACGAAACCCGTCTCCGTGCTTGGCAGGATACAGCCAAGGCTGCCAACGACCTCGCCCACAAGGTAGATTTCGACAAGCTCGCCAAGCTCTACAAGGAGAGCGCTGACGTGAAATACGCCTGGACCAACTTCGCTGAATCTTTCACAAGAAGAAGCAACATCGAGTTCTCTACCCGTGCCATCAAGCTCCAGACCGACATGGAGGTGAAGGGTCCTGAGAAGAACAAGAAGAAGCAGTATCATGAGTTTGAAGATAACTCTGCAGAATGGGATATGGCGCTCGATAAGGAAGTGCTCGCTACCCTTCTGAAGAACTACAAGGAGCACGTAGATGCCAAGTGGTTGCCTAAGTTCTACAAGACCATCGACACTGAGTTTGGCGGCAACTACGCCAAGTATGTGGATTATCTCTGGGAGAAGTCGCTCATCATAAAGAAGGGCGCCAAGCTCTATTTCAACAAGAAGGGATATGAGAAGGATCCAGGCGTAAGCTTCGGTATGGATCTGAACGATGTATTTGCAGATTTCGCTGCTCAGATGGGCAGCATCAACGACAGCATCGCTGAGCAGGAGAAGTATCTCTGTGCTGCCAAGCTCCGTATGGAGGAAGACATGCCTCACTACAGCGACGCCAACTTCACCATGCGATTGAGCTATGGTCAGGTAGGCGGTTTCGACCTCGGTGGAAAGCCATCAGGCTATTATACCACAGCCGAGAGCCTCGTTGAGAAAATGAAGCAGGGCGACAAGGTAATCGACTACTATGCCGAGCCTATCATGCACGAACTCCTCGAACATGAACTTCTTTCATACAATCCGTTCGGCAAGTACCGTGACAAGACAAGCGGCAAGATGCAGCTCTGCTTCCTCACCAACAACGATATTACCGGCGGCAACTCTGGTAGCCCTATGTTCAACGGCAAGGGTGAGCTGATAGGTCTTGCCTTCGACGGCAACTGGGATAGCCTCAGCTCTGACATCAACTTCGACAAGCGCCTGGCTCGCTGCATCGGTGTAGATATTCGCTACGTGCTCTACCTGATGGATAAGTGGGGTCACGCAGACAGACTCTTAAAGGAGATTAATGCAAAGTAAATCCTATCTCTGAATCAATAGAGATGAAATAAAGTTTATCCTGGGATAAAGATTAGTCTCAGGATGATATGAAAAGAGCGGAAAATCAGCTGTTAACTGTTAACCTGTTAACTCCTGGCTTTCCGCTCTTGTTTTATTTTGACTTTCCGTTCTTGTTATCTTACTGATTCTCAACCTGTTTTATCTTACAGATTCGCAATTTACAGAATTCCTATTAATACTGCGAGATATTATTCAGCTCCTTCAATGAAACCTGACGAGGCTTCTCGGCAAGTTTCTTCTTCAATTCATCCACCGTTATTTCTGCAGATGGATTGAAATCGGCAGAGCGCATGTAATCAATTACACTCTGATAGAAAGCCTTGCCTTCTGGATATTTGGCAGCCTTCTCCAAATCGCTCATGCAGACGAGAAGCTTTCCGGCTCCCACCTTCCATTCCATCACCAAACCCAGCTTATGATTCCGCTCAATGTTATCTATCACCTGAACTATCGGGCGATAATTCTTCTCGAAGTTGTCGAGCACCAGCGGATGCGATTCCTTGATAACCGGGAACCATTGCCAGTTGGTGTGCATCTCCGTAGGGAATTCCTTGAATATCGGATGTTCCGGATTCGTCAGAATACCCAGGGTTCCTGGAGAAACCTTCTTCTTATTGTTCTCGCAGATGGTCTTGAACATGCGATAGTTCCAGTAATCAGTCTGGAAGAGTCCACCTACGGTATAAGGTGTGGCATTATCTGACTGCGAAAGCGTATCATCTGCAGCCACGAAATGGCTGGAAGTCGTAGGAAGCCAAAGCACCTTTCCGCCCTTTTCCAAGACTTTCACCACTTCCTGATTCAAATTCTTGGCAATAATGACGCCCTTCTTTTCCAACGCCTTCTTCGGATAAACCCAAAGCTCGTACGAGTTTCTGGCTTCTGTACCTTCTATGTTTAATGTAAGAAGCAGCTTGGTAGGTTTATCTACAGATATCTCCTCATCCAAGACGCCCACATCTATCAGCCCCTCATCATAAGTAAAGATATTCATTACGCCTTCAGCATCGCCTATTTTCCACTTCAGTTTCTTGCCCTTCAGCGAAGAACCGCCATAGTTGACAACCTTCACCTTAGCCTGAATCTTCTCCCCATCCTCGAAGCAGAACTTCTCCACTTCCAGCAGAGGAACCACGGGCGAACACCACTGGCGCCATTCCTCAGGCGTAGTGATTCCCTTGCTTTCCATAAATGCATCCAGGATGCCTACGAAAGCACTTCCCTGACCGGGATAATCCTGAATATCGAGCAGTTGAAAGCCCGCCATATTCCGGGTTCTCAAATCCATCTCTATATCGGCTTTATAGAGTTTCACGCTCCATAAGCCCGAAGCCTTGTGGAAATCATCCGCCTGCGAAAGCATTCCGGCTGCAGCCAGGCGACGGCGGAACACTTCAAAGTTATAAGGATGAAGCACTCCGGTGTATTTCTTCATCTCCCGATAATCAGGATAGGTCTGAAACTGGCCTGTTTCATGAGAGATGATTGGGATTCCTGCCTTATCACAAGCCTCATCAAAATTCATCGTAGAATTAGGATGAAAATGATTGATCATTCCTCCATCGTAGGCGTCGGCAAACGAGAAGGAACCACGGGTATGGGTATTGTATTTGCCCCATTCCTCGCCTCCGATTCGGCAAGTGGTGAAGTAATCCATACCTTCTTTTATTCCCTGATAACCGAGATCGTAATTACTGCCGAAGGTATAGTATTTATCGGGTGCAATCTTGCGGAAATCATCCACAAACTCCTTCATCTTGTCGATGTCGCCCCAAAGTTCATTACCCAGCGCCATCATTCGGAAAGAAGGATGATGACCATACTCTCTGAGGATGTTTTCACCTTCCTGATGCAGGAACGCCATCAGCCTTTCATCTTTCTTATCGAAAGAACCCCAGAAAGGAAGCTCCGGCTGGAGATAGATTCCCAGGTTGTCCGCTGCCACGAAAGCCGCCTCAGGAGGGCACCAGGAATGGAAACGCACATGATTGATTCCATACCCCTTGCAGGTTCCGAGATACTTCATCCAGCCTTCCACACTCATATCTACATGTCCCGTCAACGGCCATACTGCCGCATCGTGCTTACCACGAAGAAATATCCTATGACCATTGGCAAAGAAGTGTGCGCCCTCGATATGGAAATCCTTGGCGAAATCAGGCATCTGAAGAGTGGTAGGAGAAGCTACAGAACGGCTAGGGATTACTCCCGCTGGAATTTCTGCAGATCTACCTTCTACTGAGCTTGCAAGCTGGAGTTCAATCCTTCCGATAATTCCATTCCAGTTGGTCTGCGTATCTTCCGTATAAGCATGGCTGGAGCCGTAAACCTGCTCAGGCACGCCTCTTCCATTATCCACCACGATTTCCAGGAGATGTTTGCCCGGCTTCACCTTCTTTGGCAGAAGATAGCGCTGGGGAGTAGAGATGAAGTTGCAGGAATCCACCAGTTCTCCATCCACATACACCCAGGTTGGTCGGGTACGTTCCAGGAAGAGTTCTACCGGCTTCTTCTTCCAATTCTTCGGAATATTGATGGTTCTGGAATATCTTGCAGCACCTTTATAGGCATAGAGCCTCGTAAGATGCGTAGTTTCCATCGTATCTTTCGGAGCGAATCCCAGATGGTTCGTATCGATGGTGCCGGGAAGGAAGGCACGCTTCGCAGCATCCGTAACCATACGTTTCCCCTTGGCGAAAGCGCTCTTGCTCTCACCCAATTCCACCTGCCATTCTCCTGCCAGGGAGACGCTCTGTGCCTGCATACTCAGGCTCATCAAGCCCAAGGAAGCGATAAAAACTATTCTTCTCATTTTTTTAGGTATTGTTAATTCGCCTGCAAATATAATCATTTTATTTGGAATTCCTTTCTATTTACGAAGAAAAAGTTCCGTTCAGCGTCATTGAATGTCGGTTCAACGTCGTTGAATGCACGTTCAACGTCACTGAACGAAACTTTCTATTAGGAGTAGAGATTTATTTGATAGAAGAGAATACTGATTATCATAGGGAGTAGAGACATCTATATACTAGAAGAGCACCCTTTCCTGAATAACAAGAAAGAGTGCTCCTTACTATCTAAACATATTCAACATATAAAATATGCTTTATTTCTTCTTAGGTCTGCGACGAGCCCAGCCTTCTTCCTCGAAGTTTGGCTCCTCACCCTTGAACTTCACGTTGTCGTTGTTCTGGAAGAACTGGCGCCAATCGCCTGTATCCTCCTGAGGGCGTGATTTTCTGCCGCCACGAGATTCACCACGGCTTCCACGTCCGCCCTTTCCGCGAGAATCACGAGAGTCATCAGAAGAACCTCTACGGCTGCGTCCGCCTCTTTCTGAGCTACGACCGCCACGGCCCTCAGAACCACGGCCGCCACGGGCTGCTCTGCCATGACCTTCCTCATCAGCATCGTTACATCTTACGGTTCTGCCCTTGTACTCAGTACCGTTCAAAGCCTTCATCACGCGCTTCGCATCCTCCCCAGGCACCTCGATGTAGGCAAACTTACTCAGCAGGTCGATGTGACCTACCTCCTGGCGACCCTTCACGTGCTTGTTCAGATACTGCATGATTTCGCCCGGATAGAAGCCATCCGCCTTACCCAGGTTGATGAACAGTCTCTTGAATCCTGCCTCAGCCTCATGCTTTCTGCGACCATTGGAAACCTTGCCACGGCCTTCGCCACGGCTTCCACGACCTTCGCCGCCACGGGAACCCTTGCCTGTTTCCGGCTTGATGATCTCAGGAGCGTTCTTATAGTAATCGAGGAACTTACCGAAGGTGATGGTCACCATCTTCTTGATGATGTCCTCCTTGTCAATATACTCAAACTGGCGGTTGATTTCAGCCATGTATGGTTCAATCTGATCCTCATCCACATCGGTCTTCATGATGTCGTCCATCGTCTTGAAGAGCTGCTTCTTGCAGATTTCCTCTGGGGTTGGCAATACGCCATCCACGAAGTCCTTGCCAATCTGCTTCTCTATCTGGCGAACCTTGAACTTCTCTCTGGTATGGATGATAGAGATGGATGTTCCCTTCTTTCCGGCACGCCCCGTACGGCCGCTTCGGTGGGTGTAGCTTGCCACATCATCAGGCAAACCGTAGTTGATGACGTGAGTCAGATCATCTACGTCCAAGCCACGGGCAGCCACATCGGTAGCCACCAAGAACTGAACGGTATGGTTGCGGAACTTCTGCATGGTGAGGTCACGCTGCTGCTGACTCAAGTCGCCGTGCAGCGCCTCTGCATTATAACCATCCTTGATGAGCTTATCTGCAATATCCTGCGTCTCCAGCTTGGTGCGGCAGAAGATAATCGCAAAGATGCGTGGATAGAAATCCACCACGCGCTTCAGGGCGAGATACTTGTCCTTGGCATTTACCAGATAGTAGATGTGGTTTACATGCTCAGCACCCTCGTTGCGCGAACCCACTACGATTTCCTTGTGGTCGTGCAGATAGTTGAGGGCAATCTTCTCGATGTCCTTGCTCATAGTAGCCGAGAAGAGCAGGGTGTTTCTATCTTTCGGCACGTTCTCGAAGATGGCATTGATGCTCTCAGAGAAG
This sequence comes from uncultured Prevotella sp., assembly GCA_900544825.1. Classification (GTDB taxonomy): domain Bacteria; phylum Bacteroidota; class Bacteroidia; order Bacteroidales; family Bacteroidaceae; genus Prevotella. The sequence continues at coordinate 7,188 of UQWP01000051.1, read as the reverse complement.
CCCATGTTCAGCATCTCGTCAGCCTCATCGAGCACCACATTGTTCACGTGCTCCAACTGAGCCACGCCACGATTAATCAAATCGAGCAATCGGCCAGGGGTAGCCACGATAATCTGCACACCATGCTTCAGGGTGCGAATCTGGCTTCCGATGTCGGTTCCGCCATAAACTGCGGCAATATGCAAACCGTCGATGTACTTGGCAAAACTGTTCAAATCGTCTGCTATCTGGAGGCAGAGCTCACGAGTAGGACTGAGGATGATAGCCTGTGTCTGCTTGCTGCTGGCATCAGTCTTCTGGATAACCGGAATACCGTAAGATGCAGTCTTACCCGTACCGGTCTGCGCCAACGCAATCACGTCGTTCTTATTACCAAGCAAATATGGGATAACTTCTTCCTGAACTGGCATTGGATTCTCAAATCCAAGCTCTTCGATGGCACGGCGAATCTCTTCGCTTACGCCCAATTCTTCAAATGTCTTCAAATCTTTTTAACCTTAATTCATTATAATCTAAATGGAAGGCCGAATTCACCCTCCCAGCCATGAATTAGGGTGCAAAATCCTTCCGAAACGCTTGCGGCAATCCCACGTATTTATTAAGATTGCCTAAATTCGGGTGCAAAGATACGAAAAAACTGCGAATTTCTTGCATTTTTTGCGCAGAATTCATTATCTTTGCATTATCTTTACAGATAATTCGGGCAATATTGCTCCGAACTGGCTAACAAGAATCATAAACATCAACCGAGAAGAACGAATATCGCGTCACAACGACATCGCTTAACCTCGAATAACAAAGAATCGAAAAGAATGAAAAAGGTAATTTTCACCCAGGATTGGATGGCAATGCATCCATACGAGAAACCAAACGAAGTAGATCAGTACTATACAGAACTGGCTAACGAAATATACCACGCCCTCGACGAGGCGTGCTTCACCCATCAGTTTAAGAATGTGGAGGATGCCAAGCAGCTTGCACTCAGCATTGCTGGCTACTTTGAGGATGTGATTTCCGGTGCAGGAATCTGGAAGGCGTTTACTGCGGAATGCAAGAAGCGCTACGGTTCCTACATCCCTTTCTATGAGAACGAGGATGATTTCGTTCCGAATACCCTGAACGAAGATGTTCCTGAATACGATCCGGAGGAAATCAACTTCGCCGACATCAAGTTCCTGTGCTGGCACCATTACCAGCAGAGCACCTACATCCAGGAAGCCGTTCCTTTCCTTTTCAGTACGATGACGCTGGCAGCCAAGCTTGCCTACAATCTGCTCGACAAGGAATATGAGACTGCGCCTGAGAATGAGCGTCTGATTACCTATCTGAGCGAAATGCCTGTACTGGAGAACCCGAATGAAAAAGAAGAGAAGCAGCTCGATGAAATCCATCGCCGCGACACGTTGGCTTGGTTCCACTATGGCTGCTACTTCAACGTGGGCAACCGCCAGCGCCTGCAGTTTGCTCTCCAGCAGATGGCAAATTCTCCTCAGGGACTTACAGAGCCTATGGCCTACTCCGTACAGATGGAGATGACCATTGCCAGCAGAAGCAATCTCCTGGCGCTTACTTCCCTGGAGTGGCTCGAGAAGATTACGGCAGAAATGCCTACCCACAAGCTTTGGGAAGATAAGGAATTCAAGGAGAAGATTGAGAAGATGGAGGCTAGCGTAGATCGCGAGAAGGCTATCCACGATTACAACCTGCTCAAAGCAAAGGATTATGGCGACAAGTTCATCTTCCTGGAGGATGTGAAGACCCTGAAGGAGTTCCTCAATAAGATTGAGTTCGAATTGCCTAAAGATATCCGATTCCCACAGAAATACGAGAAGGGCATCATCGTGAGCGCAAGTCCTTATACAGGTATCAATATCAGTTTCGGCTTCGCCCACTGCATTGCTTCGCCTGAGAATCCTTACTACAACGCAGAGCGTGCAGAGGATGACAGCTTCGGAATCATCAGCGGCAATGGTCGCCCATTCCCATACGAGATTGTGTGCAAGCTGATAGAGAACAACATGTTGCCTGACGCCAATATCTTCACCAGCCGATATGTAAAGGAGGAAGGCTTGAAGATTACCCAGGCAAATCTCCAGTTCCTTGCCGATTACTATCTGATGGGTAGAAAGGACAAGGACCTGTCGCCAGCAGATCTGTGGTAGATTTAGAGAAGAAAGAGCGGAAAATCAGCTGTTAACTGTTAACTCTGTTAACCCCCAGCTTGCTTTTCCGCTCTTTTTATTTTAGTAATTTCTCAATTAGTTATTTCAAAACCACTAATTTTAAAATAACTATAAAGCCCTTGTATTAATTCGTCTGCCAAACATTTCTTATTTCAATTTCTTATCCAGAAACTCCAGCATTTTCTCCTGCGCCTTCAATCCGCAGGAATGAGGGATTTCCCAAAGCTCGGTATCCAGCAGATTATCTGCTCCCTGACTCTTCCAAACCTTGTGCATTTCGGCGAAAGCATCTTCTACGCCGGGTACCGGGAAGAGCTTGTCTTTTGTGCCACTGATGAAAAGCATCGGTTTCGGACAGGCAAGGGAGGCGATGTGAGGATAGTCGAGATATTGGCGAAGACCAGGGATGCAATTCGCAAAACCGCCATTCTCCTTTCTTCCGAATCTCCGGGTAAGCTGAGCATCGGTGGTAATCATCCAGCAGATGGAAGCACCCGCCTTGATTCTATCCGATAATGCCGAGAGCATCCACGAGCGATAGGCTCCCATCGAACAGCCCACACATCCGATACGCTCCACATCCACCATTGGCAGCGAAGCCAGGAATTCGGTGCTAGAAATATCATCGTAGGTCATGAAGGCAGAGAGGTCTCTACCCAGCATCATCATGTTGCCGGCGATGAGATCGTATTTGTTTCTATCCACGCCCTCCTTTCGACCTCTTTCTCCCCACATCGGAGCATCAATCGAAAGCACTACGTAGCCATGCTTTGCCAGGTAATCGCCCACGTATTGACCCTCGTAGAGCTGGTTTACCCACGCATCAGCATCGTCCAGAACCTCCTGGTTGGCAGCCTTCTTCTTTTCAGAGAGATTTCCATCCGCATCCTGCTCTTTTGAAGCGATGAAGAAAGGGCGAATCATCTTCTCCTTTCCTATAAAGAGATGGGCACCATGGTCGTGGAGTGCCACCACGGCAGGGAATTTTCCATCTCCTCCATCCGGAATCAGGAGATAAGCCGTAATACGGGAATAGGCGTTGACATTAAAGGCGATTTTCTGCGCCTTATAACCGTCTCTCTGCTCCTCGCCCAATACTTCCATATCCCAAGCTGCAACCGCCTTGGGAGGCGTCATCATGCATTCAAACACCTTCGACCTTGCCGCCTTCTTCCACTTCTTGAAGTTCTTAATCGGACTGTTTCCCCAAGCCATCGGATACGTCAGTTCCTTCTTCAGCGTTTCTACATAAGTAGGAATCTCTCCCTGCCATTCATACTTCTCCCGCTTCTGAAGCTTCGGCTTCGAAGAGGGTTGTGCAAGCGCCACAGAGGTCTGAGCAAGCGCCACAGATGCCTGCAACAATGCAATGATACTATATGTGATAATCCTTTTCATTCTCTTGTTTTGTTTTATAATTTTGTTTATTGGAAATCTATCTTCCTGTTTATAAGATTAGTTATAGTTTGCAAAATTAAGAAATTATCCGCAAAAAGAGCCCAATAATTTCGATTTTTTTGCGTACCTTTGCCTAAACATCTATAAATAACGGATAAAACATTATCAAATAGAAGATAAAACATTCATAAACAACAGATAAAACATCATCAAATAGAAGATAAAGCAATATGAAAATAGCAGTTTTTTGTTCGGCAAATAAGAATATCGACCCCGACTTCTTCAAGTTAACAGAAGAGATGGGAATGTGGATGGCAGAGAACGACCACGACCTGGTTTTCGGCGGCTGCAACTCCGGTCTGATGGATTGCATCGGCAAGGCGGTAAAGGCGAATGGCGGCAGAACCATCGGTGTGGTTCCTACGCTTGTAGAGCGAGGAGAAAGAACCTTCCCAGACCTCGACATCGAGATTCCGTGTGACAATCTCAGCGACCGCAAGGACCTGATGCTTGCCCAGAGCGACATCTTCGTAGCCCTTCCTGGCGGCGTCGGCACCCTGGACGAAATCTTCACCATCGCCGCCTCCCACACCATCGGCTACCATCACAAGATGGTGATTCTCTACAATATGAAAGGCTTCTGGAACTCCACCATCGCCCTGTTGGATGATATGGCAGAGAAAAGCATGATTCGCGGCAATTGGCGAGATGTGATTGAAGTGGCGGATAACCTGGAAGAACTGGCTAAGCTCTGCGAGGGATAGAAACAACTTTTTGTATATCAACCACAAAAACAAGATTTGCAAATTAAGCATGTTTCAACATGCTTAATTTGCACTAATACAAAATTCCATACAAAGAGTATGGATAAATTTCAATTATTCATTAAACGCCAGGCTCTCCACAAACATTTTCAATTTATCAACCAGATATAATGGAAGATTGAGCAAATCATCGTCCTTCCTCATGTTAAGAGCAGAAAGACGAACTGATAGTTTAGGGAGATATTGCTTGCGATAATACGCCAGGCTCTTCGCCGTGACATTCTTATCAGCCTTCACCTCAACAGGTATGATTTTACCAGTATCCTGCAACAGGAACTCCACTTCTGCCGTATTGCCAGAAGTCCAATAATAATGCTGGCAGCCATACTGGCGAACCAAAGCCTGCAGGACATAGTTTTCTGCCATCACCCCCTTGAACTCCGTAAAGAGATTGTCGCCCATCAATACCGTAGTAGCATCCAAATCAAACTTGCGTCCCAATAAGCCCACATCATTGAGATAAAGCTTGAAGGCATTGTCTTTTTTATAGGCAGAGAGCGGCAAGCGAGGAGTTTCTATCGCCGAAACCCGATGCACCAATCCAGCCAGGCACAACCATTCTATGGCTCCCTCATACTCACGTGCCCTAGCCCCTTTCTGAACATCAGCATAACGGAACTTCTTGTCCTCACGAGCAAGCTGATTCTGCAAATTGCCCCAAACCTGAAACACACGTGGGATATCCTTGTTGCTGATGTGCTTGGCAAAATCAAGGGAATAAGACTGGAGGATAGCATCCTGAACCACCTTTACTGCCGCCCACGAACGAGTGTCGATGTAGGCACTTACCGCCTCGGGCATTCCGCCTAACACAAGATACAACTTGTAAGCATCTATCAGCTGCTGGTGCAACACCTCGGGCACAACCATCACCTCGTCTATCATCTGATAAGAATGATAGAGCTGGGCATCTGCCACCCTCAGATATTCAGCAAACGATACGGGATGAAGAGTCATAAAGTCCACCTTACCCACAGGAAAAGACGCTCCTGTACGATTAAGAGCCACACCCAGGAGTGAACCTGCGCACACAACAGCGTACTCCGGAGCATCCTCACAGAAATACTTCAAGCTATTCAATGCTTCATTGCATTCCTGAATCTCATCAAGAACAATCAGAGTGGAAGTTGGAAAAATTTTCTTCCCCGTCATCAGCTCCATCGACTTAATGAGTTTCAAAGGCTCCTTGGTACGTTTAAAATCCTCCTTCACAGCTGGCATCGTATCGAAGTTGATGTAAACCATATCCTCAAAGCATTCCCTGCCAAACTTCTTCAATGCCCACGACTTACCTACCTGGCGTGCGCCCTGCAACACCAATGGTTTGCGACGCGGATTCTCCTTCCACGCCTTCAATTTATCTAGTATTTCTCTTTGTATTTCTGCCATAATTTCTTCGTTAATATGATTTTTCGGCAAAAATACACAATTTTCATATCAAAAAGTGGCAAACTTGCACATTTTTAATATTAATTAGGATTAGAAGCTATAAAACAGAGCATTCAAATAAAAAGAAAGGGCGGAAAAACAACTGTTAACTGTTAACTCTGTTAACCCCAGTTGTTCTTTCGCCCTTGATATTTTCTTCAAGACCATCTATTCCTTATTTTCTTTCCCCAAGAGGAAATCGGAGAGGCTCATCATCAGAATGCCTTCTTCATTATAACCCGAACGATACCTATCCCCTACGATAATCAGTTTGCGGAAGCCATCGTTTACATTCAAAAGAGAAGCCTGCTCCTGATCTACCTTCTCCTTATCAGGCAAGGCGAAAGCCGACTGGATATAGAGACGTTCATCATGACGGTTCACCACGAAATCTATCTCAAGATTCCTACGCTGCAGCTTGCCATTCTCATCTCGCTTGAAGCTCTCCACTACACCTACATCCACACCATAGCCTTGTTTGCGAAGCTCGTTATAGATAACATTCTCCATAATATGAGTGAATTCTACCTGTCGGAAATCAACCACGGCATTTCTTATACCGATGTCCTCGAAGTAATACTTGGTGCCAGTACCAATATATTTGCGCCCCTTCACATCATAGCGCAAAGCCTCGCTGATGATGAAGGAATCCTGCAGGTTCTCCAGATACCTGCCAATGGTTTTAGTACCGATTTCCACTCCTCCAACAGATTTGAACGTATTAGAAATTCTCTGCACATTCGTACAGGAACCAATCGTAGAAGCCAGAAGGCGCACCAACTCGCGCATTCCATCAGAATTCTTCAGCCGATTACGCTCCAAAACATCCTTCAGATAAACCGTCTCGTAAATCTCACGAAGATAATTCTGTTTCGCTTCAGGAGTTTCCATCTGCGCCACGGCAGGCAATCCACCATAAAGATAATAGGTTTCCAGAGTTTGACGCTCCTCTCCTCCTACCACTTCATAATATTCGGCAAAACTCAGTGGATGGATTCGGATTTCCCAACCTCTACCTCTAAATTCGGTAATGACATCTTTTGATAAGAGTCTTCAAGATTTATCTGTATGATATGATTCTCCGCAACACCTCTTTCAAGCAAATGCTTGCGGAAGATGTTGAACAAAAGGAAGGATTTACCACATCGGCGAATGCCGGTGATAATCTTTATCATCCCATTGCCTTCTGCCGAAATGAGTTCTTTCAAGTATGCTTTACGTTCAAAATACATAGTTTATGACGTTTTTTTGTGTCAAGACACGGTTTTCGGTCGCAAATATACGTTTTTACGATGTTAACATAAAGCTCTAAAGCAGCCAAAGGAGAATAAGAGAGGTTGGAACGTAAACAGTTG
>UQWP01000050.1 GCA_900544825.1 uncultured Prevotella sp. | reverse complement strand
TCTTCACCTTATATAATACCACGAAATGGTTCTGGTTCCAATGAAGGATGCAAGGCAAAGGGGCTTCACTTAGCATCATGATTGTAGTTCTAGCACATGTTGTATGCAAGCCAAGAGTATTGGCAGCCTCATTGATAGCTAATAAAGACACCCCCTCTGTAGAAGCAAAACAAAGTTTCGACAGAGAATCCGAAGAGTATTCCCTGCCGAAATATTTACATATTATTTGCAAGCAGGCTATACCGCATTGCATAGAATCGTGCTGAAATACTATCGCTATCTTGCTCATTTTTAGCATATCCGAATTTACATTCTACTTTTCTGTTCTTGTCCAGCCCCAGTTCCCTTATATTTGTTACAAGAGGGATTGATTCTATATCGAATGGTAAGAATCAATTTTCTTGTATCGGAATATTTCCATTGATAGATTTCTCGATTGGCATAACGCATAGTGTTTGAACCACGATATGATGCGAACAAATCTCTACCCTGAAGATTTATTGATAACCTCTCGTTGAAAAAACTTTTATATAGAGACAAATTCAACCCACCTGTCTCTGCCCATTCAATAGTTGTAGAATGACCCTTTGTCACATAATCGATATCAAAATTGGCAACAATGCCATAAGGCAACTGAAAAGAATTATTGAATGTCATGAAGAAAAACGGTTTGTTATATTTTACATCCCCAATAGAAAAAAAATGTTTTATAATACTCAAATCTAACATAGGCTGCCAACCCCCAACTTTAGGTGATAGCGTCATACCCAAATTCATACTTTGGTAATGTGGATGATTACGATATGTATAAACCGTTATTTCTGCATTTTTCTCGTAAGGTTCTACACACTGATAGAATGCATTCTTGGTATATCTCCAGCTCGTATAAAAGCGAATCCAACGATAAGAAGCATTCATCGCAATAGTATGGAGATAAGCAGGTTGTGTTAAGGGGTTTCCACCTTGGTATGTATATTTATCATTATACTGCACATTCCCACTCAGTATATTATAGGAAGGACGACGAACCTTGACATTATAGTTAAAATTGACAGTAGTGTTCTTTATTGGAAAAGAAAATGCTACGTAAGGAAAGAAATTACTATAAGACTTGCTTTGCTCTGGCATATAGACTTTCTTGTTAAAATAGTCTGACACGACATATTCGTATCTTAAGCCAGCATCTAATTGCGACTTATCAAAGTTCATCATATAGGAAGCAAAAGCGGAAACATTGCTTTCCTTTATCTTATCATCAGAATTGGAAGGCAGGTCGTCACCTACAGCTTCTATCTCATAAAGACTTGTGCGTTCGATATTAGAATACTCACTTCCTAGCTGCAATTTGCCTTTCCATATAGGCATAGTTACAACTATCTTTGATGCAAACAGGCGACTATCTGCAACATATTGCGTATTAACATCTTGTATTTCCCCGACATACGTTCTGTTTCTTGCGAAGATTGATGATTTCCCATTTTTCTTAAATATGCTTCACCATTCCAGTCTATGTTTATCTTGCCTATTTTTCCACTATAATAAGTTGAAAAGTCGTTTGTAGGTCTTTTACTTCCAATGTAGGTGAAAGTATTCAAAAGATACTCGATATTAACATTGTCTTTGAAGACGTTTATATCATTATTCCAACCTCCTCTAGTATAAGTAGGACAAGCGGCTATATATGTAGCACCAAAAGAATGATTCTCATTTATGTCATAGCTGAAGCCAACAGTACCCTTAAAACCTTCACTTCTCATCTTAATTAAAAGTGCATCTTCCAAATCTAACAACTGAGAGCCAGTAACTTTCTGAGAAACTCTTTGCTCTTGTCTGTCATGAGAGAGGTCATAAAATAAAGAGCCGAATAAATCTAAACCTGAATTACGATAATTGATGTCAAGTTGTTCTTGTAGACCATTTTGATGTGCCTGACTATATACATGACGACAAACTACCCCCAAACCATCTCCTTGCTTTCTGATAGTTTTAATTTTAATAACAGCATTTACGCTTGCATCATAAGCAGCACCAGGTTCCATCAACAATTCAACATTAGTTATATCGTCAGAAGCCAACCTATTCAATTCTGATAAATCTTGCAGCTTTTTACTATTGATATAAATAATAGGAGTCCCTTTTCCCAAAACCTCATAATTGTTTTCTTTCTTTACTATTCCTGGAATATGCAACAAAACATCTTCAGCCGTTCCCATTTTACTGAGAACAGTTCCTTCCACATTGGCCTGCACGCCTTCGGAAGTAGATTTATACCGAGGAAGATTTCCTTTTATAACCACATCTTTTAATACTTTTGACTCCTCAAGGAGGGTTATTGTTCCTAAATTGTCATTCTGCCCATTTATATAAATGGGCTTATATCCCAATAATGAAACTTTGACAATCTGATTTTTGCATTCCACCTTTAGTTTAAAATATCCATCTTCGCCACTAATTGTACCAGAAATAAAGGTTGAGTCTGTTCTATTTAGCATCATTACATTGGCAAATGGCAAAGGATTTCCTTTTTCGTCAACAATTCTACCATTTATACTTTGAGCAAAAACATTAGATCCTGCCAAAAGCATTACCATAAACAAAAAAATCTGTCTCATACGCATAAGTACTATCTGAAAAGTTTCTCGTATTGTAAACTAAGTTTAAAATTATACATCAAAAATTGTTCTTTGGTCAATCCCAACTCATCTATGATACAAGAGTCTCCATTAGGATGCTTTAGCATCTTTTGTGTACATGCACCATAGCACGTTCCAAACAGTGCACATCCCTTGCAATTATTGGGGAAAATAGTCTTACTATAGCTTTGTAACTTATCATTGTACCACTTCAATGTACCAGAAATTTGGTCTATTTCACCTAAAGCGTGCTCTTGATCAAACGCAGGTAATGTAGAACACTTAAATATCTTTCCATCATAGTTTACTAAAACTTGATTCTTGCGTTCCGCAAAACACATTCTATTGGGGTTCAAAGGATAACAATCTACAATAAAATTATTATCCAATCCCTTTTGAATGGCGTTCAACAAGTCATCAGACACAATCTCATTACAGGATATTTGCCAAACTTTTCTCAGAATCAAATGTACTTTTTTTCTATTAAGTCCATCTAATTTATTGTAAATATTATCTATATTTTTTAAGGTATCCATATCATAATTGATTCTTACCCAAATCTTGGACAGAGGTATTTCATCCGTCAACTTATAAATATTATTTACAGCCAATTGAAATGTATCAATACCTTTAATCGCTTTTACTTTATTATGCTGTTCTTTATCTCCATCTAGGGTTATTTGAAACATACAATTGTAATCCTTCAAGAAATCAATCATTGTAGAATTTATAAGCGTAGAGTTTGTCGTGAAATCTGCTATTAACTTAATGCTTTTGCAGTCACAAAAAGTTTTAGCATAGATTAAGATGCTTTTTATTGCTTTGAAATTCATAAAAGGTTCGCCTCCAAAGAATGATATTTTTAGAGTTGTATAATTATTATCCTTATAATGAATTACTATGTTGTTCTTTATAGCCTCAACTACACTAGGTTTAAGTTGGCTTCCCTTAAATTTTGTCTCATAACAATACCAGCATCTTAGATTACAATCTAATGTGGTATTTATTACAAGATGATATAATGAAGTATCTTCCTTTTGAGCAACTCTTTTCTTAATTATTGAATCCAATTCCGAAATATTATCATTTACATAGAACTGCGCAGCACAGAGTTTCTTATATAATTCTAAATCTTTAGATTGAACACATTCTATACTATCAGTTTCATATAACTGATGATTTTTCTTATTTAAAAGCAAATACTTATCGCTAAAAGAATTGTAATGCAAAAACAAATCTTCGCGTATCGATATATACGTTTGAAAATAACTCTTCTTCATAATGTCTAATCGCAGAAGGAGGGAAATTTTTATAAACTTCCCTCCAGTTTTAATACCTTTGTTAATTAAAAATGGTTGTTCTCAATAGGACAACCACATCCCGTACCGTTGTTTACGGTATCTTCAGAAGCAGCTGTTCCACCAACAATCAAAGCCATGTTTTCGTCAGAAAGGCTATCCATAACCTCTTCTGACAACTCAAAGAACTTTTCCATATTACACTTAATTTAAAATTAAACAAATACCGCCATACTAGCGAGTGTTAACAACCTAGGAAAACTAACGTGTCTCTTAGAAGGTACGCTTTGACCAGTTGTGTCTGGATATATATTTAGTCGACAAAAATATTATCAATATTAAGAATCTACCCTAAATGTCAAATATGCCCCAATAAATCATGTCTCCTAGTTCTACAGTTACATTATAAGAACCGTTCTCGAATGCGGACATATCTAATGTGCACAATCCATTACCTTCTATAGCGGCAGAAGAACTAGCCATCAGGCTTCCATTGTCTCCATAGACATAGACTTTTACAATGCCCATATAACAATCAACATTAACTGTAAGCTGATTTTGCTCTAAACTTGCCGTAACACTAGGTTCGGTTGTTCGCGTTCCTAAATGTGCCCCTTGTTTGTACACAGGAATATCTTGTGCCTTAGGAGAACACACCGCTTTCACTTGAATAGAAGTAAGAAGCAGAAACGAAATTAACATTTTTATATTCTTCATATTCTTACCTTTTTGATGTTATTGAATCTCGGCTGCAAAATTACATAGTTTTTCAACTTCATCCAAACAAAACAGGTCTATTTCTATACCATTGCACAAATTACATATAATTCTAAGAAACAAGCACTTATAATTGCCCCCCGATTTAAAAGGTCTAAAAAGAGTTTTATAACTTTTATTTTTAGAAGTTTTCGATATAGTTACGAAGTGAAAAATGCTCATTTTTAATACCAACCTTGTCCTTATACAAGAACAACTTTTGCTTGACAGCCTTCTCACTAACACAATAGATAGATGCCAAAGCTTTTTGTGATAGTTTCAACCGTAACAGCATCATTAGCTGCAAATCGTTCTTCGACAAATTCGTATGCGTTTGTTTTAGCCTCGAAACAAACAAATCCTCCACACTATCCAAGAAGACTTCTAACTCTGCCCAATCATTATCAGAAAGCACAATATGTTTACTCTCATTAGGAGCTATGGAATTTAATTTTTCAACAACCTCTATCTTCTTCAGTAAATATTTGCGCATCACTGACAATTGAGCATCCCTATGCGAGAGTTCTTCTTTGTGTAACTTCTCCATCATTTGCTGTTTTTGGCAGAATATTTCCTGTTCATGAGTTATACGAGCTAGCGAACGTTTTTTATACGCCCAATAAGCATACAATACAAATGATATAATTATCACAGCTAAAAGTACTATCAAGGCGAATACCAAACACTGCATTTCTGCCTTTCCTTGCATTTTTGCCCTTTCACTTTCTTTCTTCAAAAAAGAAGTATAATAGTTTATCTTAGCTTGTAATGTCGTTCGGTACATATCTTGCAAGCAACAACATGCGGAATCACTAAAAATTTTAGCTGTCCTATAATCTTGAGTTTTCATTGCCGCTTTACTTTGCATATAACATATAGAATAACGGTCTTCCGCAGTTCTTGGAGTTACTTCATTCAGTATTGCAAAAGCTTGCTTTATTGAATCTGCAGAAATATAAGCAGAAGCAAGTTTCAACAGACAAGAAAAACGATTAGTACCATTCAAGTCATAAGCTCGTCGAGCATAAAGCAGACAACTATCCTTTTTTCCCATTTCCTCATATACACTAGCTAAATCTTGACTTACATAAGATAATAATCCTTTTTCGCCTACAGACATCGCCAAACTATATGCCTTTTTCTCTTCGTTCAAAGCTTGTTTCAAACTATCAACATAAAAGAAATTCTCCCCTAGCCTCAAATGCGCTGCCACCTTATTATATATAGAAACATTTGGCATAGAGTCATACATCTTCACCAAAGCTTTAGCATATTTCAAAGCTTTGTAAGGTGCCAGCTGTTCTTCTACTTCAATCAGCTTATCCAATGCCAGACATTTCAGGCTCAGATTATGAAGGCTGTCTGAAATAGAATAAGATTTCTCCAAACAAGCCTTTGCCTGCTCCATACTATCATTCAGCAGAAAGCATTTTCCCATATAATACAAGGATGAAGCATAAAGAGAATCGTCTTGATTGTTCCCATACCAATCATACGCTATGCGAATCAAGGAATCGTTATCCACATCCAAGCCAGACTTGTCTTGTGCCATATAATAAGTAAGGGCATACTTCGCCATATCGTCATCAGAGAGTTTACCTTGATTGATACGGTTCAAAAAGACCAAGGCACTATCAGGCTTAGACTCTGCCAACGTATAAGCTAAGTCTAACTCTCTCTTATGACTTTGATAACATGATACCAACACCGAAAGCATCATAAAAAACAATATCGTAAACGAAATACTTCTTCTCATATTTTGTATAATTACATTCTGGGCGCAAAAATATAAAATATTTTTCAATAATAGAACTAAATAGGGTCTAAAATACAAAGTCTGCAGAAAAGCACAATACAGCTGATTATCAGGCATATATGTTATATTTATAACAAAATGGGGTCTAAATAATAGTAGTATTTTCGCATTATCATCCATTCTGCATCAGGTAACAGAATCTTGCGCTTTGGTTGCCAGGAGGCATTATGTTAACAAAAACAACTCATAGTTTTATGGCTTCTAAGTCTATGAGTTCCGAAGTGGAAAACATAGAGTTAAAAAGCAAAGAAAAAAACAACACGGACAAATTGAATTTGTCCGGACAAATTGTCCGGCAGCCTATAAGTTACTAATATTTAACCATTTACAAGCACCTAGACAAAAGAGCCGGACAAATTCAATTTGTCCGTGTTCCCAATTTAACTTAATTATTTTAACCTTTATTCGTTCACACACTACGCTGACGCAACTTAGTGCCGTTACCAAGCAAGAAGTAGAATAAGCCTTGTTTTAATCTTTCAAACACCCGATAGGAACTACTTTTTTTTCGATATTTCCTCAGTTGGCTGAATTTTATTTCCCCAGTTGGCCGAATTTCATTTCCTCAGTTGGCTGAATTTTATTTCCTTAGTTGGCAGGACTCATTTTAATCAACAAGCTTTAGTTGCCTGAAAGCAGAAGGCGTTACCCCTCTCATCTTCTTGAAGAACTTGGTGAGATGAGCCTGGGATGAGAAGCCGAAAGTGTTGGCTATCTCCTGCACCGTATGCGTGGTGGTAGAGAGTTCGCGCTCTATCTCCTTCACGATGTATTCATCGATGATTGCCTTCGGCGTCTTGCCGGAAATGCGGCGGGTAACCTGCGCCAGATAGCGGCCACTCACATTCAGCTGGTCGGCATAGAAATGCACATCGCTATAGGTGCGGCAGAAGTTATTCACCTGCGAGATAAACTGATTGTAAAGTTCAGAACTCCTGCCCTGCAGATTGCTCTCCCTAGCCAGTTCTATATTGATGAAATCCTGCGCCATCGCCAACGCCTCCTCCATCTTCTTGCCCTGATTCAGATAGATGGCAAGGGCAGAAGAGAAGCGGTTGATGAGACCATGCGAATTGGCATTATCAAGGCGATAGATCCGGAGACCCTGCTTTTCGGCAAGCTCCAGGAGTCGGGAATTCTGAAGAATGATATCGCTCTCCTTCTTTCTCGCCACGACTACCGAGCAGAGCGGCAGCAGACGGTATTTGATCTGGCTCACCACATCCTCGGTCATCAGCGCATCGCCCTGGCTCGACCAGATGGAAGGTGCATAGATGATGTGTTCGGGACGATACTTGGTCAAGGCATCGATGAGCACATTCAGCGTCTCTACCTTGCGTATCATTCCCACCTTCACGATGTTGGGCTGCATATCGTTCATAATTGCCTCTATCTGTCCGGAAACAATCTCGGCAGGAATATCGAAGAACTCCTGGATACCCAGGGTATTCTGCACGGTGATGCTGGTTATCGCCGAAACGGCATAACCTCCCAATTCGAATATCGTCTTGATATCCGCCTGCACACCAGAGCCACCGGTGCTGTCGGAACCTGTAATCGTTAATATTGGCAACATATCGCTTGAACTTTAATCCATATACTTTTTAACTGCGCATAAACTCAGTAGGAGTCATTCCAAATGCCTTGGAGAAACACTTGGAGAAATAGCTGCTGTTAGAGAAGCCTACAGTGTACATTACCTCCGACACGCTGAACTTGCCCGCCTTTAATAATTTTGCCGCCTTCTGCATTCTCATATCACGGATATACTCTACCGGAGTCTGCCCCGTAAGCGCCTTCAACTTTCGGTAAAGCTGCTTGTTTCCCATGCCCATCTTCTCCTGAAGCATCGACACGTTAAAGTCGGAATCCACCATATTCTCCTCTATCATCTCCCGAATCTGGTTGAGCAGTTTCTTATCCATCTCATCCATCTCAACTTCCGGAGTCTGAGGTGCATGGAGATCTACAATCATTGCCGGCTCTGATTCGTTGTCGGAAGCATTCACATCAAGATGAGAAACTACCAGATTATTCACTTCCTCGAACGAATGGTGAGCGGCAGCATTCTTCAGATCATCGGCAAGGTTGGCATAGAACTGCATACGCGCCTGCACCTGCTCCAGGATTTCCTCCTTCTGCTTTTTCGCCTCCTTCAACTGCTTTCTTACGAAATGAGCATTGATGACCCAGGCTATACCCACAATCAGGAGGGTAAGATAGAACAGCTTGCACCAGATGGTGAGATACCATGGTGGAAGAACGGAGATTTCGAGCTGATAAACTTCATCTCCGATATTTCCCTCGCCATCCACCACATGCACGGTGAGATGATAATCGCCATACGACAATCCATTGTAAGTGATGTCAAGATTGCCCTTGTCCAGATAATGCCACTCGTGGTCGCTACCCTCCAGACGATAGGCATAGACGGCGGTAGGATGATCGGCAAAAGGCAAATCAGACAGCTGGAGCGTGAAGTTGTTCTCATCATGCGCCAGAACCAGCGTCTTCAGTCCCACGGGCGAAACACCCGGTGTTCCCTCAATGTTCTCATCGAGCAAGGCATCCTGGGTCTGCCTGCCATTCACCACGATACCCGCCAGGAGCAGCTGCGCCTTGTCGTCCTTCGGCATGGAAAGGTCGGCACGGATGGAGATGAAGCCATCATTGCCACCCATCACCACTTCGTGGTTCAGCTTGGAATAATAGATATTGTTCGGATTCTCCATCGGAATGAAGAATCGGAAACTGTTGTTTCCCTGGTCCAGCACGCTGCAGATATTGTCTGCCACCACCCAGACCTTGTTTTCCACATCGCACATGGAGACCACCTTCGCACCGATGTTCCATTCCTTGCTTTCCACCTCCTTGCCCTTCATCGGCAAGTTCACCATATAGCACTTCACGCTGGAATTATATCCTACCCACACATTGCCGTTGTCAGATTTCATCAGATAATTGATGGCATCAGTGCCAGGGATATGGGAGATGTGAAGGGTACGGGTATCGATACGGTCGAGATGATTATAAGAGGATGCCCAGACCATTCCCTTTCCATCGAGTACCAGCTGACCGATGTGCAGGCCCGAGAGGGCGTTCTTTCCCTTGTCTGAGAAATGATAATCCGCCACACAGGTGGCTGTAGCAGCAGATGAGAGCGAGATGGCTGCCAGAAGGCGCTGCTTGTCCATCACGAAGACGCCACCCTGATAAGATGCCATCCACATCCTGCCCTTCTGATCCTGAAGAATATCATAAGCCCAGGCAGTAGAATACTTGCCGGTCTTGTCATAGACGATGAAGTTGAGCAACTTTCCCGTACTCTTCTGATAGAGGTTGATGCCGTGGTCTGTACAGATCCATACATCCCCCTCCTTATCTTCATAAATCTTGCGCACACGGTTGTGAGCAAGAGGAGCCGAAGGATTGTTCTGCTTATACCATACCACATTCTGATATTCAGAAGCTGCACCCTGCACGCGCACACCCTCTGCATAGTGAATCAAGCCGTTGGTTCCGCCCATCCACCAGTCGCCGCTGCGGGTCTGAAGGATAGCATGCAGACAGTTGCCCTCGCCCGAGAAGGTAATCTTATCGAGCGAAGTGAAGCGATAGTAGGTATGGGTAGATAAACGGGAAAGTCCGTGATCGGTACCGATCCACACATTCTGCCACTTATCCACATAGCAGGACCATACGATATTGTTGGGGATGGTTGCCTCATTGCGCGAGTCGTGAACGAAATGTTCCAGACTGTTGTTCATCGCCATGCGATAAAGTCCATTATCTGTACCGATATAGAGATTGCCATCCTGGTCTTCGTCCAGACACTTCACGGAGTTTCCATCCAGCGCCGCAATCTTGGAGAAGTTCTGCAAAGCCTGATCGGCACAGTACAAGGCTCCCTCGGTACCTATCCAGTAACAGTGGCGCTTGGCATCGTAAGCCAGGGCATTCACCAGCGGCTGTGCTCCGGGAGTCAGGAGAATCTGGCGCTGGTTGAGACGGAGTCCGGCGAGAGAACCCACCAGAAGTCCCTTCTGCGTATGCAGGATAGCATACACATCGTTGCCAAAGGCATCTTTCCTGTCTTTCATATCGAGCACTCGCAACTCCCTTACCGCCTTTTTCCTGCCCTTGTCTCCATCAGATTCCATCGCAGGTGCAGAAGCATAGATTCCCTGCTGCGTATCAAATTTCAGCATTCCACTTCCGGTAGCCAGATAGAGCATGCTGCCCTCGAAGCCGAGCGCATTGATGCGGATATGACTAAAAGAATGGGGAGCAAAATGGCGATAGTCGTGATAGCCATCATAACTGTAGAGACCGTTGTCGGTACCCAGCCAGACTACTCCTGATGTATCTTGGGTAATGGCATAGACAGCCTGAGCACCATCCAGGGTGGTGTTGACGAAACGTTGCGCATGGAGCGCTATGGATATAAAAAGCATAGCTATCGCCATGCTTACTCTAGATAAAGCGGTTAGTGATTTGTTCATAGCTGCAAAAATACACATTATTCACGACAATGCCAAATATTATTAGAGAAAAATAACAATAGAACAAGGAGAATTTGTTGAAAAGACAGGGAGAAGTTGTTGAAAGGATAGGAAGAAATTGTTGCTGCCATTAGAAGAAATCTCCGTTCAATACTGCTGAACGTATGTTCAACAGTGCTGAACACACATTCAACAGTGCTGAACACACATTCAACGTCGCTGAACGAAGAATTCCCCTAGGGGTAAGAACTTCTACTCCTAGGGGAATCTATATTTATCATTAATAAGTCTGTTTTATATTGCCTGCAGCGTAAGCGACTTTTCCATATTGCGCTTGCCATCCTTTACGGTGAGGATGATGTCGCCCTTCTGTGCCTTGCTCTGAACAACAATAACGAGTTTGCCAGAGAAGAGTCGCATGTGTGGCTGAGTGAAGGAATCGAGCGAAGTAGCATCACCGTTGCATGCTGCCTTGAAGGTTCCGGCACCCTTTACCTCGAAGGTAAGTTCATCATCGGCGAGCGGACACTCGTTGCCGTCCTTGTCCAGAAGGCTCACGGTGATGAAGGCAAGATCGTTGCCATCGGCATTCAGCAGCACGTTGTGCTCATCGGTGCAGCCTTCTACCATGCAGGCGATAGGCTCATGGTCTGGAGTCTCCACGCTGAACTTCATCTGCGCAGGTTCTCCGGCTGTACGCTTCACGTCCTCGCCTACCTTGTCGCCATACTGATTGTAAGTAACCACGCGAATCTCGCCTGGTTCATACTTCACATTGTTCCAGCGGAGGCGATAGCGGTCGAGGCGGCTTGACTTGTCCTTGCGCACTCTGCCCTGGCTCTTGCCATTCACGAAAAGCTCGCCTTCCACACCATCGGTGTAGCAATATACAGGGGTTACCTGTCCTTCCCTGCCCTTCCAGTTCCAGTGAGGAAGAAGATGGGTGGTATGCTGATGCTCATTCCAGCGGGCACGATACATATAATACCGATCCTTTGGAAGTCCGGCAAGGTCGCAGATACCGAAGTAGCTGCTACGGCTTGGCCAGTAGGTATCGTATGGAGTTGGCTCGCCCAGATAGTCGTAACCCGTCCACACGAACTCTCCGATTACCCAACTATAGTCATCCTGCATCTTCCAGTCATCATCCGGAAGATTACTCCAGGAGCAATACTCGGTATCATAGCTGGAGCACTGGCCATCGGCGTATGGATTGTTGTCGCTGGCACGCACCTGAACCGGGAACTTATACACGCCACGGGAGCTGACGGTAGATGCAGTCTCTGAACCTAGGAGGAACCCCTGAGGCAACTGCTCGATATTCTTATAATATTTATGAACGCGATAGTTGAAGCCCGGAACGTCCATCACCTGGGCAAATCCACTCTTCAGGGCGTCCTCTGCTCTATCCATACCCTGGGTAACAGGGCGGGATGGGTCGTACTGATGACAGATATCCTGCAGATGCTTGGCTATCTCCACACCCTCCTTGCTCCATTGCTCAGGAATCTCGTTACCGATACTCCACATGATGATGCTAGGATGGTTGCGATGGTGCTTCACCAGATTGGTCATATCCTTGTCGCTCCACTCCTTGAAGAACTTGGCATAGCCATTTTTGCACTTAGGATAAATCCACATATCGAAACTCTCAGCCATTACCATCATACCGAGAGAATCGCAGATTTCCATCTGCATGGTAGAAGGCATGTTGTGGGCGGTACGGATGGCATCGCAACCCATCTCCTTCATCGTCTTGATCTGGCGGATGAGTGCCGCCTTGTTCTCTGCAGCTCCCAACGGACCGAGGTCGTGGTGCAGGCAGACACCCTTGATCTTGCGGGTAATGCCATTGAGCTGGAAACCATTATTCCTGGATACAGAGATGGTACGGATACCGGTCTTCAGCGTCTGGACATCAGCCACCTTCTTGCCTTCATATCGGGTTAACTTCACCTGATAGAGGTAAGGAGATTCCGGCGACCAAAGCTGAGGATTCGCTACCTTCAGGGTAGTCTTGATTTCAGGGGTTGCACCCTTAATGGTCTGCTCGGCAACCTTTGTACCAGCCTCATCGAGCAAGGCGATGACCGTCTTGCCCGACTTACCAATCTTTCCTTCCAGCAGGGCGTTCACCTCTACTTCGGCTTCCTGCTTATCAGCTTTCAGGGTACGCACGAAGGTATCCCAGGTAGAGAAGTTCTCGTTACCGTAAAGTTCCACGGAAACCGGACGGTAAAGACCGCCGCCTGGATACCATCGGCTGCTTTCCTCTACATTGTTGAGATGAACCTCTACGAGATTCTTCTTGCCGCCAAACTGCACGTAAGGTGTGATGTCAATGCGGAAGGCATTGTAGCCGTAAGCCCATCTGCCAGCCTCCTTGCCATTCACCTTAACGACAGGCTGACTCATCGCACCATCAAAAACGAGGACGGCACGCTTGTAGCCCTTCGGCAACTGAAGATTCATCTTATACATGCCCTCTCCAATCCAAGGGAGAGCTCCAGAGCGTCCCGACTTCTCGGTCTTCTCCTTTTCGCCATTCTGCTCGATAGCCACCATCTGCAGGTCCCATTTCTTATCGAAAGGACCCGAGATAGCCCAGTCGTGAGGCACGGCTACCTGAGACCACGCTTTGCCATCGCGGGAGAAATCCCATGATGGCAAATTAATGACTTTTCTACTCTGTGCCTGGCACATGGTAGAAAGCGCCAGGGCGAGAGACACGAAAGTAATGCTTCTCTTGATCATATCTTTTTCTTCTAAGTTAGTTTTGTATTCCATTTTTAAATTCGCTTTCTATCGCTCCCAAAGGAAGCGAAGAAAGCTAACTTACCCAATTACTTGAAGGCATCGAGTGCTGCGGTTGGCTTGCCGCTATTGTCGAAGGCTCCCTTGTCGTAGCCGTTCCAGCCGCTGTTGCATTCAGGCTCCCAGTAGAACACACCCTCGCAGGTAGAGATTGCCTTGCAGCCATCCACCATCTTCTTGAGGAATGGAGCGGCATTCTCAGAATTCCACACCATACCGATCTCTGAGATGATGACATCGCAGTTGTATTTGCCGGAAAGGGTCTTGATGTTGCTGAGGCAGGCATCAGAAACCTGCTCCCAGGTCTGGTCGGTAATCCAATCAGGATAGAGCGACATACCGATGACATCCCACTTGGCTCCATTCTGCTTCAAGCCATCAAACATCCAGGTATATTGACCGAGGTTGTTTCCCTTATCGAGATGCACAATCACCTTAGCCTCCGGATAAATCGCCTTGACTGCATCATAACCGGCATTGATGTAAGCGGCAAAGTTAGCCATGTTCTTAGAGGCACGGCCTGTCACCTTCAGGGCAGCATCGCCATCCTCATCATTCCAGAGCATTCCGTCGGTGGTCTCGTTACCTACCTGTACCCACTCTACGTTGACGCCTCTTGCCTTCAAGGCATTCAAAACATCCTTGGTATGATCGGCAACCGCCTGCTTCATCTGCTCGAAGTCATAGTTCTTCCAGGCAGCAGGAACGCCCTGCTTTCCTGGGTCAGCCCAGGTATCAGAGTAGTGGAAGTCAATCATCAGTCGCATACCGAGCTGCTGAGCTCTCCATGCCTTTGCCACCACATCATTCTTTCCGTTCCATCCATTCTCTGGGTTTACCCATACACGAAGGCGGATGGAGTTCATGCCGAGGTTGCGGAGAAGCGCCATGCACTCGGTAGCCTTACCATTAGCGTTGTAGAACCTCTTTCCGTTCTGCTCCATCTCTGTAATCCAACTTACATCGGCTCCCTTGGCGAAGCCACTCATATCGTATGTCTTCTCCTGTTCGGGAGTAGCATTATCTTCATTGCTGCAACTTGTGCCCGTGATAGAGAACAAGAGTGCTGAAGCCAGCAATATGGCTTTTCCTAATATATTCTTCATTGTTCTTTTGGTTTATAGCTATCTTTGCTTTATCAGAATAACGTATTTACGTATCAAATATTGCAAAGATAACTGAGTTTTTGTGCATCTGTCGCTTCACCTTTAATGGTACGAGTCTGAGCGAAAAGCTGCAAACATCCCATGAGCAACAATGCCACGAGAAGGAGACTTCTCTGTTTTGTTTTGCTTAAGACGTAATTCATTTTGCTTAATTGTTTTCAGGTTCTTTTGATTTTTTAATTTGATTTCGGTTGCAAAAGTAGGTTAGAATACGGCAATCTCACGCTAAATATCAGACAAATCTAGCAACAAAAGGGACAAATAACCGAAATATATCGAAGAAAAAGGGAAAAGAAAGAAAAAAGACGCAGGAATCCAGACTGCAATGCGCCATAATGAGCAAAAGCCTTATAAACACCAAAAAGCCGAACCTCTTTGAAGAAGTTCGGCTTTTTAAGTGGTACCACCAGGAATCGAACCGGGGACACAAGGATTTTCAGTCCTTTGCTCTACCAACTGAGCTATGGCACCATACCTTTACTGATGATTTCTCATTTGCGGGTGCAAAGGTACAACAATTATTTGGTTCCACCAAATTTTTAAGTGAAAAACTTTTCAAAAAAGATAAAAAAGTGCTTTTTTATTTGGTATTATGGAGATTTTAGTGTACCTTTGCATCGTCTTTGTGCTCATAAGTACCAAAAAACGGGATTTAGCGCAGTTGGTAGCGCACGTCGTTCGGGACGATGAGGTCGCTGGTTCGAGTCCAGTAATCCCGACTCAACTATAAAATCGGAGCTTATGAAGTTCAAAGACATTTTTTACCTTCAAAAGAAAGACCGACAAGCTCTCCTCACCCTGCTTGCCATTATGATTGTGTGTTTTTCTCTCACGTTCCTGATTCAAGAAAAGCCGGAGAATACTCCTGTGGCTTCCCAGCTAGGCTCTATAGATGGCACTCAAGAGAAAGGTGCAACAACAACTAAGATTCAGCATGCCTCCAAATCTCATCCTTTATACAGTAAAGAAGAAGGTATGGTACACGAGCTCTTCCCTTTTGACCCCAATACGGCTAGCGCTGAGGATTTCGAACGTTTGGGACTGGAAAGCTGGCAAGCCAGAAGCATCATCCGTTTTCGGGAGAAAGGCGGCATCTTCTCCCGCCCATCCGATTTCGCACGGGTCTATGGCATCACCAAGAGAACCTATGAGGTACTGTTGCCGTTTATCCAGATAGCCGATGATTACAAGCCTGCGGCTGATTTCTACGGAAAAGAAGGATATGGAAGAGGCGGAAGGCGCTATACACCTTATTATAATAATAGAGAAGAAGGATATAGGAGATATGCTCAAGATAACACTTCTCCTTCAGAAGGAAAGGCGGAAGGCAGGACTAATACAAAGGTTTATAGTTATCCACATAAGCTGAGAGCCAACGAGCATATCGAAATCAATGGCGCCGATACTACGCTGCTGATGAAGATTCCCGGCATAGGCAGTTACTATGCCAGCCGCATCGTAAGATACAGAGAACGGCTAGGAGGATTTGCATCTGCCCGACAGCTGGAAGAAATCGAAGGATTGCCCGAATCTGCCATCGCCTTCATCAAGATTGACGAGCAACAGATTCGCAAGATGAATCTCAACAAGTTAACGCTCAACCAGCTCAAGAAGCATCCCTATCTCAACTTCTATCAAGCCAAGGAAATCTGTGATTATCGCAGGTTGAAAGGTCCACTGCATAGCATAGAAGACCTCAAGCTGCTGAAGGATTTTCCACCAGACGAAATAGATAGGCTGAAACCCTACATTTGTTTCTAGCCATCCAGCGAGAGCTGCATATAAAAAATAAGGGCAAAAGCATCATACCCTATTGGCGTATGGTACTTTTGCCCTTACATGGCTATATGATAAAGAACTAAATGATACCCAACTGATGCAGGAAGATAAGGAAGATGCAGATTGGACAGATGAATCGGATGGTAAAGAGAAAGACTGGGAAAAGCTTTCCACTTACCGTATTCCAGTTGGTGAATTCATCACGTACAACCTTCTTTGGTACATACCAGCCCAGAAACAGGCAGGTGATGAACGAAGACAATGGCATCAGAAGCTGCGCCGTCAGATTATCACAGTTGGAGAGGAAATCCTTACCGAAGAAGCCCAAGCCCTCTACCGCTCCCTGAGAAAGGGAACAGAATACAGCGATAATACCGCAGACTATCGTCTCAACCCAGGCTCCCTTCGCACGACTTACCTTGCCCTCTTCATAAATAAAGGCAGTACCAATCTCGTGCATCGAGATGGTGGAAGTAAGAGCAGCCAACACCAACAAGCCATAGAACAATACAGAGATGATGTAGCTCACCACCGGCATATTGCCGAAAGCCTGCAGGAATACATTAGGCAGGGTGATGAAGATAAGCGAAGGGCCACTATCCGGCTGAACTCCCACCGAGAAAGCTGCAGGGAAGATCATCAATCCTGCCAATACGGCGATAAGCGTATCGATGGTGACAACCTGAGTGGCTGATTTCAAGAGATTCGTCTGTCGGTTGAAGTAAGAAGCGTAAGTACAAAGACATGCCGTACCCATACTCAGCGAGAAGAAAGCCTGTCCCAAAGCCTCAAGCAGCACATTCTCATCTACCTTGCTGAAATCCGGTTTCAAAAGGAACTCCACTCCCTTCATCGCTCCCGGTAATGAGCAGGAAGCAATTACAATAATCACCAGCAGGATGAAAAGCAGCGGCATCAATATCTTGGATGCCTTTTCGATACCATTACGCACACCACGAACCACCACCATATGGGTGAGCAGGATAAAGCCCAAAGCCCACAATACAGGACGAATTGGATCGGATGCGAAGGTCTGGAAATAGCTCTTCACATATTCCAGATCACCATGCACACCACCGATGATACTTGCATAAAGATACTGCAAACACCAGCCTGCCACAACGGAATAAAATCCGAAAATGATCATGGAGGTGATGATTCCCATCAATCCCAAGGCACCCCACGCCTTGTGCTTACCCAGATTGGTATAAGCACGGGCTGCATTGGATGCAGAATGACGACCGATGATAAACTCGCTCAGCATACCTGGCAAACCCAGCAGAATGATGCAGACTAAATAAATCAGGATGAAGGCTGCGCCACCATTCTGACCAGTCATATATGGGAAACGCCAAATGTTACCCAATCCTACAGCAGATCCCGCTGTGGCGAGAATAATGCCTAACTTACTTCCAAAATTTCCTCTTGTTTCCATTATGTTTATGTTAAATGTGTAGGAGCTATGTTTATTGAAGGAAGAACTACACCTTATATTATATATACCTTATTATTATAATATATACCTTATACTATATATACCTTATGTCCCAAGTCCGATTATTCAAAAACTCCAAACTGGTTTAAGAACACCAGGAAGATGAGGATAGGACATACGAACTTGATCAGGAAGAAATAGATGCCAAAGAGGCGACCCTTCAAGGTTCCCCAGTTGGTAAACTCATCCTTCAAAATCTTCTTTGGTACAAACCATCCCAGGAACAGACAGGTAAGCAAACCTGCCATTGGAAGGAAAATCTGTCCGGTGATGAAATCAAACCAATCGAAAAGCGTCTTGCCAAACCAGGAAAGCTTGTCGGTTGCTCCCAATGAGAACGAACAGAATGTACCAATGATGGCACATGAGATGGTTACAATCCAAGCACCCTTCTTACGGTCAATCTTCAACTCCTCGTAGAAGAACGAAGTATTCACCTCATGTAGCGACATCAGAGAGGTCAATGCAGCCACCGACAGAAGTACATAGAACAGCAGGGAGATGATCCATCCCAATACAGGAAGTGCAGCAAACGCCTTGTTGAAGACATTCGGCAAAGTGATGAAGATGAGCGATGGACCACTATCCGGCGAAATGCCAACAGAAAAGGCTGCAGGGAAAATCATCAAACCCGCCAATACTGCAACCATCAAGTCGATGACAGAAATCTGCAATGCCGACTTAAAGAGATTGATCTGACGGCTGAAATAAGATGCATAGGTACAGATGCAGCCCATACCGATACTCATGGAATAGAACGACTGTCCCAAGGCATTGAGGAACACATTGCGATCAACCTTTCCGAAATCTGGCTTGAGCAGGAACTCCACACCCTTGCCCGCATCAGGCAACAGGCAGGAAGCCACAACGATGATGAGCAGCAGGATGAAAAGCAGCGGCATCATCACCTTGGATGCCTTTTCGATTCCACCACGAACACCATGGATAATCACAAAATGACAAATCAGGAAAATAACCACCGTCCACAATACAGGACGGAACGGATCGGCAGCAAACTCCTGGAAATACCGAGCCACATAGTTGGCATCACCATGCAGTTCGCCGATGATGCTGGCATACACATACTGCAAGCACCACCCCGAAACCACGGCATAGTAACCCGTAATCAGGAAACCCGTGAGCACTTCCAGGAAACCCACCCACTTCCAGGCTGTGCCATTGGCAAGCTTGGTATAGGCACGGGCCGTATTGGAAGCGCCGTGACGACCGATGATAAACTCCGAAATCATACAAGGGATACCGAGCAAAAGCACGCTTCCGATGTACACCAGAATAAAGGCTGCGCCACCTTCCTGACCAGCCATATAAGGGAAGCGCCATACGTTACCCAAACCTACAGCGCCACCAGCGGTAGCAAGAATCATTCCCAACTTGCTGCCAAAACTACCTCTATTTAAATCTGCCATTTCCTTTACTTTCTCCTTTTATTATTTCTATATTATTTCTTTTTAAAACTTAGATTCTCCTTTATTATTTCACATCAAACCTACAGCGTCATTATAACTTTCTTAACGCTTCAGTTCTTTGATGCTGCAAAATTATAAAAAATAATCCAAATAAGCGTATAAATCGAAAGCAAATTATGCAGAATCTTAAATAATTACACAATTTTATAGCGAATCACGCCATTTATAGAAGGGATTTGTCAAAAGATGCGAATTATAGAAGCGTTTGTCGCCAGTTACTTCGCGATCGATGAAATCCGGTTTCTCGTAAGCTTCGGTCTCGCTTTCCAGTTCTACCTCCGCCATTACCAGACCTTCGTTGTCACCATAAAACTCATCCACCTCAAAGATATGATTGCCACTTTTCACGAGATAGCGTCGCTTATCAATCACACCTCCCTGACAAAGCTGCAGAAGATGCTGCGCCTCGTCCATGGTAATCTCCTTCTCAAACTCATAGCGGGTCATTCCGCCATTCATCGACTTGCCCTTGATGGTAAGGTAAGCCTTGTCGTCTCGGGTGCGAACGCGCACCGTAGCCCCCTCAGCCGGAATATATCCCTGCTGGATATGACTACTAGAAAAGGCGGCGCTTTTGTAAGCGTCGCCCTTCTTGACGAGGAATTTTCTTTCTATTTCCAATCCACTCATTTCTTACTCATTTTATGCAATAGAAGCTTATTATGCGATAGAAGCTATTATGCAATCGAAGCTGCATAGATGGCAAAGAGAGCACCCAGTGCTATCAAAGAGATAAAAATCCACTTCACTACTTTTTCGCCCTTGGCTGCCTGCTTCTTCTGATAAGCCTCATGCTTGGCTCTTCTTAAATCTTTATTTCCACTCATAGTTATCGTATTTTTAGGTTGTTATAATTCTATTGTTCGTCGTCGGTAGTAGGGAACTCCATCAGGTATGCCTTGATGAAATCATCGATCTTGCCGTCCATCACGCCATCTACATCAGAGGTCTGATAGTTGGTACGATGGTCTTTCACACGACGGTCGTCGAAGACATAGCTTCTAATCTGGCTTCCCCACTCTATCTTCTTCTTGCCAGCCTCAATCTTCGCCTTGGCTTCGAGGCGCTTCTTCATGGCGCGGTCGTAGAGTTGACTCTTCAAGAGCAACAATGCCTTGGCACGGTTCTTCGGCTGGTCGCGGGTCTCGGTATTCTCGATGAGGATTTCCTCCTCCTCGCCCGTATCAGGATCTGTGTACCAATAACGCAGACGGACACCCGACTCCACCTTATTTACATTCTGACCACCGGCACCACTCGAACGGAAAGTATCCCAGGAGAGCTTGGCAGGATCTACATACACCTCGATGGTATCATCCACCAGCGGAGTAACGAAGACACTGGCAAAACTGGTCATTCGCTTGCCCTGAGCATTGAAAGGTGAAACACGCACCAGACGATGGACACCATTCTCGCTCTTCAGATAACCATAGGCGAACTCGCCGCCCTCGATGGTCATCGTCACGCTCTTGATGCCAGCCTCATCGCCTTCCTGCATATCGGTGATGGTTACCTTGTAGCCATGAGCCTCAGCCCAGCGCATATACATACGCATCAACATCTGCGCCCAATCCTGACTTTCCGTACCACCGGCACCGGAATTGATCTTGAGCACGCAGTCCATCGGATCTTCCTTCTGTCGAAGCATGTTCTTCAACTCCAGGTCTTCGATGGCCTTGATAGCCTTGCTGTAATCGGCATCCACCTCTTCCTCGGTCACCATTTCATCCTTATAGAAATCGAAGGCGAGCTTTAGTTCATCGGCATAAAGGCGCACGGTCTTATAGCCATCGAGCCATTTCTGGATGCTCTTCACCTTCTTCATCTGCTCCTGCGCATACTTTGGGTCTTCCCAAAAGTCAGGAGCCTGGGTGCGGAGCTGCTCCTCCTCGAATTCTACTTTCTTCTGGTCGATATTGAGATAGTGATGGAGAGCATCGGCTCTGTCCATCACATCTTTCAACTGGTCAGCTGTAATCATTAACTTTGAACTTTGAATTTTGAACTTTGAACTTTATGATTACTCCTCATACATCTTGTCAATCTCCGCCTTGTAGTTTTTGTTGATGATAGGGCGGCGAATCTTCAAGGTATTGGTCAGCTCGCCCGACTCCATAGAGAAGTGGTGAGCCAGGAGGGTGATACGCTTGATCTGCTCATAATAAGCCAGGTGCTGCTGAAGAATCTGGATGCGGTCCATCAACATCTTCTGCACCTTCTCGTTGGCACACAGGTCCTCACGGCAGGCGAAGGCGATATGATGCTCACGAGCCCAATCCTCTACGAGGCGGAACTCAGGTACAACGAGGGCTGATACGAACTTGCGCTGGTCGGCGATGACTGCCACCTGATCGATGAACTTATCCACCAGGAGCAACGACTCTACCTGCTGCGGAGCGATATATTTACCATTCGATGTCTTGAACAGGTCCTTGATACGCTCGGTGAGGTAAAGCTCGCCATCCTTCAGATAGCCTGCATCACCGGTATGGAAGAATCCGTCCTTATCAAATGCCTTGGCATTGGTGGTATCGCGATGATAATATCCCGGAGTGATGGTAGGACCCTTGAGGAGCACCTCGTTATCCTCACCTATCTTGATCTGGATGCTGGAGATAGGACGGCCCACAGAACCCAGACTGCGCTTCTTGTCAGGATGATCGCAAGATACGGTAGCAAGACTCTCTGTCAAGCCATAACCCACTACCATATTGATACCGATGGAATGAACGAACTCCTCCACCTGCGGACTTACATACGCACCAGCCGTAGGGAAGATATTAGGATTATCCAAGCCCAACTGCTTGCGCACGATGCTCAAAATGGTCTTGTTGATAATCTTATACTCCAACTCCAGAGCCAAAGGAGGGCGCTTGCAGTTGGCAATATACTCGATATTGCGCTTCTTACCCACTGCCAGAGCATGGTAGAAGAGCTTCTTCTGGATAGGACCGGCATCATCCATCTTAGCCTTCACGGCAATATACACCTTCTCCCAGAAACGAGGCACACTACTCATACAGGTAGGATGCATCTCTCGCATACTCTCCTGAATCTCCTGAGGATAAGTATTGATGATGAGCTGGGCACCCTCGCTCAAACAGAGATATGCCCATCCACGCTCGAAGATATGGGTGAATGGAAGGAAATCAATGACACGATCCTTTTCGGTAACTGGCACGCACTCATTGTTGGCCTTCAATGCGGCTGCATACTGACTATAGGTCAGCATCACGCCCTTGCTGTCGCCGGTAGTTCCACTGGTATAGAGGATGTTAGCCAAATCGTCCATACTAGCCTGCTTGTAGAGTTCCTCCACTTCGGTCTGGCGTGGAAGATTCTCACCCAACTTCAGGAAGTCCTTGTAATAGAGGGCTGCAGGGTCATGGGTACTGATGCGCACACTGGAATCGAAGATGATGATGCGCTCCAGGGATGGGCAGAGGGCAAAGATACGATGAGCCTTGTCATACTGCTCCTGTTCGCCTACGAAGAGGAAGCGAATCTGGGCATCATTGATCATATATTGAATCTGCTGCTCACTGCTGTTGGCATAAAAAGGAATAGAGATTACTCTGATTCCGTATGCACCGAAGTCTGTGTACAAATAATGCACGCAGTTCTGTGAGAAGACAGCGATTTTGTCTTGTGGTTTAGCCCCAAGATTGAGAAGGGCATTGCTCACTTGTTTCACTCTTAGGGAAAACTGATTGAATGAAACCGTTTGCCACTGGTCACTACCAAACTTTCTGAAGGTAAGCGCAGGCTTATCTCCCCACTTCTTAGCGAGGTCATGAACCAGAACCGAAAGATGACTATTAATTTGCATAAGCTTAGTATTATAATATTGGTGCAAAGATAATAGAATTTGTTAAGAACACAAAATAAAATGTTGGTTTTTCCACTTTATATGCTCTTTTTTTCGTAACTTTGCAGAAAAATCAAAAAATAGAGAGATTATGATGACACAGGAACAATATGTTAGCGACGCGATGGAACTGCTTAAAAAGCTGATTGCCACCCCATCGATAAGCCGCAGCGAAAAAGATGCTGCCGACATCATGGAGCAGACCATCCGCAGCTATGGTTTCGAACCGCAGCGCGAGGCAAACAACCTCTGGATTATCGACCCTCACTACGATGAGAGCCGTCCTACCCTGCTGCTCAATGCCCATATCGACACGGTGAAGCCCGTGGCTTCGTGGAGCCGTGATCCTTTTTCTCCAGATGTAGAAGATGGCGTGCTTTATGGTTTGGGCAGCAACGACTGCGGTGGCGGTTTGTGTTCTCTTCTCCAGATTTTCAGAATGCTGACGGAGAAGCCGCAGAGCTACAACCTGATTTATCTGGCTTCTGCCGAAGAAGAGGTTTCGGGAAAGGATGGCATTACGCGTGCCCTGCCCCTGCTTCCACACATCGATCTTGCTATTGTGGGAGAACCTACAGGCATGAATCCTGCCGTAGCAGAAAAGGGACTGATGGTGCTGGATGTGATTGCTCACGGCAAGAGTGGCCATGCGGCAAGAAATGAAGGAGTGAATGCCATCTATGAGGCGCTGGATGATATGCGCTGGATTCGTGATTACAAATTCGAGAAGGTAAGCGAATTCCTGGGTCCTACCAAGATGACGCTCACCGTGGTGAATGCCGGAACCCAGCATAATGTGATTCCGGATAAGTGCACAATGCTTGTGGATATCCGCACCAACGAATTTTACGATAACGAGGAGGTTTACGAGTTTATCCGCCAGCACCTGAAGAGCGAGGTAAAGGCTCACAGTTTCCGCCTGAAGTCATCCCGCATCGACCCGGAGCATCCTCTTATCAGGAAATGTGTAGCTATGGGAATGAAGCCATTCGGCAGTCCTACCCTCAGCGATCAGGCTCTGATGCATTTTCCATCCTTCAAGCTGGGTCCGGGCGAATCTTCCCGCTCCCATTCTGCCAACGAGTTTATCCGCATCAGCGAAATCCGCGATGCCATTGCAAAATACGAAACCCTCTTAGATGGCGCTGCCATCTAAGAGGGTTTCCTCTATTATCTGTCTATATAGGTAACCTTGATAATCTCCTATATTTTATCTTCCCAGCCAAGCCTCTGGATTGAGCTTGGCAGTCTCTTTTCTAAGCTGGAACTGGAGGATGTTTTCAGAGCCAACACTACCCAAAGCCTGACGGGTACTTACCTTCTGTCCCTTGTGTACGCTGACCGATTTCAGGTTGCAATATACAGAGATGTAGGCACCATGGCGAACCAGGACATTCCACATACCACCGTATCCGAAGACGGCACTCACCTCACCATCGTAGATGCTGCGAGCCACACAACCCGGCTTACCCTGGATATTGATACCCTTGTTATCGAGGGTAACGCCCTTCAATCCCTGAACATTATACTGTCCGAAGTGGCTCACGATGCGATAACCGCCGCTGATAGGCATAGGCAATCTGCCACGGTTTGCCTCGAATCCACCACTCAACATTCTATCTACCGAACTCAAGGTAGCCGCCTCCTGCGCCTCCTTCTTGGCAGCAACAATCTCACGGGCCTGACGCTCCTCATCCGCCTTGGCTTTCAGCTCAGCAGCCTTGCGGTCAGCTTCCGCCTTCTTAGCCGCCTGTTCGGCAGCAGCTTCACGAGCCGCCTGTTCTGCGGCAGCACGCTGGGCAGCTTCGGCAGCAGCACGGGCCTTAGCCTGCGCCTTTGCTTTAGCCTTCGCCTCAGCCTGGGCAGCAGCTTCTTCCTGCGCCTTTCTAGCAGCTTCGGCAGCAGCACGAGCCTCCTCGGCAGCCTTTCTTCTTGCAGCCTCAGCAGCAGCCTCACGGGCTTTAGCCTCAGCTATTCTGCGGGCATTCTCCCTTGCTGCAGCCTCGGCTGCAGCTTTCTTGCGAGCCAATTCCTCAGCACGTTTCTTAGCCGCAGCGGCTGCAGCAGCCTTGCGCTTAGCCTCAGCAGCAGCACGGGCACGGGCCTTGGCTACTTCCTGCTGGATCAGGCGGTCGATCTGAGCATTGATGGCAGCATCCTTCTGGCGCTGGTCGGCGATGACTGCCTGGATGGTCTTCTGCTGCTTCTGCAGTCCGTGTACCATCTCCTGCTGCTGGGTCTGCTTGCCTTCAAGCACGGTCTTCTCCTGCTTGCCCTTATATAATAAGGTATTCTTATGTCCCTTTACGTTCTGCAACTGCTTGTGCTTATCGTTCACCTGCAACTGCTTAGCCTTTACAGCCTCGCCCTGCACCTTCTGGTAAGAAGAGTACTGGCGAATGAACGAGAGACGGCGGTACATCTGGGTCAGGTTCTTGGCACTGAAGATAAACATCAGTTTGTCCTGCACCGTATGATGTCGGCTCATATATCGCATAGAACGGATATACTTGTTCTTTCTATCCTGCAACTGCTGCTGAAGGGTCTTCAACTGCGCCTGCAGGATACCGATGTTTCCATCGATATGATGAATATCCTTCTCGATACCTTCAATCTTCTTCTGACTCTGGTCGATTTCGCCATTCAGCGCCATCAGGTCTTCCAGGCGTTTCTTCACGTCAGCCTTGTTCTTGCGCAAAGCCTGCTCCTGCTCCTTGATTCTTCGCTGAATATCGGCACGCTGCCCCTGCAATCCTCTGATTGAAGCATTGCTATAGGTAGCAGCACGGCGTTCTGCCTTGGTAGGAGCCTTTGTAGAAACCCTGGCAGAAGACTTGGATGAAGCCTTGGCACGGCGAGCCACCGGTTTTCTTTGAGCCTGATGTTTATGATTGGCAACAGCGGTTTTCTTCACCGGCTTTTTATGCACCGTTTTCTGTGCATAGGGAGCAAGTGAGAACATCATTGCCAATAAGAAAAATATAATTCGCTTCATTATTCAATACATGATTTCATTGTTTTCTTTCGTGACAAACACTACATACTCATCAGTTTGCCGAGTACATCCTCAGGAGCCACCTTCTTGTATTTGTCAGACACTTCGGTCTGTGCCTCCCATTTACTGTCGGTCTTCACGCTCTTCATGTCGATGTTGATCTTCACTACCTGAGGCTTGTTGTTCACCATGGCAGAGAGTGTAAGATTCTGGGTAGCAGGGAACATCTTCACGCCTACGCTCTTGAAGTTGCTGTATTTCAGATTGAGCTTGGCTGCGCTGGAGCTTCTGTCCTGATACACCACATTCGCCTCGGTGATTCTGCCCGAATTTCGGTTGGCTGTCCAGGTATAGTTCAGTTTGCCATATTGCAGAGCCACAGGTACATTCTCACCTACAGCATCCAGATTGGCAGAAAACTTCTTCAAATCTGCATCTGTCACCTTCTTGGTTCCAGGCACGAGCAACTGGTTCCAGAAGAGCGCCTGGAGAGAATAGAAGTTCACGCCCTGCTTCTTCAGGAAATCCACCTGGGTATAATCTGCCTTGATGTATTCCTTGTGAAGGCGGTCGATGATCAGCACATAGTTAGGGGTGAATTCCAGTCTTCCCACCTCTGTACCCAGGATAGGGATGAAGAGCTGGATGCGGATTACCTCATCCTTGCGCATACTCAACTTGCCCGGCACGGTAATATCCTTATCTGCAGCCTGCAGATTGAAATTCATATTGCCCACAATATTATTGGTATAAACCTGATTATCTGATACTTTCTGAACAAAAGCCAGATTCCTGAGCGCAGCCGACTGCTCCGCCTTTGTCTCGGTCTTCTTATCGTTGGCATTCACCTTTCCAGCTCCTTCCATCTTCTTGGTAGTGCCGCAGGAAGCCATCAGCAGGAGTGCCGCAGCAGCTACTGCCATATTCATCTTCTTCATTGTATATTGTTTTTTTTTATTATCTTTGCATAGAAATTCAACATCAGGG
>UQWP01000049.1 GCA_900544825.1 uncultured Prevotella sp. | reverse complement strand
GGGCTCGTTAGGGACTTGCACCCATTAGACAACACACATGCTAGTCAAACAAAAGCACGAATTCCAGAGGTATTCGTGTTTTTTATGTTATTCTTCTATTTTACGTTATTCATCAAACTCATAACAGCCCGCATCCGGTTTCTCATCACGAAGAACGCCCCGTCGATCAGTTGGAAATGAAGTAGCAGCATCAGCCACTCCTATGGCAGCCGATTCCTTGCGAAGCCTGAAATCATACTTCAAATTATCCGTATCAACTAATCGGAAATGCTTCTCCCCAAACCGAGTCGTATCCTTTAAGTTCTCATATATGGTATTCGTAAACTTCAAACTATCTTCAGTATTCATCTTTTCTGTACGAAGTACACAATGATCGAAGCTGAAATTACATACTTCACCGTTCTTCGGTGAAGTCCATACCACCTCATCATCATGATATCCTGTAACTATAGAATTCACGACCTTCAAGTTTAGAATTGGAGGTACAATACCTATAGCTGTGGCACGACGTCCATCAAAAGGATAGAACTGGGCTATGGTGCATCCGTTCACTTCCACATCACCCCCCTTTGCATAAAGGGTATGATTCAAAGTGTTGGATAACTGACAATTATACAACTGCACCTTAGCCGAATCAACAGCCAGACCATATCCCTGACAATTATGAATGGTAGAATGCTGCAAAAGCAACTTCTGACGAGTGACATCCGAACAAGATTCTATCCTAATACCATGATAAGCACTGTGGATGTCAGCATAGCTGATGACATTATCCGATGAAGAAGGCATGAAATGAATACCTTGCCACCGACCAGGCGTCCGATCATAAGGAAGATAGTCGAACATATTATCCATACGATCTCCCCGCATCATCACCTCATTATCTTTCTCTCCCCAAATGCGCAACGATCCATATACATCAAGTCCGGCATTCTCATGAAAATAGAAATGCGTACCAGCCCCAACAGACAGTGTTACGAGACTATCAACAACCATTCCGCCATATACAACAACCGGACGGCTGCTCTGTATCGTAGTATCTTTCCTGATTCGAAGATTCTTGCATAAAACAGCATCCCAGGAGTAAGCTTTTAAGTTTACTTTCTGCAGCACCCCACTTTCCAATGTAAAGAGCAGATTATCCTCCACCAACTGAGGTGTATTCTGATATTGCTGATGCGAAGTAAGTTCTACGAAAACACGAATACTATCGCCCTTTCTCAACTCTATATTCTGAGTCTGGTAGCCGGCTGTCGACCCTAGGAACGAACCATCCACATTCACCCGAAATCCAGTCTGGTTACCATTTTCCAGTCTGACAGTAGAACAACGCAGCGACTTTCCCGAATGATTATACACCCAAAAGCTTCGAGTAGGTGTAGGCACATTGGAGAACGTAGTATCCAGGCTTACCGTATCTGCAGAAAACGCAAGCAGATGAGAACGTGACGAAGAAAAGCTCTCCTCATCAGCACACCCAGCCATCGCTACAGAAGCCATACAAGCGATCATGATATTATAAAAAAATCCCTTTTTCCGTTTCATATCTATAAAACGGAAAAAGGGAGTAAATATTGTATTACTCTAACCATTCTCTGGCTAGCTGTTTCCATACAAACCAACATCCTGCTACATAAACATAGCAAAGATAGAAGAACCTATTACGGTCATCACACCACAAACCACGATAGACAAGCTACTCATTGCACCTTCAATGGTACCCATCTCCATAGCTTTAGCCGTACCCAGGGCGTGAGCAGAACAGCCGATGGCAATACCCTTGGCAATAGGTTCCTTGATACAAAGCAGCTTGAGAAACTTCTCTGCAAAGATATTGCCTATCACACCTGTAATGATGATTACGACAACCGTTACAGAAACATGACCACCCAATTCCTCAGAAACACCAATACCGATGGCTGTGGTGATGGATTTTGGCAAGAATGTAACATAGGCAGCATGATCGAAGTGGAACACCAAGGCCAGAAGAAGTACAGAGCAGAGACTTGCCAAGACACCCGACAAGATACCGATGAGCACAGCACGGTAATTCTTCTTCAGCAATTCTACCTGCTGATAAAGCGGAACTGCCAGACAGATGGTAGCCGGGGTAAGCAGATAACTGATAATATTGGCACCCGCATTGTAAGTCTTATAATCTACTCCCGTAATCAGCAAGGTACAAATTACCAAAATGATGGAAATCAGCAATGGATTCATCAAAGACCATCCTGTCTTAATCTTCAAAAACAATCCGATAGCGTATGCTGCCAAACTAATCAAAACACCGAAGAAGACTGAATCTTGAAACAATGAAATCATTTTTTTGCCTCCTTTCCTCTTTTGATAACAAACTGAGTAAACCATCCTGAAACAGCCATCACCACAAAAGTACTGACAACAGTCACTACAATATACTGCAACCATGCACTGGCAATAGAATGCCAGGAGTCGATGAGTCCCACAGCAGCCGGAATAAACATCACGGGCATTACAGCAATAAGGAAGCTGCTGGTTTCCCTTATATGCTTCACCTTGATAACCTTGAGTTCCAATGCAGCGAACAACAAGACAATACCATAAATACTGGCAGGTATCGGCAATGGCAACAGATAATGGAGCAATTCTCCAGCGAAAGAGAACGCTATGATAATTAAAAACTGAATTAAAAGTTTCATCCTAAATACAAATTACTTTAAATATTAAGCATCATTATCACCAATAAGCCTAACTTACAAAACTGCTTCCACATAGGAAACAATCGCTTGTGCCGTTTTCTCCACACCTAAGCGAACCGTATCCAGACAAACGTCATAATCGTTGGCATTTCCCCAAGTCAGACCCGTATAGTAACTATGATAAGCCACACGGCAATCATCTACATGTTCCACAAACTCAACCGCCTCAGCATAAGAAAGCTCCTGCTCCTCCTGGATCTCTGCAACACGAGCCTTTTCATCGCCCTTGAGGAACACCGACACTAAGTCTTTGCGTTCACGGAAGATGTAATTTCCACAACGGCCGATAATGACACAATTCTCCAGTCCTATCATATCAGCCAAGACACGAAGAGGTTTTTCGGTGAGCAATCTTTGGTTCTCACCCAGGGAAGACATAGAAAAGAGTAGTTCATCTACAGGATCTTCATCGAAGAAAGCCTCCATCTCATCCAAGACACCACGCTCTTCAGCCATTTCCATCAAATTCTTACGGGTATAAAACGGAATACCATAATGTTCTGCAAGCAATCTGCCTACCCGAACAGCGCCACATCCACATTGGCGCGCAATCGTAATAATCATGATAGTATAAATTTTAAATTAAACGTATATAAAGCAAGAAAGCTAAGAAGATTTGATTCTTCTTAGCTTTCAAAAGTCGGGGCGACAGGATTCGAACCTGCGACCACCTGTTCCCAAAACAGGAGCGCTACCGGGCTGCGCTACACCCCGCTTTCTTCTCACAATGAAATTACTTCTTTGCAGTAAGCATCATTTCTGAATTGCGGGTGCAAAGGTACAACATTTTTCTTATTCCACCAAATTTTTCAGCAACTTTTTTTGTAAAAAAATGCATTTATTCAGTTTTTTCCTAAAAAAGGGGCAACTTCCGAAGAAATTGCCCCCTTATACCTTATTATATATGGCGATTGATGAATTTTCAGCAACCGCATTGTTTTGCTATTACGCCTTGATGATGCCTTCCTCTACGAAAACCTTCTTCAAGATCTCAACAGCCTTCTCTACCTGCTCTCTTGTATGAGTAGCCATAAGAGCAAAACGCACCAATGTGTCCTGAGGAGCACATGCTGGTGGGATAACAGGATTGATGAACACACCTGCATCATAAGCCAGCTTGGTAACAACGAATGTCTTCTCTGCATCACGAACGTAGAGAGGAATGATAGGACTCTCAGTCTCACCAATCTCGAAACCTTCCTCACGGAAACGCTTCAAAGCATAGTTGGTAACATCCCAAAGATTCTCAAAACGCTCAGGCTCCTTCTGGATGATATGGAGAGCCTCGAGAGCTGCAGCAGTTGCAGCTGGAGTGTTAGATGCACTGAAGATATAAGTACGGCAGTTGTGACGAAGGAAATTGATAGTATCCTTATCAGATGCGATGAAGCCACCGATAGATGCCAGACTCTTAGAGAAGGTACCCATGATAAGATCCACCTCATCTGTCAAGCCGAAATGATCGCAGACACCACGTCCCTGCTTACCAAATACGCCAAGGCCATGAGCCTCATCTACCAT
This sequence comes from uncultured Prevotella sp., assembly GCA_900544825.1. GTDB lineage: Bacteria > Bacteroidota > Bacteroidia > Bacteroidales > Bacteroidaceae > Prevotella. The sequence goes on along the minus strand of UQWP01000049.1, from coordinate 23,392 downwards.
GATAGAGCAGTTGTACTTATGCTTCAGCTTCACGATCTCTGGCAAGTTAGCCAAATCGCCCTCCATAGAGAACACGCCATCCACAACGATGAGCTTGACTGCATCCTCAGGAAGCTTAGAGAGCACGCGCTCCAAATCTTCCATATCGTTGTGCTTGTAGTGAAGCTGGGTAGCGAATGAAAGACGACGGCCATCTACGATACTGGCATGATCACGGTCGTCACAGATGATATAATCACCGCGGCCTACAACACATGCCAACACGCCCTGGTTTACAGAGAAACCAGTAGAGAAGCACAATGTCTCATCCTTGCCCATAAACTCAGCAAGCTCTTTTTCGAGCTGCACATGCAAATCGAGTGTACCATTGAGGAAGCGGCTACCAGCACAGCCTGAGCCATACTTGTCGAGAGCAGCCTTAGCTGCATCGATAACACGCTGATCATTAGTCAAACCCTGGTAAGCATTAGAACCGAACATCAGGATCTTATGACCATCGATGTCAGTTACCTCTGTCATCTGCTTACTTGTGATCTCACGGAAGTATGGATACACACCGGCTTCCATATACTTCTGAGGTACACGATAATTCTTGTATCTTTCTTGTAATTGTCCCATTATAATAGGTGTACTTTATTTCTATTTTAATTTATTTTCTAGTTTCAGGGTGCAAAGATACAAAAAAAGACTAATATAACCGCTTTTTTCCTAAGAAAGTTTACTTTTATGCTTTTTTTAGTAGATATTTCTTGCCATTTTAGGGATTTTTATTACTTTTGCAGTTTAAAAATACAATTTCTTGACTAAGATATGAAAAAAAAGATAGTTTTCATCATGAACCCGATTTCTGGAACCAGCAGCAAAGCAGCGGTTCCCAGTTTGATAGATTCTACTTTGGACAAGGAGCAGTTCGAGTACGAGATAAAAATGACTGAAAGACCAGGACACGCCTCTGAACTGACAGCCGAAGCCAGAGACAACCACGCAGACATCGTGGTTGCCGTAGGTGGCGATGGCACCGTGAACGAGGTGGCCCGTTCCCTCGTCCATTCAGACTCAGCATTAGGCATTCTGCCTTGCGGCTCAGGAAACGGCCTGGCGCGCCACCTGCTGTTGCCAATGAACTTGAAGAAAAGCATCGAGATCATCAATGCCTGCGAAATACACGACCTTGACTACGGAGTCATCAACGAATACCCATTCTTCTGCACTTGCGGAATGGGCTTCGACGCCTTTGTCAGCATGAAGTTTGCAGAAAGCGGAAAGCGTGGACCGATCAGTTATGCAGAGAACATTCTGAGAGAAGGCTTGAAATATGAGCCTGAAACATATACTCTGGAGGATGAGACAGGAACAAAACAATATAAAGCGTTTCTCATCTCATGTGCCAACGCTTCCCAATACGGCAACAACGCCTATATTGCCCCACAGGCATCTATGAGCGATGGACTGATGGATGTGGTCATCATGGAACCGTTTGATGTCATCGAAGCCTCACAGGTTAGTTTCGATATGTTCAACAAAACCCTCGACAAGAACTCGAAGATCAAGTCTTTCCGTTGCAAGAAGCTCCATATCACCCGCAGCAAGCCGGGTGTCATCCATTATGATGGCGACCCTGTGATGACCGGCGCCGACATAGATGTGCACATGGAAGAAAAAGGCATCAAGATGATTGTAAATCCGTTTGCAGACAAGAGTGTGCGCAAGCCGAACGTCATCCAATCAGCCTTTGCCGATTTCTTCAATGACATCAATGTTGTACGCGATGACATTCACAAAGACATCCAGCGCCAAAGTAAACGAGTAGGAGCCATCAGCAAGCTCGTACAGAGAAAGCTGAACCTCTAGCCCTTACCTGATATAGAATTCTTCCGTAATTTTCGCATACCACTCTGACCGGTTCCCCTCGGAATCGGTCATTGTTTTTATAGTATTTTCCATTCCATTATACCGATGTTTTGCAAATGACAGAAGATAACGTTTCGGCTGTTTGCGTTCTACAGTCTTAACGCCACACTGCCGGATAAGATAAAAACCTAGCATACAAGGTTCTGACACAACCACCCCAAGAACCTCAGAAGGAACAATCACGGAAAAAACGCCATCATCACTCAGTAGTATTTTTGCACCTCTGAAAAGATCCCTGAAAGGCAAACTATCCGTATGGCGGGCCATCGCACGTTTGCTGTCTGGATTTTTCAGGCTATTCAAGAAGAAAGGAGGATTGCTTACGATTGCATCAAAAGTCTCCTCAGAGTGATAGTCCTGCAATCGGCAGCACTCTATTCCGACACGATTGGCAAAGGGACTTGCCGCCACATTCTCTGCAGCCTCCTCACAAGCCTCTCCGTCCATATCAATACCCAGCACCTGCGCCTCAGGGAAGCGCTGCGCCATCATCAGCGAAATAAGTCCGGTACCCGACCCGATATCCAAAATGCGTTTACCGCCAGGTGCCCACGCTCCCAGCAGCACACCATCCGTTCCCACCTTCATGGCGCAACGATCCTGATGAATCTCAAATTGTTTGAATTTAAATCCTGTCATAGTTTTACTTTTAAGATAGTAACGCAAAAATCAGCATTTTATTACAGTCTTGTAGCCTATATTAATAATAATATATAATAAAGAGGTGATTTTCGGAAAAAACGATGGGATTCTCGGCAAAATTCATTAACTTTGCACCCTATAAATATATATTCAAGAGAATATGCACTCCAAAAAGTGTTTATCAAAATAGAACAGGAACAGAAATTCATATACACCACAAAAAAGTGTTTATCAAATAGAATATGAACAGAAATTCAAATACACAAATCCAGATGATAGCCGACTTTGAGGGCGATGCATCCGTATTGATACAAGAAAGGGAGGCAGGAATCTATCCTACCCTCTGCACTCGCGACCTGGTAGTATTTCCATCCGTGCTCACCCCAATCCTGATAGGCAGGGCAGAGAGCAAGGAGTTGGCAAATATGCTGGAGCAAAATCCAGAAACAGTATTCTGCATCTTTTGCCAGAAGCATGCGGACACTGACTCACCTAACCAGGAAGACTTGTACGAAACCGGAACATTTGCCAAGTTGATGAGAGTCATCAATATGCCAAATGAAGAACATCAGAAGACCATCATCGTGCAGGGTTTAGGCAGATGCAAGATGAAGCAGATTGTAGATAAGGATCCATTCTACCTTGCCGATGTGGAAAGTCTGCCAGAGACCTGGCCTACCGAAAAGGAAGCCAAGGACCCTATGTTCAAGGCATTGACCCAAACATTCTTCGAGGAATCTATCAAATTCATTCAGTACAATGAGAACATTCCCAACGAGGCTGTCTATGCAATCAATGAGATTACCAATCGCTTCGTGAAATGCAACTTCATCTGCACATCCCTTCCTTTTACGGCAGAAGACAAGATCAAAATGCTGGAGCAGGAGAAACTGTCGGAACGACTGATAGAGGCGCTCAAGGCCTTGCACAAGGAGCAGAAACTGCTCTACCTGCAAAATGAAATCAGAAACAAGACTCAGTTTGATCTCGACGAACAGCAGAAGGAATATTACCTGAAGCAGCAGATCAAGAACATCAAGGAAGAGCTGGGCGAAGGCGAAAGTAGTCCGGAAAAGAAGGAACTGCTCGAAAAGGCCAAGACCAAGAAATGGAACGAGGCTACTCTGAAGGTTTTCCAGAAAGAGTTGGCCAAACTCGACAACATCCATCCACAGAGCCCAGACTACCCTATCCAGCTCAACTATCTGCAGACGCTGGTAGATTTGCCTTGGGGCGAATACACCGAGGATGACCTCAGCCTGTCTCATGCCCAGAAGATTCTCAACCAAGACCACTACGGCATGGAGAAAGTAAAGGAGCGCATCCTGGAATATCTTGCCGTAAGATCGCTGAAGGGTGGAATGCAGAGTCCGATTCTCTGCCTCTATGGTCCTCCGGGAGTCGGCAAGACCAGTCTGGGCAAGAGCATTGCCAAGGCCATGAAGCGCAAATACGTGAGAATGTCTCTGGGAGGTCTGCACGATGAAGCCGAGATTCGCGGTCACCGCCGCACTTACATCGGAGCCATGCCTGGCCGCATTGTCAAGAACATCCTCAAGGCAGGCAGCAGCAACCCGGTCTTCATCCTTGACGAGATAGACAAGGTTTCAGCCAACAACCACCAGGGTGATCCAGCATCAGCCTTGCTTGAAGTACTCGACCCAGAGCAGAACAACACCTTCCACGACAATTACCTGGATGTGGACTACGATCTCTCTAAGGTTCTCTTCATCGCAACTGCCAATGACATCAGCTCAATCCCACGTCCTTTGCTCGACCGAATGGAGCTCATCGAAGTAGGCGGCTACATTACGGAAGAGAAGATAGAGATTGCCAAGCGCCACCTGATTCCGAAGGAATTGGAGAATACAGGTCTCGACAAGTTCACCCCGAAGGTAAGCTTCAACAAGGCAGCCATCGAGGGCATCATCGAGCACTACACCCGCGAAAGCGGCGTGCGCCAGCTCAAGAAACAGATCAACAAGGGACTGCGCAAGATGGCCTACAAGCTCGCCTATTCCAAGGAGTTGGAGAAGCCATCCATCACCGCAGCAGACCTGAAGGAGATTCTCGGCACGGCACCATTCACCCGCGATATCTATCAGGGCAACGATTATGCCGGAGTAGTAACAGGACTTGCATGGACCTCTGTGGGCGGCGAGATTCTCTTTATCGAAACCTCGCTGAGCAAGGGAAGACAGGGCAAGCTTACCCTGACCGGTAATCTGGGAGACGTGATGAAGGAATCGGCAGTCATCGCCCTGGAATACATCAAGGCGCATATCGACCTGCTGGGCGTGGATTACCGCATCTTTGAAAACTGGAACATCCACATCCACGTACCGGAAGGTGCAACGCCAAAGGACGGTCCTTCGGCAGGTATTACCATTGCCACCAGTATCGCTTCGGCCATCACCCAGCGCAAGGTTCGCAAGAACATAGCCATGACCGGCGAGATTACCCTTCGCGGCAAGGTGCTCCCAGTGGGAGGCATCAAGGAGAAGATCCTGGCAGCCAAGCGTGCCGGCATTACAGACATCGTGATCTGCAAGGAAAACAAGAAGAACATCCTCGACATTCCAGAGAAATACCTCAAGGGCGTAGAGTTCCATTATGTAGAAGATGTAGCAGATGTCTGGGAGTTTGCCCTCACCGACGAGAAGGTAAAGCACCCTATCGACTTCACCATTCCAGAAAATGACAAAAAAGAAAAGAAATGAAATTTGAACTACAAGTAACAGATAAGGCAAGCGATGCTCGCACCGGCATCATCACCACCGACCACGGACAGATCAAGACTCCGATCTTCATGCCTGTGGGAACTGTGGGTAGCGTAAAGGGTGTACATTTCGAAGAATTGCGCCAGCAGGTAAAGGCCCAAATCATCCTGGGAAACACCTACCATCTCTACCTGCGCCCGGGACTCGAAGTCATCAAGGCGGCAGGCGGACTGCATAAGTTTAACGGCTGGGACCGTCCTATCCTCACCGACAGCGGCGGCTTCCAGGTATTCTCGCTTACCGGAATCCGCAAGCTCAGAGAAGAGGGCTGCGAGTTCCGTTCGCACATCGATGGCAGCAAGCACTTCTTCACTCCAGAGAATGTGATGGATACAGAGCGCATCATCGGTGCCGACATCATGATGGCTTTCGATGAGTGTCCTCCCGGACAGAGCGACTTCATGTATGCGAAGAAGAGTCTGGAGATGACCCAGCGCTGGCTCGACCGCTGCATCAAGCGCTTCGATGAGACAGAACCTCTCTACGGTTATCAGCAGAGCCTCTTCCCTATCGTCCAGGGCTGTACTTTCCCTGAGCTGCGCCGCGAAGCAGCCAAGTACATTGCCGACAAGGGAGCCGACGGAAATGCCATCGGCGGTCTTGCCGTAGGCGAGCCTACCGAGGTGATGTACGAGATGATCGAGGTGGTGAATGAGATTCTGCCAAAGGACAAGCCTCGCTACCTGATGGGCGTAGGAACTCCTCAGAACCTGCTCGAAGCCATCGAGCGCGGTGTTGATATGTTCGACTGCGTAATGCCGACCCGCAACGGCCGCAATGCGATGCTCTTTACCTATAATGGTACGATGAACATGCGCAACAAGAAGTGGGAGATGGATTTCAGTCCGGTGGATCCAGACGGCTGTGACATCGACCAGATAACCACCAAGGCCTACCTGCATCATCTCTTCAAGGCCCAGGAGCTCCTTGCCATGCAGATTGCCAGCATCCACAACCTGTCGTTCTATCTCCGTCTCGTTACAGATGCGCGCCATCATATCGAGCAGGGCGATTTCGTAGAGTGGAAACGCTCTATCATCGATCAGCTCGGCCGTCGAATCTAGCTTGAGCGTTGAGCTTTGAACTTTATAGGATGCTCCTATACATATTTTACATTAAATGATGAAAGATTATAAATACATCAGAAAACATCGCAGACTACTCAAGATGGGCAGAGCCTTCGAATCTCGCTTCGGCTGGCTCATAGCCATCTTGCAGCGCATAGCCCGCATTCTAGGCTGGATCGGGCACAAGCTGCGATTCCTCAGGGTGCTCAGGTATCTCAACCCACTGAGATACATCAAGCGGTTAGACTGGTACATTATCAAGAAGTTCGTAGGCTACTACTTCTTCTCGATTGCGCTGATCATCTCCATCTCCATCGTGTTCGACTTCAATGAGAACCTGGCGAAGTTCACGGAGTATCATGCACCAGCCAAGGCCATCATCTTCGATTATTATGCCAACTTCATCCCTTACTTCGCCAACCTCTTCAGTGCGTTGTTCGTGTTTGTGGCAGTCATCCTCTTCACGTCGAAGCTGGCAGGCAACTCTGAAATCATCGCCATTCTGGCATCAGGTGTTTCCTTCAAGCGACTCCTTCGTCCTTACCTCATCACCTGCATCATGCTCTCAGCCTTGAGCTATGTACTCTCTGCCTACGTGATTCCTCACGGCACGGTAGTACGCCAGAACTTTGAGACGATGTACAAGAACAAGAAGAAGAATACTTCTGCCGAAAACGTACAGCTGCAGGTAGATAAGGGCGTGATTGCCTATATGCAGCACTACGACAACAACTCGAAGCGAGGTTACGGATTCTGTCTCGACAAGTTCCAGGACAAGAAACTCGTAAGCCACCTTACGGCGATGGAGATTCAGTATGATACGATCTCCGACAGCAAATACCACTGGAAGCTGAGTAACTGGAAGGTGCGCCAGCTGAAAGGTATGAAGGAGCACATCACCAGCGGAGCGCAGAAGGATACGCTGATTACGATGGAACCTACCGACCTGGTTTATTCCAAGGGTCAGCAGGAAACCTTCACCAGCCCGGAACTGAAGGAGTATATTTCCAAGCAGATCAACCGCGGTTCGGGCAATGTGGTGCAGTATCAGGTAGAATACCACAAGCGCATCGCCGCCTCGTTTACCTCCTTCATCCTCACCATTATCGGTGTGTCGCTTTCATCGCGCAAGCGAAAGGGAGGTATGGGCTTATCCTTGGGAATCGGTCTTGCACTGAGCTTCGGCTACATCATGCTGCAAACCGTATCGGCAACCTTTGCCATCCAGGCAAACTTCCCTCCGGCACTTGCCGCCTGGTTGCCAAACATCATCTTCGCCTTCGTTGCCTACTTCTGCTACCGCAAGGCTCCGAGGTAATTAAACATTGAAACAAAGAACCTTGACCATTGGAGCGGATGAAGATCCATCCGGTTCGATAGTCAACAAAAGAAAGAAAAAGAATGTATTTCGACGAATTAGATTTGAATGACAACGTGCTCGACGCATTATACGACATGCGCTTCGACACTTGCACCCCTGTACAGGAAAAATGTATTCCTGAGATATTGGAAGGTCACGACGTATTGGGCGTGGCACAGACCGGAACGGGTAAGACAGCAGCCTATCTGCTCCCAGTATTGAGCAAGCTTGATGATGGCGGCTATCCGAAAGACGCCATCAACTGCGTCATCATGTCGCCAACCCGCGAGTTGGCCCAGCAGATAGACCAGGCCATGCAGGGCTTCGGCTACTACCTGCAGGATGTGAGCAGCGTGGCTGTTTATGGTGGCAACGACGGCAACCGCTACGATCAGGAGCTGAAGAGTCTCCGTATGGGCGCCGATGTAGTGATAGCTACTCCAGGCCGCCTCATCACCCACATTTCCCTGGGTAATGTAGATCTGAGCAAGGTAAGCTTCTTCATTCTCGACGAGGCCGACCGCATGCTCGACATGGGTTTCTCAGAAGACATCAACACCATCGCTTCCAAGTTGCCAAAGACCTGCCAGACCATCATGTTCTCTGCCACCATGCCTGAGAAAATTGAGGAACTTGCCAAGACCCTGCTCAAGGATCCAGTAGAGATCAAGCTTGCCGTAAGCAAGCCTGCCGAGAAGATCAAGCAGGAGGCTTACGTATGTTACGAGACCCAGAAGATGACCATCATCAAGGATATCTTCAAGGCGGGCGATATGAAGCGCGTCATCGTGTTCAGCGGCAGCAAGATGAAGGTGAAGCAGTTGGCTGCTGCCCTTCAGCAAATCGGCATCAACTGCGGTGCAATGCACTCCGACCTGGAGCAGGCAGAGCGCGATGATGTGATGTTCAAGTTCAAGAGCGGTCAGTTCGACGTGCTGGTTGCTACGGATATCGTGGCTCGCGGAATCGATATTGATGATATTGAGATGGTCATCAATTATGATGTTCCTCACGATACTGAGGATTATGTTCACCGCATCGGCCGTACAGCCCGTGCCAACCGCGATGGTAGAGCCATCACCTTCGTCAACGAGGAAGACCAGTACTGGTTCCAGCAGATTGAAAAGTTCCTGGAGAAGGTGGTAGAGAAGATGCCTCTGCCGGAAGGTTGCGGTGAAGGTCCTGAATACATCAAGCTCAACAAGCCTTCAAAGCGCAACAACGGCCGAAAGGGCAAGGGCGGAAAGCAAGGCGGAAACAACCGCGGCAGCAATAATAACGGCGAAGGTAAGAGCAAGACCAGCGCCAAGAGCCGAAGACAGAAAGACCGCGACCAGACTTCGCACAAGCGCAAGCCAAACAAGCCTAACGAGCGTCAGGAAAAGACTCCTCAGAACAATGGAGAGAATGGCGAGCAGAAGAATCGCAATAACAACAAGCGCCGCAACAACAATAAGCAGCGCAACAATGAAAACGGCAAGCAGCAGGGCCATCAGCAGTCTAACGGCAACCAGCGCCCAGGCAATGAGAACAATGTTCGTCCTGGAAACAATGGCCGAGGCAGAGGCGTTGCCCAGAAGAAGCAGGGTGGCGCTCAGCAGAACCAGCAGAAGAAGGGTACTGAGAATGCCGGTCCTCGCAAGTACGCTCCTGTTGTCAATCCACAGAAGAGCGATAATCCTGTGAAGAAATTCATCAAGCGTATCTTCGGATTCGGCAAGTAATCTCAAGAGAGAGTAATCTCCCAAAATGATGTATTCCTGCTTCCAGGCAGACTTATACATTATTATATATATATATATGAGAAGCCCGATAAGAGAGTTGGACTATCCCAACCTTTTGTCGGGCTTTTCTTTTTAAGCAAACCTGAAAACACGGCTAAAATGGACAGAAACAAAAGACTCCCAGTCACACCGCTGATGTTCTTCAGCCTCATACTATCACTCAGCATCATCACAGCCAGATACGGCTATGATTACTTCTCCACGCGCTATTGGCTCATCGCAGCCATCATTGCCATAGCCTTAGCCGACTGCTGCTATGTGCTCGTAGAATCCCGCCAGCTTTCCCGGCTTTTCTTCAGGAGAATCAAGCAGCTGGTCCTTCTTCAGAGCCTCCTTCTGTCGCTCTGCCTATTCTGTCTGGGCGGTTTCATCACCTCCCATCATATCGATGAGGCGAAAGCGCCCGGCAGCATCATGACCTACCAGTCACTCTCCCCCATCGACCGCACCATCCTGGCAAGCCGTTCCTTCCGCCAGCAGATGGAACAGCAGCTGCATGCTTATCATATCGACGGACAGGACTTCGCCGTGATTTCTGCGATGGCGATGGGCGATAAGGGTTCACTCGACCGGGAAACCAAGGAGAGCTTTTCCATCTCCGGCACAAGTCACGTACTGGCTGTAAGCGGCTTGCACATAGGCATTATCTTCCAGCTCTTCGTGATTCTTCTGGGCGGAAAACGCCGCTCCAGACCCACCATTGCCCTGTCCCTCGTTGCCGTATGGGCGTATGTTGTCTTTATCGGCTTACCTCCCAGTGCCGTCAGATCAGCCTCCATGCTCAGCATCTACAGCTTCTGCCTGCTAGCCCTGCGCCCCGACCTTTCGCTCAACACCCTGAGCCTAGCCTATGTCATCATGCTGTTTCTAAATCCCTTCCATCTTTTCGACATCAGTTTCCAGATGTCCTTTCTCGCCGTGGCTTCCATCCTCATGTTCTATCCTCCACTCTTCGGCCTGCTCAAGTCCCACGGCAAGATCACCCGTTGCCTCTGGGGATTATTCAGCGTATCCCTGGCGGCACAGATAGGCACGCTTCCGCTCATCGTCTATTATTTCGGCAGAATATCCTGCTACTCCCTGCTCACCAGCTTCATCGCCATCCCGGCAGCCACCCTCATCCTCTATCTTTGTGCCCTGCTCCTGCTGCTTTCTCCCCTTACCTACATTTCCAGCCTTGCCTCCGTCGGCACCTGGCTGATGCAGCACATTGCGGCAGTACTTGCCAGCATTACGCAAGCCACCAACACAGCCTTCCGGCTTACCAGTCTGTTGCCGGGCGCCAGCATAGACCATCTCCATCTGTCGCTCCTTCAGTTGATGCTTCTCTATCTGGCAGTCGTATCCGGCTACCTGATCCTTGCCAAATGGAACCAGATAAGGGAAAAAATCTACAAGATTCGCCATTCTCATGCATTACCTTTCTAATCATTTGCCCATCACAAAAATAATGTGTATCTTTGCAGTATGAATTACGATAGAATCCAACAGCAGGCTGGTCATCTGCCAGCATTCCAGATAGCCGACACCATCAACAGCACCTTGAAGGAGTCGGCCAACCTCGTTGTCACCGCTCCGCCGGGAGCCGGAAAATCCACCGTACTTCCGCTCACCCTCCTCGAGGCTACCCCGCAGGGCAGGATTCTGATGCTGGAACCGCGCCGACTTGCAGCCCGTCAGATAGCTGAACGAATGGCAAGCATCTTGGGCGAACCCGTGGGCAAGACCGTGGGTTATCGGGTACGCTTCGAGAACAAGGTTTCTTCAGAAACCCGCATCGAGGTGCTCACCGAGGGAATACTTACCCGAATGCTCATCCACGACGCCACGCTCGAAGGAGTGAGCGCCGTGATTTTTGATGAGTTTCACGAGCGGAGCATCAATTCCGACCTGGCGCTTGCCCTCACCCGACAGGCGCAGGAGATTATCCGACCAGATTTGAAGATCATCATCATGTCGGCAACCATCGATGCTTCTGCCATCTGCGAAGCATTACAAGCCCCACTGATAGAGAGCGAAGGTCGGATGTTCCCAGTAGAGACCATTTATTCTGAGACCGACATTGCGCGATACGATATATATAAAGAGGTGGCGGCTACCATCCTCAAGGCTGCCGATAAGCACGAGGGCGATATTCTGGCTTTCCTTCCGGGACAGTCAGAGATTCTGAAATGCAAGGAGATTTTGGACGCAAGCCTCAGCAGGGCAGCAGAAGCTTCATCATCTTCTTCAGCTTCATCATCTTCTTCTGCTTCATCTGAACTTTCCGTTCCGCAGGTTTATCCGCTCTACGGCAATCTTCCACCCGAGAAGCAGCGCCTTGCCATCGCCCCATCCCATGAGGGAGAAAGGAAAATCGTGCTCGCCACGCCTATCGCAGAAACCTCACTTACCATCGAAGGCGTGAGAATCGTAGTGGATTCCGGACTTTGCAGAAAACTGGTTTACGACGCCCGCACAGGATTGAGCCACCTGGAAACCGTAACCATCAGCAAGGATATGGCTACCCAGAGAAGAGGACGAGCCGGACGAGTGGCTGAAGGAATCTGCTACCGATTGTGGACTCAGACCTCAGAGCATCTGATGGAAAACCAGCGCCGACCGGAGATAGAGGAAGCCGACCTTACATCGATGGTGCTCGACATTGCAGCCTTCGGGGAGAACAATCCCCAGTCGCTGCTCTGGCTTACTCCACCATCAAACAGTAACCTACTCAATGCCAAGGAATTGCTCCTTTCTCTTGAAGCGATAGAACCGGATGGCAGCATCACCCCATTGGGCAGAAAGATGGCAACATTGCCTTGTCATCCGCGCATCGCCAAGATGATGATGAGTTCAGAATCTTCTGCGCTCAAAGCTCTAGCCTGCGACGTTGCCGCCCTGCTGGAAGAGAAAGACCCGATGAGCGACTCAGAGGATTCGGATATGGCGCTGCGCCTCTCCATCCTCCGTTCGCAGCGACAGAAAAACAGTCTGGGCAGATGGGCGCGCATTGCCCAGATAGCCCAGGAATACCGCAGGATGCTCAAGGTAAAGGAAGACAATAAGCCGGTGGATGCAGAGGAAGTGGGCAGACTGATTGCCCTAGCCTATCCTGAGCGCATCGCCATGGCAATCGATAATATCGGCCATTTCAGAATGTCGAACGGCAAGACAATCTTCATCGATTCAAGCGATGCGATGTCGGCGCAGCAATGGCTCGCCATCGCCTCGCTCAATGTATCAGCCCAGCCGTCGGGCACGAATGCTTCCACCCCACTTCCATCTTCAGGAAAGGCAGGCAGGGTGTTTCTCTCGGCTCCAGTAAATGTCAACGACCTCTCTACCCACGAGTTCGACAACATCTCGTGGGACAGTAAGGCGGGAATGATCAGGATGCAGAGAGAGCGGCGCATCGGAACCCTGGTGGTAGATAGCAAACCGATCCAGGATGCCGACAATCTGCAGATTATCCATATTCTCTGCACCGCCATCCGGAAGGAAGGACTCAGCATGCTGGATTGGAACGAAGACGTTCAGCGGTTGCAGCGCAGGGTGGCGCAGGTAAGAGCGTGGCACCCGGAAATGGAGTTGCCCGATCTGTCCACCGCACACCTGATGGAGACAGCCGGCGAATGGTTGCCCTTCTATCTAGACCAGGGCGGAAAGCTCAAGACGAGCACCACTGAACTCAGGAAGCTCAATCTCCCGGAAATACTCTGGGCACAGATTCCATACGGGCAGCAGCAGGAGATAGACCGCCTCGCACCCACCCACATCGTGGTTCCATCGGGCAGTCATATCCGCATCGACTATCGTCAGGGAGCCGAGGCACCCATCCTCAGTGTCCGTCTGCAGGAATGCTTCGGAATGACTCAGACGCCTGCTGTTGATGATGGCAGGCAGCCTCTGCTGCTGGAGTTGCTCTCTCCGGGTTTCAAACCCGTGCAGCTTACGCAGGATCTCGCCAGCTTCTGGCAATCCACCTACTTCGAGGTGCGCAAGGAGCTGAAGCGCCGCTACCCCAAGCACTTCTGGCCCGAGAATCCATTGGAAAGTGAGGCGGTAAGAGGGGTGAAAAGGAAGAAATGATAAATAGAATAATAGTATAACTTTTTAAATAACAAACAATTATGAATGTAGGAGATAAAATACCAGAGATTCTTGGCATTGACCAGGACGGACGTGAAATCAAGGCAAGCGACTATCGTGGTCGCAAGCTCGTGCTCTACAGTTATCCGAAGGCTAACACCAGCGGATGCACTGCCGAAGCCTGCTCCCTGCAGGCTCATAAGGAGGAACTGGCAGCAGCCGGTTACGAGATTATCGGCGTGAGCAAGGACAAGCAGGCGCTGCAGAAAAAGTTTGCAGAAGCCAAGGGCCTGCAGTTCCCACTTATTGCCGATACAGAAACCACCCTGCTGCAGGAACTCGGCTGCTGGGGCGAGAAGGTAACCTGCGGCAGAAAGACCATCGGAATCCTCCGCACTACCTATCTCGTCAACGAAGAAGGCGTCATCGAGAAGATATTCACTCCAAAGGAGATCAAGACCAAGATTCATGCAGAGCAGATTCTGGATTACATCCATCAGGTTTAAAAAACATAAGATTATGACAAACAAGGAATTGATACTCGCCAATCTGATGATGGCAATGATAAAATACGATGGTGGCGATGCGCCACGCATCCAGCATTTCGTAAAGGTGCACGATTTTGCCCGTATGATTGCAATAGCAGAGGGAATGAACGAGGAAGAACTCTTCGTGCTCGAAGCAGCAGCCATTCTTCACGATGTAGGCATTCACGTTTCAGAAGCCAGATACGGCAACTGCGATGGCAAGCACCAGGAAGAACTGGGTCCTGACGAGGCAAGAAAAGTACTGTCAGAAGTTGATGGATTCACAGCCGCGCAGACAGAAAGAATCTGCTGGCTCATAGCCCATCACCATACTTATAAGGATGTAACCAGTCTCGACCATCGCATTCTTCTCGAATCAGATTTCCTGGTTAATTCCTTCGAAGCCCACCTTGCTCCCGAAGGCATCATCACCTTCCGCAACCATGTCTTCCGCTCGGAGTCAGCCATCAGAATGCTGAATGATATGTGGGGACTGGAATAAGAATCCGCAGCCTTGTTTTTACAAGGCTGCAGCCACCCTCCTTACTTTTGCCAATCTGGCCATAAAGGTTAGCTTTATTTTTGATGCTGCAAAGAAAATCATCATGAATGTTTCTCTCTCCAAACCTCCTCTGCCAGGTATTTTTCGCTTAGGCAATGAAGGTCAGCAACCCCCTCTTCCATCAATTGCATTGTTTCTGAATTATAAAACATATCCATCGCATCATCTAGTGACACGTTATACATCTTACTAATTTCAGATATGATTCTAGCAAACTTTGCCTCCAATATAGCATGCCACCCTTCATCATGCAGAACTGTATTGTTTGTCATAATCTTATACTTTCTTTAAAAACTAAACAATTATCCAATAACTTTTGCGAACGAACACACAGTTGATTATTAGGAATTTCGAACAAGAGCCGACGCAAAGCTTCTTCCTTTGTTATATCTCCTGCAAAAAACAAATCAACGGTACGAAACACCTTATCATTAGCAATACCACCTTGGATAATATCATAATCACCAACAACATTTCCCTTGCGGCAAGCAACAACAAAATCCAGCCATTCCTCATCATATTTTTTAAACTCCTTTAGAGCATAAGAAGAGACCATTAGCTGTTCGTCTAATTCATAGACATTGAGCCAAGCATCTTTTCCTCTACGAAGAAAGCGCTGAGCATATTTAATCGCTTGTTCTCGTAAAGTCGTAACATAGAAACCTTGACCAAAATCCAAAAACTTACGTGAGTGAAAAACATCAGGATGTTCTACTCTCACCATTGAAGCATGATAAACTTTCATGAGGCTAACACTCCTTTCTCTTTCATAAAATCAGTAAGATCTTCCATCAGATACTCCTTGCTGAAAGTATGGAGCACATCATAGCTTGGGACAATATAATCAGCAAGTATACCAGAAGTCTTAAGACGCTGATATACATCACGAGCATTCAATCCCAACCTGCGAGACAAGTTGCCAATGCAATAAGTCACAAAATCTATATTATCACTATTCATATCTTCTATTTTTTACAAGGCTGCAGCCACCCTTCTTACTTTTGCCAATCTGGCCATAAAAGTAGAATCACTTTTAGTAGATTGCAGATTATATCTCATCTGCATTTTCAACAAAGGCTCAGCATTCACTCCAAGTGCTGCCTCAAAGAGCAGGGCCGTTTTTTCCGTTACCGGGCGACGAGCATTCAGTATTTCGTTCAGAGCAGAATAAGCAATCCCCATTTCCTCCGCCAATTGGCGCTGCGAGATTCCACGGTATTCTATTTCATCCTTCAGAACATCCCCAGGATGCGTAGGAAAAGCCGGAGTCATCTCGTTTGCCCGCATTTCCATTATTGTTGTTTTATCGTTGCTCATAACTACATTATTTATAAGAGTTGATGCTGCAAAGATAATATTTTAATTCGATATTCACAAATTTTGTGAAGGAATCTTTTGCGGAGCTACTATATTTTTGATTATCAGTGTTAAAAATCATAAGAATCACCTCATTTCTCATTACTTTTTATTATCTTTGCCCCAAATAATAATTAAAACAAAGGATATGAGCACATCTGTAAATAAGATAACTCCCGACTTGCAGGCTAAGCTCGACAAGGCGAGAGAAGAAATTCATAGCGGGCTATGTACCACTTTGAAGTCGCATGATGATATTAACAATTACTTTACTAGATTATGATTCTAGCAATCATAACTTCTTTTATGGTGCAGAAGATATTTCCAAAAGGAAAATAATAAGGAGGATTTTATATGAAAACAAATAAACTGATGGATGAAATCCGCAAGTCAACTCCTGCGGACACAAATAAACAAGTTGACTTATGCGTTGCTATTGCCAACAGCATCTTTGAACTATTACAGGAACGAAATATGCAACTATGTGATTTAGCGAAGGCTCTTGGTAAAACGGAAGAAGAAGTAAGTCAATGGATGAACGGCACAAGTTGTCTTCCAATAGCATATTAATTATTTTTCAGATATTTATGCTAAAATCGATTAAATATTTGGAGTTTACAAAAAAACAACGTATCTTTGTCATCAGATTTAAGAACAATTAAAATCTAACAAGATGGCAAAGTACATCAACCCCTTTACCGATTGGGGCTTCAAGCGCCTCTTCGGTCAAGAATTCAGCAAGGATTTGCTGATAAGCTTTCTCAACGATTTGTTGGAGGGCGAGCTCCACGTCAAGGATGTAGTGTTCAAAGACAAAGAGCAATTGCCACAGACCAAAGATCAGCGAGGCATTATCTACGATGTTTTCTGCGAAACCGACACTGGCGAGCGATTCATCCTGGAAATGCAGAACAAGTGGCAACCCAATTTTCTGGATCGCTCCATCTGCTATGCCTGTAGAAGTATTCTGGAACAGGTAGATAAGGGCAAGACAGAGAATCAGGATGCCTATAAGTTTCTGCCGATATACACAGTTTGTTTCATGAACTATATGCCAAAGGCTGGCGAAGTAAACAAGTTCAGAACAGACATCATATTGGCAGATAAGGAGAGCAAGGAGCAAGCTTCCAACAAGCTTCGCTTCATCTACTTGGCCCTGCCTCTTTTCAAAAAAGAGCCAGCGGAATGTGAGAGTGATTTTGATAAATGGATTTATGTATTGACTCATATGGAAGCATTAACAAGAATGCCTTGGACGGCACAAAAGAAGATTTTCGAGAAGCTTGAGGAATATGCCGACAGTCACAGACTCTCGAAGAAAGAATGGGAAGCCTACGAGAACAGTCTCTGGATTGCTCGCGATAATTTGGCATGCATGGCAGCCGCAGAATCAGAAGCCAGAGCTGAAGGTATGGCAAAAGGTTTGGCTGAAGGAAGAGCTGAAGGCTCTAATCAGGCAAATATAAATGCAGCACAGCGTATGCTTGCTGATGGAATGTCGAAAGAGCTTGTAATGAAATATACAGGCCTTTCACTTGAGCAGATCAGTAATATCGATTAAAGAATATACAAATCAAGTGATAATTTAACCACCTTCCACAATCATATAGGTTAAACCGTCAAATTTGGAACAGTAAATGAAGGTAAAGTTCATTTGCTGTTCCAAAATTAGCGATTCGAATACAGAATGATATGTGGGGAATTAAAAAACAAGAGATGAATACAACAAATAAGATAACTCCCGACTTGCAGGCTAAGCCAGACAAGACGAGAGAAGAACATAAAAGTGGTGAAACACTATGCTTCAACACTGCACAAGATGCAATTGCGTGGATGGAATCCTTATGACGTGACGATAGCGTAGTACCGATTACACCGCTACGCTTGGTACCGATACAGCGCTATCGTCAGCTATCGTCAAAGAAAGGGAGAAGGTTCACTGATACCCCACCCTATTATTTCATATCCTCAATCATCGGTAGTTAACTATGAAGGAATGTAACTAAACTATCTTGTATGAAAGACAATAGATTAGACTGCTCACTCACCAAATACTTCTTCCATATAGGATTAACTTCTATGAAGGAATCAAATTTCTTGAGATGCAAAGAATACAAGCACCTATTTACATAATTGGCAGAATGCAACACTAAATCTCGCTCATCCTTATCATCCAACCATAATCTCAGAACATTAGCAGGAGATTCCTCTACAAGCTCATCTACTAAGTCCTCAAAGATACCACTCATCGAATAGTCCTTGATAGCACTAAACACCTGAGATTTGGGAGTAGTCCAACCTAATTTTTGCTCCATGTTATCCTCAGATTCATTGATTAAGAACTCAATACACTTAACCAAAGACTCGTTATTCGTCTTAAGATGAGGATATTTGTCCAACAGCCTCCAAGCCTCAGCTATCATCATACATGCAATTTCATCGAAATCGAACACACAGGCATGTTGGTTAAAATTCACCAAATCAACAATGGCCATCAGCCAAAGATAATCGTAAGAACTGCATAACTTTGTGGTGATAAGTTCAAGACCTTCTTTGGGTACAAAATCTTTCCCTGCATTTTGAACCAGGATTCCTTCACATTCAACATTTCCCAATATATCAGGGAGTTGTTCTGTTGCTCTACCAATTAAATTACCATCAAAATCATACCATTTTCCATCAACACGTATTTGATTTTGCTGCATACAACTACCTTCTTTAATATCCTCAATTTGGTCCAGATAATGGGTTCTATCCAATAACGGGAACAAATCAGTTTGCATATAAGCAACTATTGTTTTCTCGCCCTTATCCCAAACCCCATTTGTACACACCATGTCCTTAACTGTGAAACAAATATCATCTTTGTAATTGAAACGATAGAGCTTACCATGCAGAATCTTTAATTTTCCATCTGTAGAATAGACACGTTCACCATTTCTGTTCAAGATAAAGCACAGCCTCTCCATGTTCTCGACATAATAATCAAGAGTTGACAAATCCTGATCAGTATTTTTAGAACTTTCAGCATTTTCACTTTGTGTAAAATCATACTTTATCTTTCCTAAATTGGCGAGACGCAACTTAATTGAGTTCTGTGGTCTCCCTAGAATACTAGCAATATCCTCTATACTTTTTCCCTTTTCAGAACAAAGCAAAAGTAATTCTTCTTCATTCTCGGTCCATGGCAAATCCTTTCTTCTACAATTCACAGCAGAAGATTCGTCATCGTCAGAAGATACAGAATCATCAGGAAGCGTTGAATCAACAGAAGAGTTTTCTATTTTTACAGTATCATCTTCTATTCTAATATTCGACGAGATGAATACTTTCTCTTGATGCTCATGAGCATCAAGCTGGTTGATAGCATTTTCAATACAATCTACCAAACTTAATGTAGCATCCACACCTAAAAGATTTACTTTTAAATCCATCAAGAAGTTCTCATATAGATACAGCAAAGAACTTGTTATATCTTCCTGCTTTACAGGATGAGCCGAGATTTTATCATATAAATCAAAGACCGTTGGACATAATGATCTGAACATTTCTCTCTCAGCCTTATGTTCCTTGAGGAAAGTATAGTATTCAATGTTTAATTGAATTTGTACATCTTCATCTAAAGCATAAAAAAGGTTCTGCTTTTCCTCATCACACGACTCTGCCACAAGATTATTTTTGGGTTCATTTTCAGATGACAAAATCTTTTGGTACTCAGCCAAAGCCTCTATAGACTTATCTATGGCATTGTCTTTACTAGTTGCCAATTCACCTATTTTCTCTTCAGTAAGAGCAGAATAGTTCTCCAATAAAGCACGCTTCAAAGAAGAACGTCCTGACGGTAAAGTCATAAGGAAAAACAAATCCTCATCAAGTTCCACGTAATCAACGCATTCCTTGATTTTACTCTCAGAAGGTCTAACCTGTCTTTCTTTCAGCAGAGTCAAGTTCTCTTCTTTGCCACGATAGGGAACAAGATGCCAAAAATCTTCATTTTGCATAGTCCAGAATGGGAAATACGCATCCACAAATAAAGAATCGTCATCAGGCAGGGTTCTTTTCCATACCTTATGAAAAGTATCTATCAGCTGCTGATTATATCTAATTTCATTAGAATAAATCTCATCCGATTCACACATTTCTATAATGGTAAGCAAAAGAACCGCCTTATGTGGAGTTTTACGGCCATATTTCTCATTCGGCTTTAAATTTTCAAAAGCCTCTACATAGTCCATATTTTCCCTTTCTATATTACTTTATAATTCTTCTGGCTCCTCTTCATCATGTTCTTCATCAACCTTTTTGGAGGTTAACTGTAAAAACATATCCAAGAAGGAACGATGAGAGAAGAAATATCCCTTATCTTCCTTTAATTTATCCTCCATGACAGAGAAGCCATAATTAGCATACTCTTCCATTGTAGTTATCAATTGAGAAACAACTGTACTAGGCTTTATTTCACCTTTATCCAAGGCTATCCAATCTACGTCTGTCTTTGCCACAAGAGCCATAAATATATAAGAACGCAACGCAGGATAAGCTTTGCGCCCTTTTCGTGCTTCAGCAGTACCCCAAAAGACCAAATTCTGTCCCAAGCCCTTTGTTTCTTCTGATAATGACAGTTTCTTACCAGCATACAAACCGATAAAAAACGCCATGATATAAGGCTCATATCCAGAGCCAAACACTTTGCCTCTTGCACTAGTATTCTCAGATGCACCAACACCATAATCCGAGATTGCTCTCATTACGGTCTTTTCGTATTTTATTTCAAATTTGGGATTTCTACGTCCCCATATATCTATGAGTTTCTCGTTTTTATCAACAAGTTTCTCTATATTATTTAAAACCTCTGCCATTGTTATTTTACTTTTGTTATAACTGTTTGGATTGTTGCTAGATCCTTATCATCGAAAGGTTTCTTCTTTTCAATTCGGAACACTCTACCAGAAACTTCATTAACCTTGTTCTGGTCAAGGACTAAATTGCCATCAAAGCTTTCCTTCAAGAAGCTCTTTGTCACAATAACAACTTGCTTGTCCAAATTGCTAATCACATTGAAGAACTCTGTCTCCTTAGCATCTGTAAAAGAAGAAGTTGGCGCATCAAATATCAAAGGAAACCCCGTTTCACTTCTTTGAGTTGCTAACTTGCCAATAGCAAACAATACCGACATCAAGTAAGTTGTTCTTAAAGCGGTATTAGGATTGAAGATTCTTGTATTATCACTATTCATAAGAACAGCCTCTCCTTGTCCATTTGCCTTTTCCAGAATACGGATGGTACCCTTGAAATCATTAGTATTCAAGCTCTCTAAGAAAACATTCGCTTCATCTTCAATTGAATGAAGAAGACGCTTCTTGTTGGTTTCCTTAGCAGACTTGAATGCTACAGAAATATGACGAATAAGAGCAGCAATCTTTGCATACAAAGCTGCAGAAGTTCCTTCTGCCAATTTACCCAAACTTTCTTGTGCCTCCTCAAGAGTCTTACGATGATTAATGCGTTGCGCCTTCAATACCTCCAATCGACTTACTGCCTTATTCTTTAAATCCATCCAATTGGAAATATTCTCTAAATGAGACAAGAGCTGTTCTTCTGTTAATCCATCAGCCTGTGCCAAGATGCGCTTTTTAGCTTCAATTTCATTATTCAAATTTGCGTCAATTTTCTTGACTTCATCATGCAAACGATTATTGTTAGAAATCACCTTTTGTATATGATGACGAAGTTTGGTAATTTCAGCAAGATTATCATTTAGAATCGTATCTCTCTTTTGTAACTCAACGATATATTCATTCTGATAATATGGTTTTACATCCTCTTCTTCATCAACTTTCAAAGAATTCTTATATTCTTCTAAGCGCTGAAGCATATAATTCCATGGTTCACTATGCATTTTAGCTGGACGACCACAAATTTTACAAACTTCTTCGTCGAGCATTTCCTGCATTATCTTTTGACCAGGAATGTGCACTGGCAATGGTACAAAAGAAGTTTCCTTTTGCATTTTCTTAATTATTTTTTCCGCACCAGCAGTCTGCAAATAATCATTCTCTAATTTTCTTCGTTTTTTATCGACCGCACTAATCTTTTGAGAATATTCCTCAGCAATATCCTCAAAACCCATAAGTATCCACATATCATCCAGAAGATTGATTGTATAATCTTCTTTGATAGAAGCTTGAACTTGCGCACGTTTATTAGTTAAAGTGTCTATACGTCTATTGACATTAACAAGCAACTTTGAAGCTTCTTTGCTTTGCTCAATACTTTTTAATAGACCAGTGAAATTAGAAGCCTCATCTTCCTTATTTCTAATTTCATTTTCTATATCTTCCAATGTACTACTTTCTTGCTCTATAGTACGCTTGAACTGAGCTATCTTCTCACTATTTTTACGATCAGACTTCTGGGCATTTGTTTGTGCCTGCTCTGCCATCTTTGTAGAGTATTCCATAAAAGAGAAATATGCCTCAAAATCCTTGACATCGCTGAAGGTCTCAACCAACATCTTTAATGCATTTGAACTTTGAAATACATCAAGATCACTTTCTCCTTTAAACATAGTGTATTTGCGAATCTCGGAAGGCAAATCATAATCAAATTTTAAACCATCGCGTCGCATTCTTCCACTCGCATTTTCTTCTATTAAATCAAAAGAGAAATTAGAAGTCGTAATTTCACCATCATAAGACTTCGTAAAATGAAAACTTTTTTCTAAAGTCTTGACATACCCTTTGTGTTCGTATGTCATTGCCACACGAACATCGGCTGACTCATCTGCAAAAAGTTCTTCACTTCTCTTCTTGGAAATCAACTTTGTATCAGCCTTTGATGTTCCATCAGTTCGGAACAACCACTCTAAAGCTTCATAAAACGTAGTCTTACCGTCACCATTAGAACCAATGATGAGGTTAAGACCATTTACAAGTTCAAAAACATTGGACTTGTAATAGCTTCGAAAATTTTCTATTTCTATCTTCTTTATTATCATACCAACAAATTATCATTAATATAAGAAAATATTGTTTTATACACTTTCTTCTGAACACTCTCATCAGTAGAACCATCAAGCTCCTTTATGATGCGAGCAACAGAAGCCACAACCACATTATCAGAATTCAAGGCTGTATATAAGTCCTCATATTCAGACTGGTCGTAATCATAGAGTTCTTGCAACTTTGTGTCATCAAGAACCATGTGAAGCATTCTTTCTTTATTTGTCATTGTATATTATCAATACTGCGTTAAATTAATATTTAATCGTCTGTAAGTCAATAACTTATATTAAGAAATGCTTATGAAAACTTAACTATAAAAAGTTGGTCA
>UQWP01000048.1 GCA_900544825.1 uncultured Prevotella sp. | reverse complement strand
CGAGTGCAAAAGTACTAACTATTTTCCATTCCACCAAATGTTTTGAGGAAAAAGTTTCAAAAAACACCTCTTTTTAACAGTTATAAACATTTAAAACAAACTATCAGATACTCAGCACCTTATAATATACATGCGCACACTGGGGCGCGCATACATACGCATATATGCGCACGCTCTCGCGCGCGCATATTATATATTGTATTCAAATATTTTTGCTTATTTTTTAAGAGTAAACTCAAACTTGAGACCGCCTTCCGGCAAATTATTCACCCGAATGGTACCTCCATGCAGGAGAACGGCATTCTTTACTATGGCAAGTCCGAGACCAGTACCACCCATTTTGCGACTACGTCCCTTATCCACCCGATAAAATCGCTCAAACAAACGGGTCAGATGCTCCGGCGGTACTCCCTGACCATTATCCCGGAAAATGAAATGCCATTTATTTCCCTGTTCCTTTGCCTCCAAGGTCATCTTGCGTCCTTCTCCAGCATAAGCAATAGCATTATCTGTAAGATTGCGGAAAATACTATATATCAGACTTCGGTTTCCCTTGACGACAATATGTTCCGGCAACCGGTTATCAAAAGTCATTTTTCTTTCCTGTCGAGCCAGAGCCGTCTCACGGGTAATATCAGCAACCATCTGGGTAATATCTACTGCCTCAAAATCTATCATATCAGAACCATCATCCAAGCGGTTAAGCGTAGAGATATCGTGAAGCAAGGAGGTCAACCGCTCGCTTTGAGCAAAGCAGCGCTGCAGGAACTGCGCCTTGGTCGCCTCATTGATGTGCGGATTATCCAGAATAGTCTCCAGATATCCCTGAATGCTTGCCACAGGAGTTTTCAACTCATGAGCGATATTCTGGGTAAGTTGTCTTTTCAGGATATCCTGCTCTTTTCGGGTAGCCTGCACGCGCTTATACATCTTGATGATTCTTTCAGCAATTTCTCCCAATTCATCCCCCGGGAAGCTCGCCAAATCTTCTACTTCCAGACTCTCATTGTGATCTGCCTTATAGGCAAAAATACGAAGTTTGGAAATATTACTTCCCAGACGACTGATGAAACGATAGAGTACAAGGGTAAGAATAATAATGGCAACAAGTGCAAACCAGATATAGTGCTGATCAGCCTGAAGAGACGTTGCCAAATCATCATTATACGGGAGGGCAGTACGCACAACCAACTGATTTTTAGGAAAATAGGATGCCACATAAAAATAGTCGTGTTTGAGGGTAGAAGACTGACGCTCCACACTTGTACCCATTCCATCCAGAAGCGCTTCTGCGATTTCCGCTCTTTTGGCATGATTGGCAAACTTGTGGAAATCCTTACCCATATTGTCATAGACTACCTTACCATCAGGCTTGATAAGCGTTACACGCAAATCCCTACTCTCATGTTCCTGTACAAAATCCTCCAGTTTAGCCTCAGCCACCCTTACACTATCCACCAGATTCACGGAATCTGAGAGTAGGATACCATTCGAAGAAGACAGGGCGAGGTCCTCTACCAGCAACTCGTTATAGTTGGCAAGTTTCAGGGTAAGCGTACTGATCTTATACTGCTTCTCACGTGCTTGCTGAAATACGATAAAGCTGACAGCGAACACCAGGAACACCGCCAGCACACTAAAGTACAATTTTCTACCTACAGTATTTGTTTTAAGCATTGAACTTTAAAAACTGAATATTAAACTTCACAATTATCTGTAAATCAAAGCCAAACCAATCAGGCATCGAAATAATATCCGAAACCGAGACGAGTCACGATGCACTTTGCAAATCGTCCTACCTTTTTACGCATACGGGTGATATTCACATCTACGGTACGATCGAGCACCATCACATCCTTAGGCCACACCCGGTCTATCAATTCCTGACGGGAGAAGACTCTGCCCTTTTCTTCCAACAAGAGGTGGAGCAACTCAAACTCAGTCTTGGTAAAAGGAACCGCTTCGCCATCAATGCTAACCGTTTTCTTATCAAGATTCAATACAAGTCCCTGATAGCCAATCACCTTAGGTTCATCAGCACTACCATTCTGTTCTGCGGTACGGCGCAATACGGCGCGAATGCGCACCATCACCTCACGAATAGAGAATGGCTTCGAAATATAATCATCAGCACCCAGGTTGAATCCCGTCAATGTATCATTCTCCGTATCACGAGCGGTAAGGAAAATAATTGGCACATGGGCAGTCATCGGGTTCTCCTTCAACTTCTTAGCCAGTTGAAATCCACTCATACCTCCCATCATCACATCCAGCAACAACAGATCATAGGATGCAATATCCATTTCCAAAGCCTCTTCGGCAGAATTGGCTGTATCCACATGATATCCCTCTATCTGGATATTGAAACTCAAGATTTCACACAAATCCTGTTCATCATCAACAACAAGAATTCTTTTATCCGCCTTTTCCATAATCTATTTTTTATAAATTCGTAATTATGGTGCAAAAATACATTTTTTATCTCGTAATAAGCGTTACATCAGATTACAATTTTGTAACAACGGAATACTTTTTGCTAAAAAATGACAAAGCATGCTAAATTCTTACACTTTTTAACTTAGTGTTATTATATTGGCTACACCATATTTTGCAGATTAGAAACTTTAATACTACTTTTGCAGTCGGTAAATAAGATATATATTAAATTTAAACACTGTGTTGTTATGAAAGATAAAGAAAAGTCCACAGTTGCCATTGGTGAGATCATCAAGCGGGAGCTTAAGAATCAAGGTAAGACTTCCGTTTGGCTGGCCGAGGAATTAGGCTGCCATCGCACCAATGTATACAAGATCTATAACAGAAACACAATTGATAGCGGTATGTTGTTTCATATTAGCAAGTTGCTCAAGGTAGATTTCTTCAAATATTTCACTGAGGCATTGAAAAAGAAATAAGCCATAATAAGTTAATTTACAAACAAAACAAATCGCTTATTTAAAAGAGTAAAATAAAACCCTGCAATACTTCTATATCAACGAGAAGTACTGCAGGGCTTTGTTTTTATCTTTCAGAAGAGAAAGAGAGAGAGGACTATGCCAATCTCTTCTCCAGGCGCTCACGGATAGCTGCGATGAAGCCGGCTGAGTTGACAGGCTTAGCCTCAACACCCTCCATCAGGTTGACGAGATCCTTGGTAGCAATACCATCATTCAAGGTATCGAAGCAAGCAGCCTCCAGCTGGTCGCCGAAGTTCTGGAGATCCTGAAGTCCATCCATCTCACCACGCTTTCTCAAGGCTCCACTCCATGCAAAGATGGTTGCCATTGGGTTGGTAGAGGTATCCTCACCCTTCAGATAACGATAGTAGTGGCGGGTAACAGTACCATGCGCAGCCTCATACTCATACTTTCCTTCTGGAGAAACCAATACAGAAGTCATCATAGCCAGAGAACCGAAAGCGGTACTGAGCATATCGCTCATCACATCTCCATCATAGTTCTTGCATGCCCAGATGAATCCACCCTTGCTACGGATTACACGAGCTACCGCATCATCAATCAATGTATAGAAGTATTCGATGCCGAGTTCAGCGAACTTCTCCTTGTAGTCACTCTCGTAAACCTCCTCGAAGATTTTGCGGAACTGCGCATCGTAAGTCTTTGAGATGGTATCCTTGGTAGCAAACCAGAGATCCTGCTTGGTATCGATGGCAAACTTGAAGCAGCTGTGAGCAAAGCTGCGGATACTCTTGTCGGTATTGTGCATACCCTGGATAACGCCGGCACCATCGAAATTGTGGATTTCCACCTCCTGCTTCTTTCCGCTCTTACCCTCGAACACGAGTTTGGCTACTCCCGGTTCATCTGCACGGATTTCCACACTCTTATATACATCTCCGTATGCATGACGGGCGATGGTGATAGGCTTCTCCCAGTTCTTCACACAAGGGTGGATGCTTGGGATGGTGATAGGTGCACGGAACACAGTACCATCCATAATACTACGGATAGTACCATTAGGGCTCTTCCACATCTTATGAAGCTTATACTCATCCATGCGCTGTGCATTAGGAGTGATGGTAGCACACTTTACTGCTACACCATATTTCTTGGCAGCCTCGGCAGAGTCGATGGTTACCTGGTCGTTGGTCTGGTCGCGGTAAGGCAAACCAAGGTCATAGTACTCTGACTTCAAATCTACGAAAGGCAGGATCAGTTCATCCTTGATCATCTTCCAGAGGATTCTTGTCATCTCATCACCATCCATCTCTACCAATGGAGTCGTCATCTTAATCTTTTCCATAACAATTCATGTATAATTAATAATTTGCCTGCAAAATTACGAAAAAGATTCGACAAAAGAAAGGAAATTAAGATATTTTCTATCAAGATGACAATAAAACACGCCTTTTCTAAGCCATATTCTATAATTCATACATATTTATACTAAAAAAGGCACCAATGAGCATAAACCCATTGATGCCTTCTTATATATTTTCTATTCAGATTACTTCTGAGAATCCTCTGGAGCCTTGTCGATCAAGTCCATGAACTGGTCGAGCTTAGGAGTGATGATAATCTGGGTGCGACGGTTGCGCATCTTGCCCACCTCAGTATCATTGGTAGTTACAGGATTGTACTCACCACGACCACCAGCAGTCATACGCTTAGGACTAACACCGAAGTTGTCCTGGAGATACTGAACTACAGAAGAAGCACGGAGAGCAGAGAGGTCCCAGTTGTTGCGGATGTTCTTCATCTTGGCACTTGTAGTGCTTACAGGCACGTTGTCAGTGTTACCCTCGATGAGTACATCATAATCCTTATAGTCCTGGATAATCTTTGCAATCTTGCTCAAAGTTTCCTTGGCACGGCTGTTCACCTCGTAGCTACCGCTCTGATAGAGCATGTTGTCAGCCAGAGAGATGTAAACCACACCCTTCAGCACCTGAACGTCAACCTCCTTCATCTCCTCACGGCTGAGAGAACGGGTCAGGTTGTTGGTAAGAACCATGTTGAGCGAATCGCTCTTACTCTTCACCTCTACCAGGTGACGGATATACTGGTTGCTCTCATTAATCTGGTCAACGAGCTTCTCAATGCTGATGTTGTTCTGATTGGCATTGGTCAAACTCTTGTCCAGTGAGTTCTGCAACTTGGCATAATCCTTCTTGGTACTGCTCAACTGCTCCTGCGCAGCAGCAAGGCTAGCCTCAGTAGCAGCCAACTTCTCCTTGGTTGCCTGATAATTGGCAGTCAATTCTCTATTTTCAGATTGACAATTCTGGAGATCCTTCTTACTAGCACAGCTAGTAGCCATCATGGCTACAGCCATCATTGCCATTACAAAAATTTTAGTCTGTTTCATATTTGCTTTCGATTTTTAAATTTTCTGTTATTGTTTTTTAATCACTATGTATTTATACAGGCGGCAGTTACGCCCTCCACATAAACGCCTTATGCGTCTCTTTCTGGATGCAAAGTTACTGATAAGACTCCAATAAACCTTATTTGTCTAATCCATTTATAAAATTTTAACTACTAAATCATTATTTATCACCTTTTTAACTAAAAAAAGAAAATAAATGCATATTCTTTGCGGCGAAATCAGAATTTTGTATTACCTTTGCAGTCGGAAAGCAAAAGCATATATAATATGTAGGCTTTTGTCAAGGTAGAATTAATACATTAACAATATAAAAAGAGAAATAGTATGATTCTTTTTTTCAGAACTCCATCTAAGAGTGTGATTGCGACCGAGATTGACCACAAACCATCTCAGGACGAAATCAATGAACTTTGTTGGCTTTATGGTGACGCAACATTAGAGGATGCCCAGCAGTTGCAGGGCTTCTATGTTGGCCCACGCCGTGAAATGATTACTCCTTGGAGTACGAATGCCGTTGAGATAACTCAGAACATGAGTCTTGACGGCATTTCGCGTATCGAGGAGTACTTCCCTGTAGATAGCGAGGACGCTGAGCACGATCCTATGCTCCAGCGTATGTACAACGGTATCGGACAGGATGTGTTCACCGTGAACCACCAGCCAGAACCTATCAAGTACGTCGATGACCTCGAGAAGTATAACGAGGAAGAGGGTCTTGCCCTCAGCGAGGACGAAATGGCTTATCTCCACAAGCTGGAGAAAGAGAACGGACGCCCTCTCACCGACAGCGAAATCTTCGGTTTCGCACAGATCAACTCAGAGCACTGCCGCCACAAGATCTTCGGCGGCCAGTTTATCATCGACGGTAAGGAGATGGAGTCTTCTCTCTTCAACATGATCAAGAAGACCACCAACGAGAATCCTAACAAGATTCTCTCTGCTTACAAGGACAACGTGGCTTTCTCTCAGGGTCCTGTTATCGAGCAGTTTGCTCCAGCCGATCAGACTACCAGCGATTTCTTCCAGGTGAAGGATATCGAGAGTGTTATCTCTCTGAAGGCTGAGACCCACAACTTCCCTACTACCGTAGAGCCTTTCAATGGTGCTGCTACCGGTACGGGTGGTGAAATCCGCGACCGTATGGGTGGTGGTGTAGGTTCATGGCCTATCGCAGGTACCGCCTGCTACATGACTGCTTATCCTCGCTTAAAGGATGACAACGGCAAGAGCGATGTTGAGCGCGACTGGGAAGACATCATGCCAGTGCGTAAGTGGCTCTATCAGACTCCAGAGCAGATTCTGATCAAGGCTTCCAACGGTGCATCAGACTTCGGTAACAAGTTCGGTCAGCCTCTCATCACCGGTTCTGTGCTTACATTCGAGCACGAGGAGAATGGTGAGAAGTATGCATACGATAAGGTAATCATGCTTGCTGGTGGTGTAGGCTACGGCAAGAAGCGTGACTATAAGAAGGGTGAGCCACAGAAGGGCAACAAGGTTGTAGTAGTAGGTGGTGATAACTATCGCATCGGTCTTGGTGGTGGTTCTGTTTCTTCTGTAGATACAGGCCGTTACAGCAATGGCATCGAGTTGAACGCTGTTCAGCGTGCCAACCCTGAGATGCAGAAGCGTGCCTACAACCTGGTTCGTGCACTCGTTGAGAACGATGAGAACCCAGTAGTCAGCATCCACGACCACGGTTCAGCCGGTCACTTGAACTGTCTCTCTGAGTTGGTAGAAGAGTGCGGTGGCGAAATCGACATGTCTAAGTTGCCTATCGGTGACAAGACTTTGAGCGCCAAGGAAATCATCGCCAACGAGAGCCAGGAGCGCATGGGCTTGCTCATCGACGAGAAGTATATCAGCGAGGTTCAGAAGATTGCCGACCGTGAGCGTGCTCCAATGTACGTGGTTGGTGAGACTACAGGCGATGCTCACTTCAGCTTCAAGCAGGCTGACGGCGTAAAGCCATTCGACCTCGATGTAGCTCAGATGTTCGGTCATACTCCTAAGACTGTAATGGTAGATGAGACCGTAGAGCGTAAATATGAAGATGTAACTTATTCTGCAGATAACCTCGACGAGTACTTGCAGCGTGTTCTCCAGATGGAGGCTGTGGCTTGTAAGGACTGGTTGACCAACAAGGTAGACCGTTCCGTAACAGGTAAGATTGCCCGTCAGCAGGGTCAGGGTCAGATTCAGTTGCCACTCTCAGACTGTGGTGTCGTAGCACTCGACTACCGTGGCGAGAAGGGTATCGTAACAGCAATGGGTCATGCACCTCAGGCTGGTCTTGCCGATCCTAAGGCAGGTTCAGTACTCTCTGTAGCTGAGTCATTGACTAATATCGTATGGGCTCCATTGGCAGATGGCATGGACAGCATCAGCCTCTCAGCCAACTGGATGTGGCCTTGTCGCAGTCAGAAGGGTGAGGATGCCCGTCTGTACGAGGGTGTGAAGGCATTGTCAGACTTCTGCTGCGCCATCCACGTAAACGTACCAACAGGTAAGGACTCTCTCTCTTTGACCCAGCAGTATCCTAACGGCGAGAAGATCATCGCTCCGGGTACCGTTATCGTAAGTGCCGGTGGTGAGGTTTCAGATGTCAAGAAGGTGGTTAGCCCAGTTCTCGTTAACGACAAGAACTCTAGCCTCTACCATATCGACTTCAGTTTCGACGAGCAGCGTCTCGGTGGTTCTGCTTTCGCTCAGAGTCTGGGCAAGGTGGGCAGCGATGTTCCTACCGTCAAGAACCCAGAGTACTTCGTTGACTGCTTCAACGCTGTACAGGAACTCATCAACCGTGGTTGGGTAATGGCTGGTCACGATATCAGCGCCGGTGGTTTGATTACAACTCTCCTCGAAATGACATTCGCCAACGTAGAGGGCGGTATGAAGATCAACCTCCACGACATCGCAGATGCCGACATCATCAAGACTCTCTTCGCAGAGAACCCAGGTGTTGTCATCCAGGTAAGCGATGCTCACAAGGACGAGTTGAAAGCATTCTTCGATGAGAACGGTATCGGTTATGCCAAGATTGGTTATCCAGCTCCTGAGCTCCGCAAGATTATCATCAAGAAGGAAGGCTTCGAGCACGAGTTCGATATCGATGCTTTGCGCGACGACTGGTATAAGACATCTTACCTCCTCGACCGCAAGCAGAGCATGAACGGTATGGCCAAGAAGCGTTACACCAACTATAAGAAGCAGCCTATCGAGATGAACTTCGGTTACGGCTTCAAGGGAACCCTCGCTAGCTACAGCCTCGACGCAAACCGTCGCAAGCCATCTGGCATCAAGGCAGCTATCATCCGTGAGAAGGGTACCAATGGTGAGCGTGAGATGGCATACTCTATGTATCTCGCCGGCTTCGATGTAAAGGATGTGATGATGACCGACTTGATTTCTGGTCGTGAGACTCTGGAGGATGTGAACTTCATTGTATTCTGCGGTGGTTTCTCTAACTCCGATGTTCTCGGTTCTGCCAAGGGTTGGGCTGGCGCATTCCTCTACAATCCTAAGGCTAAAGAGGCACTCGATAAGTTCTATGCCCGTGAGGATACCCTTTCACTCGGTATCTGCAACGGTTGCCAGCTGATGGTTGAGTTGAACCTCATCAATCCTGAGCACAAGCATCGTTCACACCTCTGCCACAACACATCCAAGAAGTTCGAGAGCACATTCCTCGGTTTGACTATTCCTCAGAACGACAGTGTGATGTTCGGTAGCCTGAGCGGTGATAAGCTCGGTATCTGGGTAGCTCACGGCGAGGGCCGTTTCTACTTGCCAGAGCCAGAGGATCACTACAACATCATTGCGAAGTACAACTACGCTGAGTATCCAGGTAATCCTAACGGCAGTGACTACAATGTAGCAGGTATCTGCTCTGCAGATGGTCGCCACTTGGCTATGATGCCACACTTGGAGCGTGCCATCTTCCCATGGCAGAACGCCTGGTATCCAGCTGATCGCCGCAACGACGAGGTTACTCCTTGGATTGAGGCATTTGTCAATGCACGTCAGTGGATTGAAGAAAGAGTAAAATCATAGTTAAAAGTTAATAGTTTATAGTTGAAAGCAAGATTGCCGTAAACTATAAACTATAAATTATAAACTATAATGAAGTATATTTCATTATTTAAGACATTTATGAAGATTGGCATAGTCACCTTTGGTGGTGGCTATGCCATGATTCCTATTATAGAATCCGAAGTCGTCGACAAGCATCATTGGATGACGAAGGAGGAATTCTTAGATGCCATTGCTACTACCCAGATTTGTCCGGGCGCCCTGGCCATCAACATGAGTTCCCTGCTCGGATATAAGTTGGCAAAGACACCGGGAGCCATCGTCTGCACCCTCGGCGCTTCGTTGCCATCGTTCCTTATTATCTTAGCGATAGCCATGTTTTTCCATCAGTTTGAAGACAACAAGGTTGTTGCTGCCATGTTTGCAGGCATCCGTCCTGCCGTCGTAGCATTGATAGCCGTACCTACATTCTCGCTTGCCAAGAGTGCCGGTATTTCGCTTGTCAACTGCTGGATTCCTATTCTATCCGCCCTTCTGATCTGGCTTTTGGGCGTCAACCCAATCTGGGTGATTATCGCAGCTGCCGTAGGTGGCTACATCTATGGACAGTTTATCCAGCCAACGGAATAAGATTAGTTAAAAGTTTATAGTTAATAGTTTATAGGGGCTACGCCTTATTGTAGGAATGCCCTATTAACTTTACACATTATTATATATATATGATATTTTTTCAGCTTTTCATCGTATTCATTCAGATAGGCATCTTCGGATTCGGAGGAGGCTATTCCATGATATCCCTGATTCAGGGACAGGTTGTTACGCAGTATCATTGGATGACGATGCAAGAGTTTACCGATGTGGTTGCCATCTCTCAGATGACACCGGGACCTATCGGTATCAACACCGCCACCTACTGTGGCTATACAGCTGTCCATAATGCCGGCATGAGTGGCATGATGGCTGTACTCGGAAGTGCCATGGCAACCTTCGCCCTGGTTCTCCCTTCCTTTGTTTTGATGATTCTTATCAGCAGGATGCTGTACAAGTATATGAACACCTCTGCAGTACAGAGCATTTTCATCGGTCTCCGCCCAGCCATCGTCGGTCTGGTGGGTGCCGCAGCCTTGCTTCTGATGAACGGAGAGAACTTTTCTACTCCCGAAAATCCATGGAGATTCTATATCTCCATCGCCCTCTTCTTTGCCACCTTCATCGGTGTGAAGGTAATGAAGATCAATCCTATCCGCATGATTCTCTATTCTGCGTTTGCCGGATTGCTTCTTCTCTATTAAGACTTTTTTCACCCCCAAACTACCCCATTCTATGAGAAAGGTATATTTAGCTATAGCCCTGGGCTTCTGCTGCCAGGGCATTCTGGCACAGCAGAGTTCCTACCGCTGGAAGGTGGAGGCAGAAGCTGGTGTCAGTTGCAGTGTGCTCGATACAGATGTATCGGGCTTGTCGGAGACTTACTATAAGGTGCGGCCGGGTTTCACGGCTGCCATCGGTGCCGAATACAATATCGTAGATCAACTGGCGGTAGGTGCGGGCATCCGCTTCGTTCAGCGCGACTACCTGTACCAGAACCTCGGCGGCGACTCCTGGAACACCCGATACAACAACAACTTCATCAGCATCCCACTCCATATGGGCTACTATCTCCTCCATAATCCTTACCACGAGAAGGGATTGTGGATCAAGCCGCAGGTGGGTGTCTATTACGAGTACTTCACTTCCATGCACACCAAGGGTATGTATCCGATGAACATCATGGAAGGTTACAAGGGCGATGGCTCCTATATCCGCTATAACACCACCTACGATTTCAAGAAGAACGAGAACCATCTCCGCCGCAGTCTCTTTGGCGGCGAGGCTGGTATCAAGATAGGTTATTCCTTCGGAAGAATAGATGGCTCCATCGGGTATAACTTCCAGTACGGCTTCTCGCATATCTACCAGGATAAAGCCAGCACCAGCAAGACAGCCCGCCGCAACTCCAGCCTCATCACAGCCTCGGCTGCCTATAAGTTCTAAAAAAATCATTTTAAATATGAGAACCCCTATATATATAAAAGGTGGAATGCGATGCCTCTTCGCCTTCCTCCTGGCGACCACCACTACCGGAATGTCGCTTACCAGTTGTGTGGCAGACAATGATGCCAACGAGAAATCGATTTCCGATTACTCCGATACCGATGTCAAGTCGTATGGCGACCTGTTCCAGGTTTTCTGGAGCGTGATGAACCAGCGCTACTGCACCCTCAACGAGCAGTCTGCCGTATCTTCCCAGACCTGGGACCAGGTTTACAAGGAATACAAACCCAAGTTTGATGCCCTGAAGACCTTCCAGCATACCTCCGCTTTCACACAGCAGGAGATTCAGGAAGACAATGCCAAGGCAAAGCAGTATTTCCAGGAAATCATCGATAAGATCATCGACCAGCATTTCTATGTCAAGATTACCCTGCCCGTCTCCCACTCTTCTACGGAAACGGTGAGATTCAACAGCACGCTCCGCAACAAGACCGAATACTTCCCGCTGAATGCCCACTGGAACCATACCCGCAACCAGCTCAACCTGGATGGCACAGCCTTCGGCGAGATTACCTCGGATGGTTTCTGCATTATGGGCGGTTACCTGAAGGAGCAGCCGGTCACCTATTATCTCGGCTTCAACAAGTTTGCCCTCTACGAGAACTGTTTCCACGAATATCAGAAGTCCTATCTCCCTAGCAATGCAGCCAGCACCTATCATCTGGATGCTTCTACGATAACAGCCAAGGCGAAGGAACTGATTGCAGATGCCGGAAAGCGAGAGAAGGCAGAACAGCAGGCAGCGCAGTTGCTTGCCGATATGGATAGCTATCTGTCTTCGGATGATGCAGCCAAAGCCTGCGAGAAGATGGCAGCTTACAGCAACCAGGGCGATTATTCCGGTCTCTATGCTTTCGCCAGCCAGGCTTACGAGGAGGCTCCGGGACTCCTCAAGCTGTTGCCGGTGACTTCTGATGCAAGCGGCATAGGCGAACAGATCCGCCAGAAGCTGCAGGGTGATGGTCATTACCAGCAGCTGCTTTCAGCCTCCGGTTTTGCCAACTGGTATTGTCAGGCACTTGCCGATTACCTCTGGCACGAGCGTGAACTCTACGCTTACTGGAGCGACCTGAAGTTTACTTACGAACATCTCTGCATAGAAGGTTACCGCCGTCTGTTCCTGGAGCCTCTGGCTAAGGGCGAAATCAAGAAGCTGATTCTCGACTTTCGTGGCAACGGAGGCGGAAGCGTGATCGATACCCGTCTGCTTACCGACTACCTCATCACCCAGTCTGCCGTCTATGCCTACGTGCGCAAAAAAGAGGACAACAATCCATACAGCTATACCCCTTGGATTCCGCAGAAGATTACGGTTACATCGAAGAGTCTGGGCAGAAACATACCTACCGCCATTCTGCTCGACAACTACAGTGCGAGCATGTCGGAGGTGACAACCCTTATCCTGAAGAGTCAGGGCGACCACGTGAAGACGATAGGCAGAAACAGTTACGGAGCGCAGGCGATGCTCACCGCCGACAACGAAGCCAGCAATGGCGGATGGATCGGAAATGTAACGAGCTATCTCTACTTCTACATGCCATTCTCTCTTACCAAGGATGCACAGGGCAACCTGCTGGAAAGTGTGGGAATCACCCCCGATTATCTGCTCGACGAGATGACCGCAGAAGAAAAGGAGAAGCTCTATCAGAACGATCCTACTGCTGTAGATAGAGGTCTGAAGAAGGCGATGGAAGTCCTGAAATAATCCCCCAAAAAGCCGGATTTTCCCCGTCTTCCATTTCTCCAATCACAAAAAAGAAATTCATCAAAATACAATGTTTCAAAAGCGAAGGTGTGCAACTCACACTTTCGCTTTATTTTATTATACATCAACTACTTATATCATATTCACGATTTTTGTGTTCCCACACATTTTGTACAACGATGCAAACGTTTGCATTTCATTTTCCTTGATTTTCATCACTTTTATTAAGCTAGTTTGAGAAAATCATCCTATATTTGCAACCGAAAAGGAACCCCAACGGCATTCAATCGTGCTGCGAGGCTTATCCTATACAACTAAGTAAATGACGATAATAAGAATAAGCAACTAGCATTATCCTTAAGAAAGTAAATCAACAGAGTAAAATTATGATGATGAAGCAGAGTATGTTCAAACGAACACCGATGTTATTGCTGCTGATTCTCTCAACAGTAGTAACCCGAGCGCAGGAGGTAGCGCTGAAGACCAACCTGCTTGGTTTGGCAACCACCTCACTCAATGCTGGTCTAGAAATAGGCACGGGCAAGAAGAGCACTTTTCAGCTTTTCGGAGCCCTGAATCCCTGGAAGTTCTCAGGCGACAAGAAATTGCGCTACTGGAACGTAATGCCAGAATACCGCTGGTACACCTGCCAGAAATTTGGAGGCCACTTCTTCGGCATCCATGCCCTTGGGGGTGAATACAACGTAAAAAATGTGGACCTGCCTTTCGGCATCTTGCCAAAGACAGAGAAAGGAAGACATTACGAAGGCTGGTATGTGGGTGGAGGCCTCACCTACGGATACCAATGGCTGCTGTCGGAGCATCTCAACCTCGAAGGATCCATCGGATTAGGATACATCTACAGTCCATACAAGCTTTACGGAAGATGTGACAAATGTCTTGACAAGGACCACCGCAACTACGTAGGTCCTACCAAAGCAGCCCTCTCCCTGATATACGCATTCTAGGAACGTTATCACCGGGATAGCAAAAACCAAAATCAAATCCTCTTTTATTTAAGATTAAGAATATGAAGAAAATGAAGCTTTATGCAATCATTTCGCCCCTTTGCATCCTTTTTGCACAGAGCGCTTTGACTGTCCAAGCCCAAAAGATAGATGATTCGCAGCTATGGTTGGCTGGAGGCAAGATTCTGATAGACAGCGTCTTGACCCAGAAGAAGAGCGACAGTCTCAAGGTCGCATTCCGCCTCCATCTCGATAGTCTGCAGCTCAAATCAGAGCAACAGTTGGTTTTCACTCCGCTTATTGCCGGAGAAGATACCATCGCCCTAAATCCCATTATCATCAATGGCAAAAACCAGAACATCAGATACCTGCGCAAAAGCAGCAAACAGAAAAACAGCCAGGCAGTGGTGGTGAGACGCAGGAATGATACCGAGCAGCAGGTGCTCTTCTCACAGACCCTTCCCTACAAGAAGTGGATGAAGGCTTTCAACCTCTCCATGACGGAAGACCTCTGCGGATGCGGCGACCTGATGAATCAGGATACCACCCAGATGGCTACCATCCAGCCGACACCGAGAATCTGTCGCGACCATTATGTGAAGCCAAAGGCTGAAGCCATCAAGGTGAGAGCCGAAAAGGGTGAAGCTTACCTGAGCTTCAAGCTCAACAAGAGCGATATCCTTGCCGACTTCCGTGAGAATGCCTCAGAGCTGAGAAAGATTACATCCACCATCGACCTCGTAAAGAACGACAAGGATGTGAGCATCACCAATATCGATATTCATGGCTATGCGTCGCCGGATGGTCCTTACGACAACAACAAGCGACTCGCCAACAATCGTGCGGCTGCCCTGCGCAATTATGTCAGCAATCTCTACACCATCGATAACAAGCTCTTCACCTATCACGCCACCCCGGAAGACTGGGAGGGATTCAAGAAGAAGATGGAAGCCAGCAACTTAGCCGACAAGACTGCGATACTTGCCATCGCCAACTCATCATTGGCACCCGATGCAAAGAATCAGAAAATCAAGAAGCTTTATCCGGCTAGCTATCGCTACATCATGAATGAGATTTATCCCCGTTTGCGCCACAGCGACTATACGGTAACCTATACCGTTCGTCCTTTCGACATTGAGGAGGCAAAGGTGATTTTGAAGACCAAGCCTCAGCAGTTGTCATTACAGGAGATGTATCTGGTGGCACAGACCTATGAACCTGGTTCTCCAGAGTTCAACGAGGTATTTGATATTGCCGTCCGTCTCTTCCCGGATGATGAGACCGCCAATCTCAACGCCGCCTGCACAGATTTGCAGAAGGGCGACCTCGTAACTGCCGAAAAGCATCTTGCCAAGGCAGGAAACTCGAAGGAAGCTGAACGCATCAGAAAGATTTACGAGGAAATGAAGGCGGAGCAATAATTGTAGATGATAAGATATAAAATAAACAATTAACAATAAAATCACATCAATCATGAGAATTAAACATTTCTTTGGATTAGCAGTGATAGCTGCTATGACAGCAAGTTGCTCTAGCAACAACGATTTAATAGTAGGGGGGGGTAATGGTTCAGGTGAGAATGAATCAGGTGTAAGCTATGCTTCTTTCTCTATCAACTTGCCAACAACAAACGGTACACGTGCTACTGACCCTTCATTTGATAAGGGTGATGCCAAAGAGTACGATGTATTTAATGCTACTTTGCTGGTTTTCAAGAAGGGTACAACTGCCGGTGAAGGTAATTATACTCTTGCTGAGAAAGTTGATTTGGGTTCAATGGAACAACCATGGAAGGACCCAAGTGAAACTGGTGTAACTACCCAAGCCAAGATTACAGCAAAGCTTGAAAATGTCAATAAGAATGACGATTTCTTCGCATTGGTACTTTTGAACAATGGTTCTGGTGCAGATGCAAAGGTTACTTTGCCATCAGAGGGTAATAAGTTCTCAGATTGGAATGTAGCAGCCAAGGCTACTGACAAATTTACAGATACCAAAAAGGGATTCTATATGGCAAATGCGCCTCTGTACAATGCTACAGATAAGAGCGTAACAACTTTAGTTCCTATCAAAAAAGAGAATATTTACTCTACAGAGGCTCAAGCATCTTCTGGCGATGCTGCTGCTGATATTTATGTAGAGCGTGGTCTTGCTAAGGTTACATTGACTGATGCCACTAAGGATGAAAAAACTGTAGGTACTAGTAGTTCATATGCAGGCGACAAGGTTAAAATCAGCAACTGGGCTTTGGATGTTACCAACAAGAAGACATTCCCTATTCACAATGTTGAAGGTTTGAAAGATGACTTCGATGCGATTTGGAATAACGAAGCAGCAACAGAAGCGTCAGGACCATCTACCCAGCGTTTTGTTGATAACAATGGGTCAACCAAGGCTAAACGTGTATATTGGGGTAAAGACCCTAACTATAGCGAGATGAACTTATCCGCAGCAACTGAGGAAAGCAAAACTGCTAGAGAAGAACACTTCACCTATGTCAAGAAGGAGAATTTGACAGCAGCTCCTACAGATCCTCTGTACTGCCTCGAGAATACTTTCAACCTTGCAAATATGGTACAGGGACAGACCACTCGCGTCATCTTCAAGGCTAGCTATACTCCAAATGGCTTTACTGAAACAGATGGTAAGACCTTCTACAAGGTCGGTACTAGCGTCGCTCTTTGGAGCCAGAAAAATCTTGAGGCTCACATCAAGACTGCAGTTACTAAGGTTATTTCAGGCGCAACAACAGATAATACAACCATCGACCTGACCGCAGAAGGTAACAATATAACAACTGCAGGAAATCACGAAATTAAAGCATCAAACATTACTGTAGCAGGACATGATGTTACACCTGAAGAAGTAAAAGCTGTCAACGCCAAGGTGGGTCTCACCGAAAAAGCTGGTATCAGCACTTACGCAAATGGAGAGTCTTACTATATCGCTCGTATCAAGCACTTCGGTGATGCCCTGACTCCTTGGAATTCAGGTGTCTATGGTAACGACAATCTTGCATACTTGGGTCGTTATGGTATGCTCCGTAACAACTGGTATGATTTGGATGTACAAAGCGTTAGCGGTCCTGGTTATCCTGACGTTCCTGAGGTTAAGCCTAGCACTCCAGAT
Source organism: uncultured Prevotella sp. (assembly GCA_900544825.1). Taxonomy (GTDB): domain Bacteria; phylum Bacteroidota; class Bacteroidia; order Bacteroidales; family Bacteroidaceae; genus Prevotella. Next base: position 10,536 of record UQWP01000048.1, on the reverse strand, counting down.
GATGAAGACGACAAGTACATCAAGGTTAGCGTGAAGATTCTCGACTGGGCTAAGCGTTCACAGAGCGTAGATTTGTAATAGCGTAATAACAACGAAAGGCGGAGCTTAGGCTCCCGCCTTCGTTCAACCATACGAGTTGTGTTTTCTGCTTCACCATAGCGGAAAGCCAGAAACACAACTTGATATTCTGAAAACATTATATAGACAATAACCAAACAGCATCATGGCAAACAATAAGTTACATAGTTGGATCAAGAAGATACGCATGGAATGGGGATTCGACAGCTTGACATCAATCAGCCGCACGACAGCATTCAGCAGCATCGTCGCTCTAGGCAGTATGCTCAGCAGCTGCAACGACTTGATGCACGACGACCTCCCTCCTTGCGATATGGGAGTTGACTTGCAGTTCAAGTACGACTACAACGTCCAGCGCGCTGATATGTTCAATGATCATGTAGGCGGAGTCTGCGTGTTCATCTTCGATGAGCAGGGCAACCTAGTGGCTCGCCAGGATGCAGCCAACGAGGGAAAATCCCACCCCCTCAAAGACCCTAACTATGCCATGCGCATAGACTTGCAACCTGGCAAATACCGCTTCGCCACCTTCGCCTTCCAGAAGAAATACGAAGAGGCGCTGTCACAGGCAGGAGCCAAGTTCCACATCTCAGCTCCAACAGCAGGAGAAAGCATCGAAGCCCTCCGTGCCCGACTCGACAGAAATGCCGGAAAGGTAGAAAACCAGGCACTTCCGCTTGATACCCTCTGGCAGGGATTGAGCAACGAAACGGTAGAGGTGAAAGACCTTCAGGTTACCCACCATACCATCAGTCTCATCAGAGACACCAAGCAGCTCACCATCAGTCTGCATCAGCTGGACGATCCAGCCAACATCCAAGCCGACGACTTCAGTTATCAGATAACCGATGCCAATGGCTACATCAATTACGACAATTCTCTCCTCCCAGACGAGGAGTTGACATACACCCCATACAAGACCTGGAACACCGAGTTCACCACTCCGGAGGGTACCGTACAGGAGCGTACCGCTCACGCCGCCCTGATGTTCTCCCGTCTCGTATTGCATCCAGCAACCGAGAACGACAAGAATGCGATACTGAGCATCTGGAACAAGAAGACGGGCGAAGAGGTGGTCCGCATCAATCTTGCCGATTGTCTCGCCCAAGGCAGAGGAGCCTTCGAGAACATGAACTATTCTGCCCAGGAGTTCCTGGATAGAGAATACGACTACAAGCTCGATTTCTTCCTCAAAGGTGACCAGTGGCAGTATATGCAACTCGGCATCTCCATCCTCGACTGGAGCAAGCGCATACAGCGTGCCGACTTATAATCATAAATCATTCATCGAGATGAAATCATCGAGATGGAAAAAGTAAAAGATAAAGTTATCATGAGAAGATTTCATATCTATATAGGTTTCATAGTTTGGTTGTTGACTAGTTTATTTGCAGTTAGTTGTACCGACGAGTTGGAGGGTAACGGATATACCCCCAACTCGTCAAGCAACCTGCACGTGCTGGTACCAACCGTGCTCTGTGCGAGCGGCAGTTCCTCTAAGGTACCTACCTATAATGCTACGGTAAATGAATGCCAGATTAATGATCTTTGCCTCTACGCCTTTCCTGTAGATGGTAAAGGTAAGCTCGTAGCAGAGAATCTTCCTGCCCCACTGGCTACGATGATGACCAATGAGGGAATTGCAACCTATCAGCTGAATATTACTCCGGGAAAGTATCATATTTATGTGGTTGCCAACATGAATAAGGTATTGAGTGATCAGACTATCCAAACTGAAGATGCTCTCAAAAATAAAGTGCTCGATTACAGACCTACAAGTACAACAGGTATGCCTGTATGCACCAATATCCCTATGATTTACGAACCTGAGAAGGATGCCTCAGACAAGCTTGCTGAAACCGAGATTAAAGCAGCAGGAGACAAATATACAGTGGTAGCAGCTAACCTGAAGTTTACATGCGTAAAGGTAAAGTTGAACCTTATCTTCGATTCTTCTAACCCGGAAGTTGCATCCAATTTCGGAGGCAAAAGCTTCAGCATCAACAGTATTTCAGCCGATAAGCTCTCTCCTTTTACCCATCTCTATTGGGGCGGTAAATTCGAGGCTCCTTCTTGGGCTGATAATGCAGATAATAAAGCATACAAGGATGGTATTCCAAATACTCCTTATGACTCTCAGCCATCTGATGCTCCAAAAGTATATTATACCAGTTGGACTGACAACAGATTACTGCCAGCAGCAAATAACAAAGATGATATCGTAGGAACCGGAACTGCGACTCAGGCTCCTGTAAGTGCTGCCGGCAAATGGCTTTTCCAGCAGACGTATTATCTTCCAGAGCGATATATCTCATCAGCAGCCGATCGCAGTTATCTTACCATCAATGGTAATGTAGGTGGAACAGCTGTCAACAATTATCGCATCAATCTCGGACATAAGAAGGATGAAACCAGCCCCACAGAAGTACCCGTCTTCCCTCGCGGCACCTTCTATGAGATTACCGGTGCTATCAAGAGTCTCGGTAATATGGATCTGAATTGCAAGGTAAGTGTGAAGCCCTGGGAAATGGAGCCTATTTCTGCTGACTTCAACCATACCACTTTGGTGGTAAGCAAAACAAAGGCTAGTGTTACGTCAACGACATCTGATTCCATTAACTATGAGTCGAATGCATCCATTACATCAGGAAACCTTGGTTGTGAGACAAAGATTGATGGTCAAGACCTGATTATAACAGAACTGAATATGCTTACAAAGCAGATTAAGTTCAGAATAAATAAGGATATTAACTATTCTGCCTATAGTGGTGTATATACAGGTACTGCTAAAGTATGGATTAAGGCTGGTAACATTAAGAAATATATTAATGTAAAGTATGATGTAAAGCCATATTTTGATGTAACTCCACAAGAGATAACTATCTATAGTGGAAGCGATAATATGACCAAGCTTATAAGCTTCAATACCAATCTTGGAGGCTTAGAGTTTACAACTGGTGGAACAACTTCTAGTCACTCTGCATCAGAGGCAAAATCCAGCATAAGCTATACAAATAGGAGTGGCGCAAAGATTACTTCATCCATAACTGCTAATTCGGTGACTGGTACTGATCAGGGTACCTTTAGTATTAAAGCTGACCAAACAGTAGAAACATCCATTGAACATACCATTTATGTTCAGCCAAGAGGTTATACTACAGATAAATATGGTGCAGAATACGACTTTAAAAAGCCTATTAAGATTACAGTTAAGCCAGCAGTAGGTAATTATTATATCTACTTTAGAGCTATCAATGATCGTACACCATATAATAATACTGGTGGAAATAGGGTTGAAAAGAACTACAATGGTACATTGCCTGAAGGTGGTACAAACAACTGGAATGATGGATGGTTCGACTCAGAAGGGAGTGGTGATCATGATGTTCCTCAAGAAGCAAAACATTGTCTCTATGCATATACCCAGATAGGTGAAACGACTACCGAACCGAATGCTCCAGTCTGGAAATATACAGACAAATGGCCAGGAGATAAGATGAAGGCAGACTATGCCAACACAGGCTGGTATTATATGTATTACGATATAAATGCCGTGCAGAAAAGCACTGAATTTGGTGCCTCAGGCGACAGAAAAATCAAACCTGGTGAAACTTTACTCATGTTTAATAATAATTTTAACCAAGATGTAGGTCATGCAGCACATCGCTGTCCTCACCATCTGGAGCCAGGTATTCCTCTCTTCGACTACGAGGATCATGAGGGTTGGATTGTCTTCGACCCGACAACCGACGCCATGTGGCATGCTTTTGATGAAAAGCCAGAAATTGAGAATATTAAGATTACTATATATACTCAAACAGAAATCTATGGTTGGTTCAAAGAGTATGGTATCGCAAAAAATGGACAGTTCATCATGTTCGATAAGGTGGGTAAAACTTATACAAAAAGTACTGTAGGTTCATGGCATAAAACTGTTATTACGCTCAAAGCGATAAAAGGTGAACATGAGAAATCTATAAAATTATACACCACTTCGGATAAAAAGGTAGACCAAAGTATCATTCTCTTTGATGGAAGAAGTTTCAAGGGTGATACCGGCTATTACGAAGGTGGAAAATGGAAGCCAGGTACGCCTTCGGGCATAACTGAATAATAATATTGGAAAAATGAAGAAGATTAAGCATTTAATGATATGGATTGGATTGCTCCTAAGCCTTGTTTCTTGCAAGGATACGATGGAGGCTATCGGACTCGGTGGGGATGAAATCCCCGCCGAGGGGGTAACCTTAAACATTGAGTTGCCCAACTTCTCAGAAAAGAAAATTGATACTAGAGCGGGTTCTACAGAAAGCATAGGTAACGTTACTGCTGTGTTTTATGGCGAAAGCAATACTTACAAAGGTATGGCGAATGTCACCATTGGAAGCAAGAATGCAGACGGTACGTATCAGGTAACAATCAGTAAAATTCCATCTGGAACAACTACTGTTCATCTGGTAACGAACGTTAGTGACCTCACTAAGACAGAAGCTGAAGATTTGCAAGGAATCGCGTCAGCTACACCTAGAACTGTAGATCCTGACAAACCTGTATGTTGGGGTAGCGTATCTTTACAGACGCTCTTGGATGGTACGGCAAATGTCAGTCTGTTGAGACAATATGCCAAGGTTTCCTTGAAAGTAGATAATGCGGTTAAGGGAAACTTCCCTGAAGAAGATGCTGGTCTTATCATTAATAATACCGCCGCCAAGAGTGCTATTGCACCTGCTGGTTATAATACAGACCCAACCGGTGCCTTAGCAGAGACAACAGACTTTAGCAGCAAAGACGTTGGCAATGGAACTAGCCGTGAAGTTGTGGTAACAGAGACTTCTGCAGGTAAAGCTAACGTTATCATCAAGGCTAAATACAAGAATGTAGAAGGCTACTATAAAGTGGGTCTTTACAAGGATGCAACAACCAAGACGGATCAATTTGATCTCTTGAGAAACCATAACTATACCATCACAGTAAAGCAGGTGAATGCCCCTGGTTTCAAAACTAAGGAAGAAGCAATCAAGGCAGAACCGGAAAACAGACTAGTGGCAGATGTTGTAGATGACAATCCTACCATCACCAAAATGATAGCCTGCAAGGATTATGAACTGGGTGTTAGCGATAAAGTTTACGTAGACGCAGAAGCTACCAGTGCTAAAGTAACTGTAGTTACGACTTTGAAAAAAGCAACCAGCAGCGATGGTAGTTTTTATACGGTTACCCCTGGTCACAGTTGGATACATTCAAATCCTACCGCTGTAGAAACGAATACAAATGATGGAACCAACAAATCTACTCAGGGTAAAAAGTATGTCCTGACCTTTACTATTGATAAGAACGATGCTCAGGAAGAAAGCAGAACGGGTACTATTACGGTTAGCTCTGGTGACTTAACGCTTACTGCTCAAATTATACAGAAAGGTTATGATTTCAAAAGAGATGATCAACGTCTGGTTACATTATGGGATGGATCGAATGAATTGACAAACGAATACTTCACATGGTTAGATAAAGTGCAAGGTATAACACCAAAAGAGATGCATGACGGCGACGTCGAAGTCGTTAGGAACGAAGGTTTGCATTTTAGCCCAGTTAACAATACCTACAGTTATCTCATCAAGAAGTTGGATGGTGACAGCTTTGAGAATAGCGATACTAGATTTACGGTTGAAGATAATGGTAGCGGATACTGGAAAGTGACCCTGAATAATAGTAACGATAATACTCTTTGGAAATCATCTTTCAACATAAAGAATGGACCTAACGTAAAGATTACTTATGATGTATATCATACAGGTATCTTCCATCAGATTTCGAACACAGATAATCAAATGGCAGAAGATGGAGAAATAAGTAAGTTGGTTAAAGGCTGGTTCTATTATGAAGTGGTCAAGGTGAAAGGTCATAGTGGCAAGATTTATCTTATGCTCGACCGCAATCTGGGTGCATCGAATAATGGTCCTTACATTAGAGAGACAAGAGCATTGGAGGGAAACGAAAAAGCAATCGGTGGTTACTTCTACATAGCTAAAGATGAGAATAATAATCTTTCTTCAACTCTCTCGCCTAGCGGATATGAAATCCCAAAGATGGAGGTTTTCGAGGATTTGATCAATGTATCAAATCCCACCATTCAGAAACCCACCATTCAGGTAGTACCCAAGACAACACCATCTGGCGAAACTTACAGTTGTGCAGAAATTAAGACAACAGACGACTCGCAACTAAGTTACATTTACTTACCTTACGGCGGATATTTGGAAAATGAGGTTTTACGAAATCCAATTCATGTAGATTTGTGGACTCAAACACCATTATCAGGAACTCAAGGTTTTTCCAAAGATAGTCCGGACTACGGATTTTGGTACAAGTATTTTGATATTTATAATAAAAGTCTGAACTTCTCAAACGTACGCTTCGTGAGTGGAAGTAATGGTAATAACACCGGTCGCTACAAGGCGATGCCTTTACGATTAGTGCGTGTTCTTCAATAAAGATAAGTGATAAATACAATAACATCTTTTACTTATATATAAATAAAGTATAAAAAACAGCTGTTTTAAAAAGAAGGGTTGGGTTTTCGTGAGAAAGTCCAGCCCTTCGTCTTTTTAAAGTGACTTCCATCGCTTATTGCCTCACTACGGCATTACATTGCCCTTTACCAGGGCAATATCGTGCCATCGCCAGGCACAAAACGATACGTCGGGAGAGAAAATCCCCACTCTCTCTTTTACCCTTCACCCTTCACCAAATCGTCTGAAACCCCGATAAACACTGGGGTTCCGAGAGGTGAAGAGTTGGCTCAACCCTTCACCACCCTTCACCCACTCTTCACCAGGATGTTTTTTTCGTGAGGCGTCTGTCTTCCGTGAGGCGTCCCAGCGGATTTGCAACCGTTAGGCGTCCCAGCGGATTTGCAATCCGCTGTAAAAAAAGGTTCGACCTATAAAACCAGGGGATTTGCAATCCCCCCTCAATCCATAAACAACTAGCGAAAATATTTGGGGTGAAGGGTGGGTGAAGAGTGGTGAAGGGTCCAGCGCGCTCTTCACCCTACCAAAGCAACTCATACACAAGCCCTTACACCACTTTTGTGAAGGGTGAAGAGTATTTTTGAAATTGGCGGATAATCGTTACAATTTATAGCGGATTACAAATCCGCAAAGAAAAGGTCGAACATTTTTTAACGGCGGATTGCAAATCCGCCGGGACGCCTAACGGAAGACAGCCACCTCACAGATTGCAAATCCGCCGGGACGCCTGACGGAAGAAAGGTAGATTTTACAAAAAATATCGCCCACCAGCTGATTTCCGATTGCACAACAGCTGTTGGACGAGCGCATATCAGCTGTTATGCAAGCGCACAACAGCTGTTGTGCGGCTGGAGAGATAGGCTTTTCCGGCTTATACTATTAATCTCTCTGGCAACAAGTAAAGGTTACTCCGAAGACTTTATACGTTAAAACGATGCAACGATGATAGTACTTACAGGGCACAGCGATAGTACTTACAAGATGCAGCAATAGTACTTACAAGACACTACAACATCTGCGTCATCTGCGAAATCTGCGTGACTTTCTTCAAAAGACCGAACAGGTCGAAAATCTGTGTAAATCTGTGAAATCTGTGGGACATAAAAAAGTAAACTCAGCATAATCCGATGAATAAAATCTCCGGGAAAGCGATTTATGATACTGGCGTGCTAATCAACCTGCAGAGGATAAAAAGGTGGATTTTCAGCAGAAAATCCACCTTTTACACTATATTCTCCGTTTTGTCCACCTCTCTTCCGTGTATTTTGTGTACTTTTGCGGCTGTGTATGAATCGCAGCAGGGAGTAAATTCCAAAAGATGCGGCTTCATGCTACCAGCAAATAACAAGCAACAAAATAAAAACAAGCCTAAAAATAAGCAAATGAACAAGAAAAGACAGTTTTTACTTTCGGCGGCTATCGCCTCTTTCATGGCAACCAGCGCCCAAGTATCCATCCAGGTAGATGCCTCTAATCCAGGCGTCAAGGTTTCACCTAATTTATATGGTATCTTCTTCGAGGATATCAACCACGCTGCTGATGGCGGTCTCTATGCCGAACTCATCAGCAACCGCTCCTTCGAAGATGATGACCAAAATATCCCTACCTGGAAAACTTCCGCTCAGGAAGGTGCAAAGATCCAGACACAACTCATCAACAAGGGATTGCTCAACAATGCACAGGGCAAAGCTCTCCAGCTTACCATTGCGGCAAAGCCTGCTGCCACAGCCTCTCTCATCAACGAAGGCTTCTGGGGTATCAACGCCGTTCAGGGCAGAACCTACAAGCTCTCTTTCTGGGCGAAAGGCAGCTACAAGGGCAATCTGAAGGCTCGCCTCACCAACGCAAAGGGCGATAAGGTTTATGCAGAAACATCCCTCAATGCCAAGGTAGGCAAGAAGTGGACAAAATATACAGCTGAACTCACAGCCAATGCCAACGATGCCAAGGCGCAGTTTGAACTCGTAGCCGACGGCAAGGGTACCATCGTTCTCGATGTGGTAAGCCTCTTCCCTCCTACTTTCAAGAATCGCGAGAACGGCTTGCGCCCAGATCTGGCTCAGCTGCTCTATAACATCCATCCTAAGTTCGTCCGCTTCCCAGGCGGTTGCTACGTAGAGGGACAGGAATCTCCAGAGAATGCATTCCACTGGGAGAAGACCATCGGTCCTATCGAGGAGCGTCCGGGTCATAAGAACGTGAACTGGCGCTACCGCACCAGCGACGGTATGGGATTCGATGAGTATCTGCAGCTTGCCGAGGATCTGAATGCCAAGCCTCTCTATGTAGTAAACGTAGGTTTGTGGCACGGCGGTATGACTCCTGTGGATAGCATCCAGCCTTGGATTGACGAGTGCATGAATGCCCTGGAGTATGCCAACGGTCCTGTTACCTCCAAGTATGGTGCCCTGCGTGCCAAGAACGGTCATCCGGAGCCATACAACATCGAGTATCTGGAGATTGGCAATGAGAACAACCAGCCGGATCCTGCGGCTCAGAGCGACCACTACTACGAGCGCTTCAAGAAGTTCAAGGATGCCGTTCTGGCGAAATATCCTAAGATGCACCTCATCGGCAACGTGGTGGCTTGGGGCGATGACAACCCAAAGTGGGAAAGCAAGGAGAGCGTGGAACTGCTCGATGAGCACTACTACAGAAACCCTGCCTGGTTTGCCGAGAACTTCAACAAGTATGATAACTACGACCGCAAGGGTAGCGAGATTTATGTAGGCGAGTATGCCGTAACCCAGGGCTTCGGCAATATGGGTTCGCTCGATGCAGCACTCGGTGAGGCTGTCTATATGATGGGCATCGAGAACAATTCTGACATCGTGACCATGGCATCCTACGCTCCTATCTTCGCCAACCTCAACAACCGTATGTGGGCACCGGATATGATTCAATATACATCTGACAAGGTATTCGGAACTCCATCTTACTACGTTCAGAACGTGATGGCGAACAACATCGGTACCCGTGTACTGAAGGTGAACCAGGAGAATCCATACAAGTATGAGCAGACCCAGGTGAAGCCAGCCATCTGCCGTGTGGGTATGGGAACATGGGGCACCCAGGTATCTTTCGAAGACAAGGGCTACAGCGATGAGAACGGCAAGGCGCTGCCGATGACCTTGCAGGAGTTGCCTACCGATATCCACGGACAGTGGAAGACTGAGGGCTGCCTCATCAAGCAGACCAGCAACGAGGAGAGCTGCATCCGTCTGAATCCGGGCGAGATTACCAGCAACGGCTATATATATAAGGTACGCGCGAAGAAGGATGCCGGAAACGAGGGTTTCCTCATCATCTTCAACTACGTGGATAAGAACAACTACTGCTGGTTGAACCTCGGTGGCTGGAACAATACCCAGCACGGCGTGGAGTCTATCGTGAATGGTGCCAAGAGTCAGGTGGCTACCTGCCCGGGCAAGGTAGAGACCGGCAAATGGTATGATATCGAGCTGAAGGTGGTGGGCGACAGCATCTTCGCCAAGTTGGACGGCAAGGAGATATTCGCCACCAAGCTGAAGGCAAACACCCTTCCTGGCATCTTCTCTACAGCCACACTCGATGAGCAGACGGGCGAGGTAATCCTGAAGATTGCCAACACCAGCACCGAGCACACCACTGCGAAAATCAATCTTCAGGGCAAGGAAATCAAGGCTGGCAAGCTCATCCGCCTTTCTGCCAAGAACGGTCTGGAGGAGAACACCATCGATAATCCTACCAACATCTATCCTGTAGAACACTACGTTACTACAGAGAAGAATGGTGCCACAGTAGAGATTCCAGCCAGCTCGCTGAATATCATCCGATTGAAGTAAGTAAGAAAAGATTTTTTGAATAGTTGATAGATAGTTAGTTAGAAATGAGAAGAGGGTGTGTCATAAGTCCATGACGCACCCTTTTTCGCAAAAACTCCTACTTG
>UQWP01000047.1 GCA_900544825.1 uncultured Prevotella sp. | reverse complement strand
GGGCTCGTTAGGGACTTGCACCCATTAGACAACACACATGCTAGTCAAACAAAAGGATGATGCACCGTTTCAGTGCATCATCCTTTTTATATTTTCGGCTTGATGCACTGTTTCAGTGCATCAACATACGTTTCTAACCTGATACTCCGTTACTTCACGAGAACAACCAGGTACTTGCTGGTGCTCCAGAAGATCTGAGAGTTGGTGATGCGGAGCGTATATTGCTTGTTGGCATCACGAACCAGAGTATAAGAGCTTGAAGGATGAGTAGTGAGCAACTTAGCTGACTTAGAGTAGAGCTTGATTTCAGAAACCTCACGGATATCTACCTTTGTAAAGTAGCTCTTGTTGAAGTTACCGGTCATTACCTTGCCATCCTCCATGATGTGCTGGTTCTTCAGCTCCTTCTTGGTACCGAATACATACCATGCTGTGTTGAGCTGCTTATCCTGAGCATTGATCACCTCAGTCTTCTTACTGCTTTCCTTGGTCAGGTTGGTGGTCTTGGTGTTCAGGTTGTTGATTGTCTCATCAAGAGCAGCGATGTGGATATCCTTGCTATCCAACTCCTCACGAAGTGCCTGGAGCTGCTTCTCCTTCTCAGCCAGCTGCTTCTGCAGGTTCTCGATGGTCTTCTTGAGCTGGTCGCCCTGGATAGAGCTGTTAGCTAACTGCTTCTGCAACTTAGCGAGGAGCTCCTTGTTCTGCTTCATACGAGTAGCGATGAACTGCACATCCTCCTTGAGTTTCTGTCTCTTGCTGGCACCCTCGCCATTCTTCAAGAGCACCACACGGTTCTCGGCCTCATTAATCTGGTTGAGACCATCCTCAATCTCATTCAGAGTGCCCAGCATATCATTCAGTTCGCTATCCTTCTGCGCAATGATGCTGTTGAGCGAATCTGACTGAGCCGCATTATTAGCGGCATTGTTCTTACCGTTGTTACATCCAGTTAAAACAAAGGCTGCGAGGCATGCCATCATTAATAGCTTTTTCATAATCCTTCTCCTTTTTGTTAATTTTATGATTAATATTTTTTATTTATTATTCTTACGCTCTTCGCGTCGCTTTTCCTTCAATTCCTCCTTCAGCTGCTTGGGATCCTTACCCGCCAGTACGATGACGAACTCACCGCGCGGCTCCGTCTCCTGGAAGTGGGCGATCACCTCGGCAAGGCTTCCGCGCACACTTTCCTCGTGCAGCTTCGAGATTTCACGGCAACAGCTCACCTGTCTGTCTTCTCCAAAGACCTCGGCAAACTGCTGCAAGGTCTTCACCACTCTATAGGGTGACTCGTAGAAGATCATGGTGCGCACCTCATCCTTGAGCGATTCCAGATAGGTTTGTCTGCCCTTCTTCTGCGGGATGAATCCCTCGAAGCAGAATCTGTCGCAAGGTAATCCGGACGACACGATGGCTGGGATACAAGCCGTAGGTCCCGGAAGGGTCTGCACGGTGATGCCTGCTTTCGCAGCCTCACGAGCCAGATAGAAACCAGGGTCGCTGATGCCTGGGGTTCCTGCATCACTGATCAAGGCTATGGTCTCACCAGCCTTCAATCGCTCTACGATGCCAGCCGATGTGCCATGCTCATTAAACTTATGATGCGCCACTAATCGATTTTTAATATCGAAATGCTTAAGCAGGACGCTCGATGTCCGAGTGTCCTCAGCGAGCACCATATCCGCCTCTTTCAAGACTCGGATGGCTCGCATTGTCATGTCCTCCATATTGCCTACTGGAGTCGGTACGATATATAATATGCCCATAAGTGGGTACAAATGTAGTTAATTAATCTTTCATAGCAAAAAAAAACTGCGTATCTTTGCATTTTTTAAAACCTTATTAGTAATTTTGTCCCCGAAATGACTGAAATACTGAATGGGGAGGCACACCGCCCCGGAAGAATTGAAGTGGTGTGCGGATCGATGTTCTCCGGAAAAACCGAGGAACTGATCCGAAGAATGAAGCGTGCTAGCTTCGCCAAACAGAAGGTGGAAATCTTCAAGCCGGCGATGGATACCCGCTACTCCGAAGACAATGTAGTGAGCCATGACCAGAACTCTATCCGATCTACTCCTATTGACTCTTCCGGATCGATATTGCTATTGGCTTCGGATATCGACGTGGTCGGTATCGACGAGGCTCAGTTCCTGGACAATGGATTGGTGGAGGTCTGCAACGAACTCGCCAACCGCGGCGTACGCGTCATCGTGGCGGGTCTGGATATGGATTTCAAGGGGGTTCCCTTCGGTCCAATTCCGGCTCTCTGTGCCATCGCCGACGAGGTGACCAAGGTGCACGCCATCTGCGTGAAGTGCGGTGCACTGGCATACGTCAGCCATCGACTGGTGGCTAACGACAAGCGTGTGCTCCTGGGTGAGCAGGATGAATACGAGCCGCTCTGCAGAGACTGCTACCAGAAAGCCATCAGCCAGGAGAAATAAAGAACGAAGAGTGAAGAGCAAAGATACAACAGCTTTACTAATCATAAAGTTCAAAGTTCAAAATTCAAAGTTCAAAGTAAATGAGTAAGGAGATTACGTTCGATAAGTTCATCAGATGGGCTGGTATTGTTACCCTCGTCATCGCAGTACTCTACATCACCAACTATCTGAGTGGTGTACTGCTTCCTTTCTTTATAGCATGGTTTTTCGCATACCTGCTCTATCCCGTCGTGAAGTTCATCGAGAATAAACTCCATGTCAAGGTCCGTGCCCTGTCCATTCTGCTGGCAATGGGAGCTGCGATAGCCATCGTGGGTGGCGTCATCTGGCTCATCATCCCGCCGATGATCGACCAGTTTGACAAACTGGGAGAAGTATTGACCCGATGGGTCCATCAAACCACCCATACCAACAATCTCACGATGCTGATCAAGGAGTGGATACAGGACAACCAGACTACCATAGAACGAATTCTGAAGAGCAAGGACTTCACCGATGCCCTGAAGACCACGATGCCGAAGGTATTCTCTGTAGTGAGCCAGACGGCAACCGTGCTGATGAGTATCGTGGCATCGATGATTACCTTATTATATATGTTCTTCATCCTGCTCGATTACGAAACCCTGACAGCCAACTGGGTGCGCATCTTCCCGAAGAAGAACCGTCCGTTCTGGACTGCACTGATGAAGGATGTAGAGCGCGAGCTCAACAACTATATCCGAGGTCAGGGAATGGTGTCGCTCTGTATGGGCATCATGTTCTGCATCGGCTTCACCATCATCGGTTTCCCGATGGCGATAGGTCTGGGCATCCTGATCGGCATCATGAATCTGGTACCGTATCTTCATACCTTTGCCCTCATTCCTACGGCCTTCCTGGCGATGCTCAAGGCGGCAGACACGGGACAGAACTTCTGGGTAGTCTTCGGACTGGCGGTATTGGTATTCTGCGTGGTTCAGGTGATTACGGATATGGTGGTTACGCCGAAGATCATGGGCAAGGCGATGGGCTTGAACCCTGCCATCCTACTCCTGAGTCTTTCGATATGGGGCGCTCTGTTGGGCTTCCTGGGCTTGATTGTAGCCCTTCCGCTCACCACCCTTCTCATAGCTTACTGGCAGCGGTATGTAACGAGAGAAAAACCGCAATATGAAGAGAATTCTGGGCAGGAACCACCGGAAACAACCTCTGAAATGGGCAAAATAGAAGAAAAACAATAAAAAAACGACTAAATATTTGGTGATTTCAAAAAATAGTCGTACCTTTGCACTCGCTTTTGTACAAGGTTGGAGATTGACTCGCTAGCTCAGCAGGTAGAGCACAACACTTTTAATGTTGGGGTCATGGGTTCGAGCCCCATGCGAGTCACAATCTCAGAAAAGGACTTTCCACTAAGGGAAGTCCTTTTTTCGTATGCGGTTCGGGAAAAAGCTTTAAAAACTGCGGGAGAAGGATTCTTTTAACTCTCATTAACTAAAAACAGATGCAAGATTCTTGCTTTTCTGCGTTTTATATAATGGAATTTAGGGCTAAAAACGCTCTCGGATACCGAAAGGTGCCGGAAAGATTCCCCCATAAAAACAAAAAAAATTAGAATAACATAAGACAAAAATAAAATTTCATAAGACAATGAAGAAAATTACATTATTCTCAATCCTGGCTGTACTCTTTGCAGCTATGTCATTCACCTCTTGTAACTCAGACAGTGACAACGGTATCCAGCTTCCAACCAAGCAGGAAGCCTATAACATGATGCAGACCGTAGGCGGTTCTCACCAGTGCGGCATCCTCTTCCCTGCGGATAAAAACAACAATATCCAGCAGAAGGACAGTGTTGAAACCAACATCACTATCAACCCTTCAGACAGCACCTATCGCATCAGCAACTTCCCTGTTAAGCTGTTAGCTAAATATGTGAAGAACGAGACATACAGCAAGCTGATTTCAGAAGTACCAAATCAGCCTTTGTCTGGAAAGCTTTACTCTATGGATGCAACAACCCCTTTCTTCTATACAGCAACAAACAACATCACTTTCAAGGATGAGCAGAATAACAATTATACTTTGAAATTCTATGCTCTCAATGGATATGCTGCTGCAGGATTAGACCAAACCAAGAAGAACTTCCTGCTCTATCTCACACCAGGCGCCATCTTTAATGGCACAGAAATGGTGAATGATGTATTCAAGACAACTGTAGGTACATACGGTTCTGTTCCATACATCATGGTTCTGTCTTTCAAGCGATAACAGGAATCACCCTGTGATTCTAATTCAAAATAAGACATTAAGTTAATACTCTTTTAAATACAAACAACTTACAAATATATGGTCTGAATTTATCACTCAGCGTGAAAACTACATAAAAGGCGCGATAGCTACCCTGCTATCGCGCCTTACTTTTTATTCTAATCTTTCTTCCAAAATCCCATGATTCTGATTTCGAAATCCTATCCTAATCTTTCTTCCAGAGCTTGCTCATATCCTCCAAGCTCTTGCCTTTGGTTTCCGGTACCAGCTTCCATACGAAGATGGCTGCAACGATACAGATGGCACCATACAGACCATAAGTAAACCAATGACCGAAATCATCGCCCGGAGTCAGGTGCATATTGAACATCGGAACGAAGGTAGAGCTGACAATGAAGTTGAATATCCACTGGAAAGCTACGGCAATCGCTACAGCCGCACCACGGATGGTATTCGGGAAAAGCTCGGCGATAAGCACCCAGGCAATAGGTCCCCATGAGAACATAAAGCTGGCACTATAAACCATGATACTCAGCATGGTAACCGTACTCAATGCTTCATTTCCAAAGGTGAAGGCTACGCCCAAGGCTCCTACTGCCATGCCGATGGAACCGAAGATAAGCAATGGCTTTCTGCCCAGCTTCTCTACCGTAAAGACAGCTACCAGCGTAAACGAGATATTCACAACACCCATGATGACGGTCTGAACCATCGGATTGCCCATACCCATATCCTGGAAGATACGAGGCGCATAATAGAGCACTGCATTGATACCCACAGCCTGCTGGAATACAGAAAGCATCACGCCCACAAAGATACACATAAAACCGTAAGAGAAGAGCTTCTCGGTCTTCACGGTCACCGTATTCTTGATATCGTGGATAATCTCACGTGCCTTCTCAGAACCATTGATCTTGGCAAGCACGCCGTATGCCTTCTCATCCTGTCCGATCATCACGAGATAACGAGGGGTCTCTGGTACGAAGCAGATCAGGAAGGTGAACAGACCTGCCGGAACCATCTCGCTACCAAACATATATCTCCAGCCCGTCTCGATGGTCCACTGCGCATCCACCATATTGGCGATGGCGCCCGCAGCATCATAGATAGGATTGGCATGGGAACCCATAATGATGAAATTGACGAAATAAACCACCAGCTGACCGAAGATGATGGCAAACTGATTGCAGCTCACCAACATACCGCGCACATTGCTCGGAGCGATTTCGCCGATATACATCGGACAGATGGCTGAAGCCATACCTACACCGATACCACCCAGCACACGATAGAAATTGAACACTACCAGCAGCGTCCAGTCGGCATGTCCCTGAGGGAGGAGATAGGTTTCCGGTTCCATAGATCCCCAGGCAGAGAGGAAGAAGCAGACACCCGCAAAGATGAGCGAGCGCTTGCGACCCAGCCTGCTGGCGAAAAGACCAGAAAGCGAACTACCGATGATACATCCGATCAGCGCACTGGAAGAAGTGAATCCGTGCATCACATCGGTGTATTCGAAATCACCTGCACCCTTGAAGAATGCCTGCAAACCCTTCTCGGCACCTGATATCACAGCGGTATCGTAACCGAAAAGCAAGCCACCCAAAACGGCGACCATCACAATCGAGAAAAGATAGGCCTTAGAGCCCTTTTGTTGTTGTTCCATTTTACTTTAGGTTATTTTTTTATTTGTTTATTTTAAATTTTTTATCTGTTTATTTTAAAATAATACGCATATTCTGCACTTTTCCCCTATTTTTTTTGTAAATTTGCAACCAAAATAAGAGAACATAGATATTACGTAATATGAACATCGCAGAATTCTTACATCAGAAGGGCGACAAAAGAGGCTTCTCTTTCGAGGTTTTGCCACCTCTCAAGGGTAATGGCACTGCGGCTCTCTTCCGCACCATCGACAGCCTCAAGGACTTCGACCCACGGTTTATCAACATTACCACACACCATAGCGAGTATGTTTACAAGGAACTGGAAAACGGTCTCCTCACTCGTCAGCGTGTGCGTCGCCGCCCTGGCACCGTTGCCATCGCAGGCGCCATCCAGAACAAGTACGACATCCCTGTCATCCCTCACGTCATCTGTAGCGGTGCCACGAAGGAAGACATCGAATACGAATTGCTCGATCTCCAGTTTCTGGGCATCAGCAATATCCTGGTACTGAGAGGCGACAAGGCAAAGGAAGACCGACAGTTTACACCAACAGAAAACGGTCATACCAACGCCACCGACCTGCTGAAGCAAGTAAACCAGTTTAACGACGGTTTTTTCTTCGACGGCACCCCGATTAAGCATCCGGGTGATAAATTCTGCTGTGGCGTAGCCTGCTATCCTGAGAAGCACGAAGAGGCTCCCAATCTCGAGATGGACATGCAGCATCTCCTCGAGAAGCAGCAGTTGGGCGCTGACTATGCCATCACCCAGCTCTTCTATGACAACGAGAAATTCTATGCTTTCGTAGAGAAGGCTCGCCAGATGGGCATCACCATCCCTATCGTTCCGGCGCTGAAGCCATTCGCCAAGCTGAGTCAGCTTACCATGGTACCAAAGACCTTCCATTGCGACATCCCAGAAGCACTGGCGCAGGAGGTTTTGAAGTGTAAGAGCGATGAAGATGCCAAGGCACTCGGTATCGAGTGGACGACAGCCCAGGTGAAAGATCTCTTCGATCACGGATACAATCATATCCACTTCTTCACCGTTTCGGCGGTGGATAGCGTGAAACAGATTGCAAAAATCCTATTTTAGAAAGTAGGAAAAAGAAATGAGTCGCCAGGACTTTTAGCCACTGACGACTCATCATAAAGTTCAAAGTTCAAAATTCAAAGTTCAAAGGAGTTCAATGTTAAATAGTGAAGTGATAGGTCAGCAAGATATATGGAACCGTCTGATGGAGATGGTTCAGGAGAATCGTGTGCCTCATGCACTGATGTTCTGCGGTCCACAAGGTTGTGGAAAATTGGCTGTGGCGCTGGCTTTTGCCAGCTATCTGCTGGGCGATTCCCCGATGCTGAGAAAATGGGAACATCCCGACCTGCACTTCACCTTCCCTACCATCAAGACATCCGAGATGAGCGGCGACCATACGCCCGTAAGTCTCGATTTTATGAAAGAATGGAGGGAGATGCTCCTTCAGGAAGGTCCGTATGTACTGATCAGCGACTGGATGCAGCGCATGGGCAAGACCGATGCCGACTTCAACAAGCAGGCAATCATCACCGCCGATGAGACCGACAATCTTTCGAGAGAACTGAGCATGATGTCGAGTCAGGGCGGATACAAGATCAGTCTGATATGGTTGCCGGAGCGTATGAACCTCACGAGCGCCAACAAGATATTGAAACTGCTGGAAGAGCCGCCTCATCAGACCCTCTTCCTCCTGGTAAGCGAGCAGCCGGAACTCCTGCTCGAAACCATCAGAAGCCGTGCACAGCGTATCGACCTGAAGAAAATTGAAACTTCCGAGGTGGAGAAAGCGCTCATAGAGCGAAGAGCGCTGGATGCAGAATCAGCCCACCGAATCGCCCGAATTGCCAACGGCAACTGGAACCATGCATTGGAGGAGCTGGACTCTGGCAATGAAAACCGCCAGCATCTGGATATGTTCATCATGCTGATGCGCCTCTCCTATATGCGCAACATCCATGACCTGAAGAAGTGGAGCGAGGTGGTTGCCACCTTCGGAAGAGAGAAGCAGAAGCGAATGCTCGATTATTTCATGCACATGCTGCGAGAGAGTTTCATGTATAATTTCCGCCAGCCGGAACTCAGTTATATGACACAGGAGGAGGAGAATTTCGCCAGGAACTTCGCCCGATTCATCAACGAGGCGAACATCATCGACATCTCCAATCTCTTCGAGGAAAGCAAGCGATTCATCGCCCAGAATGCCAACCCAAAAATCGTGTTCTTCGACCTGGCGCTGAAGAATATCGTTCTGCTCATCAGAAAATAAAGGAAATACATCCCGAAAGGGCAATATATATATTAATCATCAATTAAATAAATAGAATACATCGTGGATTATAAAAATATGAAATTCAGAATGTGGAATGGCTGCGATAGAGGTCTATGCTGCAAGGCTGTGGGTCGTCAGGACCGACAGCTCAACACATACGACTGGCTAGCCGACGTGCCAGGAAACGCTGAGAGCACCGACCTGGTGGAAGTGCAATTTAAAAATACCCGAAAGGGATATTATCATAATGTTAACAACCTCGACCTCAAGAAAGTCGATATCGTGGCTGTAGAGGCTAACCCGGGTCACGACGTGGGTGTAGTTACATTAACCGGCCGACTGGTAAAACTGCAGATCAAGAAGGCAAATCTCAAGTCGCATGATGACATCAAGCGCATCTACCGACTTGCCAAGCAGGTGGACCTCGACAAGGCAAAGGAAGCCAAGAGCCGCGAACACGATACCATGATCCAGAGCCGTCAGATAGCCAAAGACCTGGGCTTGAATATGAAAATCGGAGACGTGGAGTATCAGGGTGATGGCAACAAGGCTATCTTCTACTATATCGCTGATGAGCGTGTGGATTTCCGCCAGCTCATCAAGGTGCTTGCCGATACCTTCCATGTCCGTATCGAGATGAAGCAGATTGGTGCACGTCAGGAGGCTGGTCGTATCGGCGGTACCGGTCCTTGCGGCAGAGAACTCTGCTGCGCTACCTGGATGAAGAACTTCGTAAGTGTGAGCACCAATGCTGCACGCTACCAGGACATCTCGCTCAACCCTCAGAAGCTGGCAGGTATGTGCGCCAAACTGAAGTGCTGCCTCAACTACGAGGTAGATAACTATGTGGAGGCAAGCCGAAAGATGCCACCTAAGGATGCCGTGCTTCAGACTGCCGACGGCGAGTTCCATCAGTTCAAGGTAGATATCCTTGCCGGACTCATCACCTACTCTTCTGACAAGAACCTGGCTTCAAACCTGGAGACCATCACCGCAGAACGTGCCAAGGAAATCATCGAGATGAACAAGCAGGGAGAGAAACCGCTCAGCCTGATGGAGAACGGCAAGGTGAAGGAAACTTCCAAGAGCATCGACCTGCTCAATGAATCTGATCTCAGCCGATTCGACAAGGCGAAGAAAAAGAAGAAGAACAAGAACCGTAATGCGAACCGCCCTGAAAAGAGCGAGAACCGCCAGCCAAACGGCAATAACCGCAACAGGGATAATAGAAACAAGGGACCTCGCCAGCAGGGAAACAGACCTCAGCAAGGCAATAATAACAAGCCTCAGCAGGCAAACAACAACAAGCCTCAGCAGGGCGAAAACAACAAGCCTCAGCAGGCAAACAACAACAAGCCTCAGCAGGGCGAAAATAACAAGCCACAGGAGGACAAGAAGTAAAAATGAAAAGACTGATTCATTTCGTTTTCATACTGGTGACAACCATAGCCTTCAGCGCTTGCAATCATGCCAAGGTATATGATGAATATGCCCACACGCCGATTGCAGGATGGGAGAAGAACGATACCCTATCGTTCGAAATCCCTCCAATGGCTGTCACCGGCTATTACCGGCAGAGTCTGGGTCTGAGAACCACGGGTGCCTATCCGTTTACGGCTTTGACACTCATCGTGAACCAGACCATCTACCCTGCCAACAAGGGTCAGCGTATCGAGAGGACTGATACCGTACTCTGCCAGCTCATCAACCAGCGTGGTGAGAACAAGGGACAGGGCATCAGCTACTATCAGTACAACTTCCCTATCAATATCTATAAGATAAACAGAGGCGATTCCATCCATATCGCCATCCGCCACGATATGAAGCGAGAAATTCTTCCGGGTGTAAGCGACATCGGAGTGAAAATAACAAAAAATGACCAATGAGACGTATCTCACTGGTCATTTTTTTATGCTGTAAAATCTGCTTCCAATATGGAATATCCTGCTTCTTATGCTGCAAGATCTAGCTTCTTACCAGATTTCTTCCGGCATCAATACGCAGGAAGATGAAGAGCAGGATGGTAAAGCCCCAAAGCGAACTACCTCCATAACTGAAGAATGGAAGCGGAATACCGATTACCGGCGTCAGTCCCAGCACCATTCCTACATTAATAAATAGGTGGAACAGGAATACCGAGAGCACACAGTAGCCGTATATTCGTCCGAACTTGAAAGGTTGTCGCTCCGCCAGATGTATCAACCTCAATATCAACATCAGGAAGAGCAGCAATACGCCTGCCGAACCCAGGAATCCTTCCTCCTCTCCTACTGTACAGAAGATGAAGTCGGTATCCTGCTCAGGCACGAACTTCAGCTTGGTCTGGGTTCCGTTCAGGAATCCCTTTCCCTGCAAGCCACCCGAACCGATGGCTATCTCACTCTGATGCACATTATATCCGGCACCCGCCAGGTCTTCATCCAATCCCAGCAGCACGTTGATACGCACTCGCTGGTGAGGTTCCATCACGTTGTTCAGCACGTAATCGGCACTGTAGAAAAAGGCAATACTTCCCATTGCGAAAATCGAAATCAGGAAATAGTTGCGGAAGCGGGTTCTCAAACCGTGATACACCAGAAATCCAATCATCACCGCACAGAGCAGCAGCTGCACCCATACGATATCAAACGGAATGATGTAGGTAGAGAAGAGCGCAAAGATGAGCGTGATGCCCACCGAGTAGCTTAGGATGATGAGAGCATGCTTCCTGTTGCCCGTATAGCTGTTCACCAGTCCTGCCGTGAAGATCTGCACCAGCAGCAGCACTATGAACTTTCCCACTGAGGTGTAGGTATCCCACATCATCACGTTCTCGTACTTGATACCCACCACAAAGTAAACCACCATCGAGACTCCGGTAAAGAGGATGGCACCCGGCATTCCCTCGCGGTAAAGCATCAGGAAGAAGGCAGAATAAACCAATGCCGAACCCGTCTCGCGCTGTCCCACGATACATATCATAGGCAGAATGATGATGCCCACAGCCGCCATGAAATGCTTCATTTTGTGGATATTGAATCCATAGCTGCACATAAACTTCGCCACAGCCAGCGCCGTAGCAAACTTACCGAACTCGGCAGGCTGCAGTCGCAGCGGTCCCAGCACCAGCCAGGAGTGCGAACCCTTGATGCTATGCGGATTGAATATCGTGGCAAAAAGCAGCAATATCAGCACGGCATAGATCACGTAGGCGAAGGTATCGAAAAACCGGTCGTCCATCATCAGGATGACGAAGCCCAGCGCTATGGAGGTACCTATCCATATAATCTGCATACCCGAACGGGCACCCAGACTGAAGATATCATTGTCGCCATAGGTATAGCTGGCACCGCAGACACTGATCCAGCCGAAGCAGAGCAATGCCAGATAGATGCCGATGGTCCACCAGTCGAGCGAACGGAGAATACCAGCTGGTTGTTTATTATCTGATTGAGCCATTGTTTTTATTGTTCAATAATTTGAAACTTCAGTATATTATCTGCTGCTGGAACCGTAGGCGATTCTGCGAGCCTGCATCTGGGCAGCCTGACTTTCTGAAGCAGGAGAAAGCTTGCCTTTCAGATACTGCTCCATCATCAAACCTCCGATAGGCACACCGTAGTCGGCACCCCATCCACCATTCTCCACATACACGGCGATGGCGATTCTCGGATTGTTCATCGGAGCAAAGCCCATGAATACAGAGTGGTCGTGACCACGGTTCTGAGCCGTACCGGTCTTGCCGCAAGCCTCGAAGTCGTAACGGGAGAGCATCTTACAGGTACCCTTCAGTGCCGAACTTCTCATACCAGCCACCACATAGTCATAGGCTCGCTTCGAAGCCTTGGTGTAATGACGGCGGGTATAAAGCGTATCGAGCGGTTCGCCCTGCACCTTGCGCACTACATGAGGCACATAGTAATAGCCTCGATTGGCGATGGTGGCTCCCAAATTGGCAATCTGCAGAGGAGTGAGGTTCACCTCTCCCTGTCCGATAGAAATACTGATGACGGTTAGTCCGTTCCAGGATCCCTTGTAGGCCTTGTCATAGAACTGTGCATTTGGAATCAGACCTCTCTTCTCGCCTGGCAGATCGATGCCCAGCTTATAGCCGAATCCCATACTCACCATATAGTCTTTCCATACGGTCATCGCCTCCTGCACCGAACCATACTTTTTCTTGTTGCCTATCATATAATAAAGTCCCCAGCAGAAGTAGCCGTTGCAGGAAGTACTGATGGCATCCACCAGCGCAATAGGCGACGGGTGACCATGACATCCCACATGCAGACCCTTATAGGAGAAACCATGATTACATGGGAAGGCTGTGCCCGGAGTAATGATTCCCTCGGTAAGATAGGTCAGCGCCTGGGAGGTCTTGAAGGTAGAACCCGGAGGATACTGTCCCATGATACTACGGTTCAGGAGCGGTTTCCAAGGATTCTGCGACAGCCACTTGTGCATCTTTCCTCTATTCTTGCCCACCAGTCGGCGCGGATCATAGGTAGGAGATGAAACCATCGCCAGCACCGATCCGTCTCTTGGGTCAATGGCAACGATACTTCCAATCTTGCCCTGCAGCAGTCTTTCGCCCAGAGCCTGGAGGTTGACATCGATACCCAGCGTCAGGTCCTTGCCGGCAACAGGTCGCTGGTCGAGCTTTCCGTTCTGATAGCTTCCCTGTATTCTTCCGCGGGCATCGCGAAGCAGAATCTTCACGCCCTTGGTTCCTCGGAGCTCCTTCTCGTAGTGCTTCTCCAGTCCCAGCTTACCGATATAGTCACCTGGCTGATAGTAGTCATCCTCCTCTATATCACTTGGCGAAACCTCACCCACATCTCCCAGTACATGGGCAGCGTATGGATAGGCATATTCTCTCACGCTTCGCTTCTGCACATAGAAGCCCGGGAAACGGAACAGCTTCTCCTGGAAGACGCTGAAGTCCTTGTCTGAAAGCTGACTCATGAAGAGTTGCTGGGTATATCGCGAATATCCGGGATTCTTGCTTCTGTCCTTAATGGTCTCCATTCGCTTTTCGAAAGCCTCCTTGGTAATGCCCAGGGAGTTGCAGAAGTCCATCGTATCCAGACGTCCCTCCTGCTCCTTCATCACCACCATGATATCATAGGAAGGCGAATTATACACCATCAGCTTGCCGTTTCTATCGTAGATAGCGCCACGCGAAGGGAACTCTATCTGCTTCAGGAAGGCATTGGAATCGGCATTCTTCTTATAATCCTCGCTCATAATCTGAAGCGTAAAGAGACGAATGGTGTATATGACTACAATTGCTATAGCCACACCACTAATCACATACTTACGCTTATCAAGATTGTAATCCACCATATTATATATATAGCTGAAATTTTTTGTTTGATCTTTTACTGTTCTCTGTCTTACAGCAAGGTTCTATCCCTTGCGGAAGCTCTCCAATGCCATGATGAGCAACATCGTGATGGCTGTACTGCCACCGATGCGGAGGAGCCACTCCATCCAATTGAAGAAATTGAAGGTCTCCAGAGTAAAGAATACCAGATTATAAACGAGTACGATAACCAACGTGTAGAGAACATACGAACCGACACCGATGGTGCGCATGGATGGCTCCAGGTCGTCGGCACTGTCTCTTGGCACGAAGAGTTCGAAAAGATAAGGCTGAAGCAGTCCGATGAAGGTCATCGAAGCTGCAGCTACTCCCGGCGTATTGGCAAACACGTCGATACAAAGTCCCATCATGAAGCTCCACAGCATCACCGACCAGCGTGGGTGGTTTCTGCGGAAATGGAGCACCATGAGAATATACAGCAAGGGGGTGGCGCAGTTGAACAAGTGGATATGGTTGAACACCAATCCCTGCACCAGCACAAGCACCACGAAGATGCCGAGTCGTTTTATCAAATCTATACTCATTGCTACTTAATCTCCTCTTACTATGATCTTTTAATTTTTACCTTTGGCATTGCCGTCGGGCATGATACTGTCCTGTGCAGCACGCATAATCTGCAGGCGTTCCTTCATCACGGCATCATCGATGACGCAGACATCACGCAGACGGGCAAAGTCGGTAGAAAGTCTCAACTGTACTCTATACGACAATCCATCAGCAGAATTAAACACGTGCAGAATCTTGCCCACTCTTACTCCCGGAGGGAACACAGCCGAATAGCCACTCGTCACTACGTAGTCGCCCAGCTTGAAGTGGGCATGGCGTGGCACCTCTTCCAGATAGGCAAGTTCCGAAACGCCACCCTTCCATCGCAGATAACCGAAATAGCCTCTGCCCTGGATGGTACAGCTGATATTCGACTTCACGTTGAGCACTGGTATCACGATGCTGTAATGCTGAGCCACGAGATACACGATGCCCACCACTCCGGTACCGCTTATCACACCCATATCCTTATGGATGCCGTCGGCGCTACCCTTGTCGATGGTAATCAGGTTGTCTGGCTTGTCCAGGCTGTTGGCAACCACCTTGGCTGGGATGAGTCGGTAATTCTGAAGCAGCGCAAACTGGTCGCGATGATAGATGGCACTATCCTTGGTTACCCCATAGAGGCTGTCGCTCAGCTGCTGCACCTGCTGTTCCAGATAGGCATTCCGCTGGGTAAGTTCCTGGTTCACCTTGGTCAGGGAGAAGAAAGTCTCCACGTTGGCATCCCATTCATAGATCTTGCCCGTCACGGCGTTGGCTGTAGAAAACCACGCACTGCCCTGGTAGCTGTTATACTGGAACAGAAGCACCATGCTCACCACCTCCAGAATCACGAAGACAAACCAATGGTTGTATTTCTGCAAAAACTCTAAAAGGTTGTGCATACTTTAAAAAATGAATCTGTATATGATTAAAATTCCGCAAATGGGCACAAGTGGTCCAGATGCGGAATTTAAATATCTTGAATATTATCTCATCAGGAATGAGAAACGATCCACATTCTTCAATGCGATACCGGCACCCTTAGCCACACTGTGCAATGGATCCTCGGCGATATGGAATGGGATGTTGATCTTGTCCTGGAGTCGCTTGTCGAGACCGCGGAGCAGAGCACCACCACCTGAAAGCCAGATACCGTTCTTCACGATGTCGGCGTAAAGCTCTGGTGGAGTATTCTCGAGAGCAGAGAGTACTGCATTCTCAATCTTGGCTACAGTCTTATCCAGACAGTGAGCAATCTCCTGATAGCATACAGGAACCTCCATAGGGAGCGCTGTGATACGGTTAGGACCGTGAACGATGAAGTCCTCAGGAGCCTCATCACCCAGATCTGTCAGGGCAGAACCCACATGAATCTTGATACGCTCAGCCATACGCTCAGAAACCTTCACGTTGTGCTGGCGGCTCATATACTCCTGGATGTCGGCAGTCAGGTCGTCACCGGCAGTACGGATAGAGTTGTTGGATACGATACCACCCAGAGAGATGACTGCAATCTCGGTGCTACCACCACCTATATCAACTATCATGTTACCTTCTGGTGCCTCTACGTCGATACCGATACCGATAGCAGCAGCCATAGGTTCAAAAATCAAATATACGTCGCGACCGTCGGCATGCTCAGCAGAGTCACGTACGGCACGGAGCTCTACCTCAGTAGAACCAGAAGGAACACCAATCACCATACGGAGTGAAGGTGAGAACAATCGGCTTCCTGTATGAACCATCTTGATAAGTCCACGCATCATCTGCTCGCAGGCAGTAAAGTCGGCGATAACGCCATCACGCAGAGGACGGATTGTACGGATGTTGTCATGAGTCTTCTCGTACATCATCTTTGCCTTCTCGCCTACGGCAATCATCTTGTCGGTGCGGCGGTCGAGGGCAACAACAGAAGGTTCGTCCACTACAATCTTATCATCACTGATAATGATGGTATTGGCGGTACCCAAGTCCATTGCGATTTCCTGAATAAATGAAAAAAATCCCATTTGCTAATGTAAATCTAATATTTTAAGCTTAAAATCTTTCCTTTTGTAGTCATCTTCCCGCCCTCTCTTTCAAGAGCGGGAAGAGTAGCGAGATGAATTGGTTTACCTCTTTATTACTTGGCAAACCAAGCGTGGATAGCTGTATCATAGTGAGAACTTACGCCGAATGCACGCTCTGCGAACATCTTGCGGTCCTCAATGTCGGTTTCAGCACCCTTCTTTTTCAGGATGTCGAGAAGCACACTGTACTCAGTCTTGCTAGGAACGATAACCACGTCCTTGAAGTTCTTGGCACCGGCACGGATCAGAGAGATACCGCCGATATCAATCTTCTCAATGATGTCGGCATCGCTGGCGCCGCTGGCTACAGTCTGCTCAAATGGATAGAGATCCACGATAACGAGGTCGATAGAAGGAATCTCATACTCCTTCATCTGCTCCTGGTCGCCCTCATTGTCGCGACGGGCCAAGATACCTCCAAATATTTTTGGATGAAGAGTCTTCACACGACCACCGAGGATTGATGGATATGTGGTGACATCCTCAACTTTTTCACATTCATAACCCAAAGATTCGATAAACTTCTGAGTACCACCTGTGCTCAGGAACTTAACACCCTCTTCATTCAACTTGGCGAGCAACTCGTCCAAGCCATCCTTGTGAAAGACAGACACCAAAGCTGTCTTGATCTTCTTTGTTTCAGCCATTGACTTTATATATTACGAATTCTTATATTCAATATGGTTTCTAAAAACGCTGCAAAGATACAAAGAATATTTGGAATACACAAATATTTAATACCTATTATCACATTATTTAAAAGATATTTGCGATAAATCAAGTAAGGATTCAGCCATTTTGACAGAAGCTATTCTAAGAATAGGCAAAAAGAAAAGAAAAAGCAGACAAAATGTCAGAAAAACGCAAAAAAACACGCAATGGGCACGCTATTCGCATCCCCGGATTGCAGAAGTAGAACAAATAACATTTAGAAAGGAGATCAAGATATGACATTCGACAAATTTACAATCAAGGCGCAGGAAGCGGTGCAGGCCGCTGTGAACATAGCGCAGAGAAATGGTCAGCAGACCATCGAACCGGTGCATTTTCTCAGTGGTATCATCGAGAAAGCACCTGATGTAACCAACTACATCTTCCAGAAGCTGGGTATGAACGGCAACCAGATTGCCATGCTCCTGCAGCAGGAGATGCAGCACTTGCCTCGTGTGCAGGGTGCTGGTCAGCCATACCTCTCGGGCGATACCAACCAGATATTGCTCAATGCCGAGGACATCGCCAAGAAGATGGGAGATGAATTCGTTAGCGTGGAGCCTATCCTCCTCGCTATCCTCAAAGGCAACTCTACCGCTGCCCGAATCCTCAAGGATGCGGGTGCCAACGAGAAGGACCTCACCGCAGCCATCCAGGATTTGCGACAGGGTCAGAACGTGAAAAGCCAGAGTGCCGACGAGAACTATCAGAGTCTTGAAAAGTACGCCAAGAACCTGGTAGAACAGGCACGCAGCGGCAAGCTCGACCCGGTAATCGGTCGTGACGAAGAGATCCGCCGTGTGCTCCAGATTCTCTCTCGCCGTACCAAGAACAACCCAATCCTTATCGGTGAGCCTGGTACTGGTAAGACCGCTATCGTTGAGGGACTTGCAGAGCGTATCGTCCGTGGCGATGTGCCTGAGAACCTGAAGAACAAGCAGCTCTATTCGCTCGATATGGGTGCACTGGTTGCCGGTGCCAAATACAAGGGTGAGTTCGAGGAGCGTCTGAAGAGCGTCATCAAGGAGGTGACCAATGCCAACGGTCAGATTATCCTCTTCATCGATGAGATTCATACCCTGGTAGGTGCTGGCGGCGGCGAAGGTGCCATGGATGCAGCCAACATTCTGAAGCCAGCCTTGGCTCGTGGCGAATTGAGAGCCATCGGTGCCACTACCCTCAACGAGTATCAGAAGTACTTCGAGAAAGACAAGGCTTTGGAGCGTCGATTCCAGACCGTGATGGTCAACGAGCCAGACGAGGTAGATGCCATCAGCATTCTTCGTGGTATCAAGGAGCGTTACGAGAACCACCACAAGGTTCGTATTCAGGATGACGCATGTATCGCAGCTGTCAAGTTATCAGAGAGATACATCTCTGACAGATTCCTCCCTGACAAGGCCATCGACCTGATGGATGAAGCCGCAGCCAAACTCCGTATGGAGCGCGACTCCGTGCCTGAGGAGCTGGATGAAATCACCCGTCACTTGAAGCAGTTGGAGATTGAACGTGAGGCTATTAAGCGAGAGAACGACCAGCCTAAGATTCAGCAGCTCGACAAGGAGATTGCTGAGTTGAAGGACAAGGAGCACGACTTCCGTGCTAAGTGGGAAGGCGAAAAGGCTCTCGTCAATAAAATTCAGCAAGACAAGCAGGAGATAGAGAACCTCAAGTTCGAGGCTGAACGCATGGAGCGTGAAGGTAATTACGAACGAGTTGCAGAGATTCGCTACTCTAAACTGGTAGCTCTTGAAGAGGATATCAAGAAGATTCAGGAGCAACTGAAGAGCACCCAGGGCGGTGAGGCGATGATCCGCGAAGAGGTGACTGCCGATGATATAGCAGAGGTAGTAAGCCGCTGGACCGGAATACCAGTAAGCCGAATGATGCAGAGCGAGCGTGAGAAACTGCTCCATCTGGAGGAGGAACTCCACAAGAGAGTCATCGGTCAGGATGAGGCAATCACCGCCGTAAGCGATGCCGTACGCCGCAGCCGTGCCGGTTTGCAGGATCCAAAGCGTCCTATCGCCAGCTTCATCTTCCTCGGTACCACCGGTGTAGGTAAGACCGAGCTTGCCAAGGCTTTAGCTGAATATCTCTTCAACGACGAGTCGATGATGACGCGAATAGATATGAGTGAGTATCAGGAAAAGTTCAGTGTCACCCGTCTCATCGGAGCGCCTCCAGGCTACGTAGGATACGATGAGGGTGGTCAGTTGACCGAGGCTGTTCGTCGCAAACCATACAGTGTGGTTCTCTTCGATGAGATTGAGAAGGCACACCCAGATGTCTTCAACACCCTGCTCCAGGTATTGGACGATGGCCGATTGACTGATAACAAGGGTCGTGTGGTCAACTTCAAGAACACCATCATCATCATGACTTCCAATGCGAGCCGTGAGATGCTGAAGAAGACCTTCCGTCCAGAGTTCCTGAACCGTATTGACGACATCATCACCTTCCAGCCATTGACCAAGGATCAGATTGCCAAGGTAGTGGAGTTGCAGATGAACAGAGCCAAGAAGATGTTGGAGCCTCAGGGCTTCGATCTCCGCTGGACTCCAGCCGCCATCGGTTATCTTGCCGAGGTAGGTTACGATCCAGAGTTTGGTGCCCGTCCAGTAAAGCGTGCCATCCAGGATTACGTCTTGAACGATTTGAGCAAGAAGATTCTTGCCGAGGAAGTAAGCCGTGAGAAGCCAATTACTATTGACTACTCAGAGGCAACCGGCATCGAGTTCAAGAATCTCTAAAAGATAGGTTTTTATCATTTCCTATTATATGAGAAAGGTTCCTTCGGGGAGTAACATCCCCGTCGGGACCTTTTTTTTGTGCATTCCCCAACTTTCTGGGGAATATTTCCACAGCATTTCCTCACATTCCACACCATTCATTTTTGGCACAAAACGCATAAAAACCTGATTATCAGCACAAAGACATTTTTCTCATCTTTTTGGCACGCAGATTGTGACTATGATTAGCGGGTTCGACAATGAATCCACAAACAAATAAGTAACATCAATATTAGTAACAATTTAAAAAAGATAAGATTATGAAGAAGTTTATGTTTGCAGCTATCGCAGCTTTGGTTATGGTTTCAGTAAGCAACGTTTTTGCATCAAGCAGAATGGTTAGTAACGGTCAGGTTGCTCCTGTTGATACAGTAGCTCCAGACGCACCTTCAGATTCATTGGCAGTAGATGCTCCTGTTCAGCCACAGGCTGCAGCTGAGGATTCTACCCAGCAGGAAAATGCAACAGAGGAGACTCCAGCAACAACTGAGGAAACCACTCAGCAGGAAACTACTGAGCAGAAGGATACTACAGAACAGCAGACAGCAGAGCAGCAGACTATTGCTGAATAAATAAAAATAGGAAAAGACAATTCATTTTGCAGGCGTTATACAAGAAAGAATAGATTAGGTTAGTTTTTTAAAAGGTAATAAGACTTATTCAGGTTTCCATAGAATTTACATGATTTTCAAATATAAGATAGAATTTTAGGTTCGGTTTAGTGAAAAGTGAAGTCTGTTGGCAGTGATGCCAGCAGACTTCTTGCGTTTTTGGAATCCACCTTATACTATCGCTTGCCATCGGCTGAATATGGCACGAGATACTCTTTATTCTTTCAGCTGCAGCAACTGACACTCCGACAATCCCGTTATTTCCATCACCGTAGCTGCATCCATACCTTTTGCCAGCATCTTTCTGGCAATCTCGAGGCTTCGCTGGTTCATTCCTTTCTCCATACCTTCAGCTAATCCTTTCTCCATGCCTTCAGCTAATCCTTCTTCTTTTCCCTCTTTCTTGGCAGTATCAATCGAATTCTTGATGTCGCGATATGCCATTTTGCTGGCTTCGTACTCTCGCTGTTCCTGCGGAGTAAATTTTGCAATCTCGGCTTCTTCAAAGAGACGGTCGAAGACCTTGTCGCATAAGGCCTTAGGACGCTGAGTGAGCTTGTAGAGATTCTTTAGGGCATAGAGCCACTTGTCATATAGCGTTTCCAACTCGTCAAGCGACTTGTTGAACTTGGCTATTTCTACATAGATAAACTCCAGCTTATCGTAGAAAATCTTGTGCGTAGCAGTATCGCATAACTGTACATGATGGCGGATTTCTTCCTTATTGAAGGCATCCTCGTTCATGTTGAAGTTGAGCAGGGCAATGGTATAGATATGGTTGAGCTTGAAGTCCCATTCATTACCCTTAGGAGCCTGCTCACGGATTGGGAAGGTGGAATAGAACAGGGCACGGTCCTTGAAGTATGTCTGGTATGCATTCTGCATTTCCACGATAAACTTCTCGCCGTTTTCTCCTTCGCAATATACGTCGAAAATAGCTTTTCTGTCGGTGTAGATATCACCCACGTTCTCAGGATTCAGATACTTCACATCCTTAACAACTTGTCTTCCATTGAACAAGCTGTTAAGGAAACAGATCAACAAATCCTTGTTAGGAGCTGACCCGAAAATTCGCTTAAAACCGAAATCGGTCAGCAAACTGATATATCTTTCTTCTACCTGCTTCATAATCCCAATGTTATTAATGTTTCTATTGTAGCAGCAAAGTTACGATTTTCTTTTGAAACCAACAAGAGATTTTTCAAAAAAGTTGAGAAACCATCCATAAAAGACAAAAAAAGTATAAATAGTGAATCATATAAATGGTCAAGTGAAATATTATCATTATCTTTGTAGCTAAATTAACAAGTTGGAGTGTCACCATCTGGCAGATGGTGCAAGTATAGCATTGATGAAATAATGGCTCGTGATAAAACAAGTCTTGACACCACTTGGATAAAACAGGGTAATGACACAGAATATTTACTATTGAGCCAACTGATGTCGAACATCAAGGAACAGAGCCTGAATATCAGCAAGGCAGTGAATGAGTTGGAATAATTATTGAGTTGAATAAAAGAAATATAAGATTTCGTATGCAGCGCATACGAAATTGTATCAAGAAAAGATAAGTATGACAAAATATAATATTAGCATAACACAAGAGGCACAATTTGCTGAAGTCATAGACATTATTCAGCAACATAAAAGCCATGCATCACAAGTGGTAAATAATGAAATTTTGCTTACCGCTTGGTGTGTAGGGAAGTATGTTTCTGAAAAATTGAAAACAGAAGAATGGGGAAGCAAAGTTGTTTGCTAGCTATCAGAATACATTCGCTCAAACCACCCTGAAATCAAAGGTTTTAGCCGAAGTAGCATTTACAACATGGTAATGTTCTACGATGAATATTCATCGAAAAGCTTTAAAAATGCCGTAGAGAAATATTTAGGTTCTCAAATTGTGCAGCCAGCAATTGCACAATTTGACAATAATGTATCGGAACCTTCCAATAACATTATGAAAACAACAATGAGCAAACAAATTGTCCAGATGCCATCTGGACAATTCCCAAAGATTCTTTTTCTGACCACATTATCAAATCATTATGACATATTGGGCAGATGTAGAAGTTTTGAGGATGTGCTTTTTATAGTAAATGCGTTGTTTTTTCTAATTTTCGCAACACTACAATTTGACTTTTTCATAAGTACCTGAGCAACAAAAAAGTTGCTCAGGATTTTGCCATATCAGAAATTTCATTTATCCTAGTGTTGCAATAAGAAAACAATATAATTTTAATAACATGTTTAAAGTACAAATAAACCTAAGAAATTCACCCCTCCTTAATTATCCAGTCGCTGATAGTACGCTGGGCACTATCATAAATCACACTAAGAAGCTTCTCCATACCTATCTTCACCTCCTGGTTAGAATACAAACAAAGAAATAGCATCTATCCGCTTTTACGCACGTAGATATTTTTTCTCGAAAAAAGTATCATAGTCTCATTTTTCGCCGTAAATATCATAATATATTACTGACACATAAGTATTTACATTCAATGAGACTTCTCGGAAAAAGCAGAAAGAAGTATCATGGAAGTATCATGAAATACTATAGAAGTATCATGAAAGATTGCACGATACTAGAGAAAAGACAGTTAAAACATTAAGAAAACCCTGTTTAAACATCGAAAAAGATTAAAATAATATTGCCCAAAAACAAGTCCTATATTTGAGCACTCGTTGCCCACGCTATGGGCAATAGCTGCCCAGCACACGGTCTGCGGATACCCGTGTGACGGGCACAAACAGACCAACCGGAGGACATAGAGAGACCAACTGATGAACTAAAAAAGTAGACACATTACCATGACTTATCCTGATTATATTGACACAACCATAGAACATCTACACACTGCAAAAAACAGCATAAAAACAGAGAAAAGTGCCGATAGTGGTGCCTAAAAAAGCAACTTTTGGCACCACTATCGGCACTTTTTTTTCCAATTTTCCATCGTTTTTTCATGATTTAGCATTATCTTTGCAGAAGATAAGTTGCACTCGGCAATCTGAAAGCAAGCTTTCATTACGCTCGTTTGCATTATCTTTGCAGAAAATCAAAATTAAAGAAGATATGCAGCAAAATATCATTGGAAGAAAATGGGAAATTGAGCTGATAGAGAATTGCCTCAATTCCAACAAGCCCGAATTCATCGCCATTTATGGCAGAAGACAATCGGCAAAACATATCTCGTCAAACAACTCTTGGGCGAGAAGTTTAGTTTCTATATGACGGGGGTGTACCAATGCTCCAAGAACGAGATGCTCGCTTACTTCAGCGAGCAGTTGGCATTGTATTCCGGACAGAAACAGGCAAGACCTAAAACCTGGTTCGAGGCATTCTCTCAACTGCGTGCCTATCTCTCTACCCTATTGGAAGAAAGAGAGCAAATCATCATCTTCATTGACGAATTGCCATGGCTGGATACACCGAAGTCTAATTTCATCCGTGCCTTAGATCTGTTTTGGAACGGATGGGCTTCAGACCAGCCTAATATCAAGTTCATCGTCTGCGGTTCTGCTACTACCTGGATGACCAACAAACTTCTGGGCGACAAAGGCGGCTTGCATAACCGGGTAACCAGAAAGATTTACCTCGCCCCTTTCGACCTTAATGAGACTGAACTTTTCTTACAATCAAAAGGTATCGTATGGACCCGTCATCAGATAGCAGAATGCTACATGATTATGGGAGGCACACCGTTTTACCTCAACATGATAGACAAGCAATATAGCTTGCCTCAAAATATTGACATGCTTTTTTTCGCAGAAGGCGCAGAACTATCGAATGAATACGAATTCCTGTTCCGTTCACTCTTCAAGGACTCTATACTTTACCGCAGAATTGTGGAACTTCTTGCCAAGAAAAAGATGGGTATGACGAGAGAAGATGTGATGAAGGCGTTACATCTCGCATCAGGCGGAAAACTGTCAGAAGCATTTAATGATCTCATCAGCTGCGACTTCATCAGAAAATACAACTCATTCGGAAACAAGTCGAACGGTGCCATGTACCAGCTGACCGATCTCTACACACTGTTTTATTTACATTATATCAGAGGTAAAGAG
The DNA here is from genome assembly GCA_900544825.1 of uncultured Prevotella sp. Taxonomy (GTDB): domain Bacteria; phylum Bacteroidota; class Bacteroidia; order Bacteroidales; family Bacteroidaceae; genus Prevotella. The sequence goes on along the minus strand of UQWP01000047.1, from coordinate 3,251 downwards.
GAGACCGACGAACATCTTTGGAGCAATATGATAGACTCTCCATCCCATCGTACCTGGAGCGGCTATGCCTTCGAACAGCTTTGCCTTCACCATATCTCACAGATTAAGAAAAAATTAGGCATTCTGGGAGTACAGACGAATGTATATTCCTGGCAGCAGAAAGCCAACAAGGAAAAAGGAATTGAAGGTGCACAGATTGACCTTATATTAGACCGTAGAGACCAGATTATCAATCTCTGCGAGATGAAGTATTCTCTCAAGGCATACGACATCACCCCTGCTTATCTGCAAAAACTGCTGGACAGAAGAGAAATCTTCCGCCAAACGTCAAATACCAGCAAGGCACTGCATCTAACTTTCGTTACAGCTGCAGGATTAAAGAAGAATGCCCAGGAAGGCATGATTCAGAGCGAAGTGGAATTGGACGATTTATTCGGAGAGAAAGTCTGAAACAGAACCAATAAGCGACTTGCGCATCGTGAAGATAGCGTTATGAGACTTCAATGAGACATTAATGAGACTTCTCTGCTCAAAAACCGAGAAGTCTCATTTTTATTATTTTCTTATATATCAAGCATTTAAGCCCCATTTTTCAAGCAAAAATGAGACTTTGATACTTTTTCGCTAAAAAAACTTTTTCACGTAGGCAATCGATGCTTATAAACCTTTTCACGTAAGTAATCGATGCCTATAAACATGAAGCTTATTCAATAATGATACCGCCATTAGGCTGGATTACTACCTTTGCCTTACCATCCTTTCCAACCTTCAAGGTCTTCTTGACAGAAGTGAAGAACTTCTCGCCCTTCTTCTTTGGCTGGTCGGTGATATAAGTCACGGTCTTACCCGCAAACATCGGCAAATCCAGGGTCAGGGCGAGAGGCTTGTCTGTGGCATTCAAACCACCTACGAACCATCTGCCGGCTGTAAGCGCTGCACCGGAACCATTCTCTACACTCGACTTGCGAGCCACTACCGCATACTTAGTAGGATAACCGGCAATAAACTTGGTATCCTCCCATGCAGTAGGAACATTCTTGAGCCAATCCAACTCCCACTGCGGTACATCCTGCAAGTTATTAGGATAAAGACAGATACAGTTTACGCTGCTCTGGTTGGTAATGGCTGTAGCCATCTCAAATACATCGCTGGTATAACGCTGATGACGGCTCTTGTTATCCTTAGATAAATACTTGTTCATCATCACGCCACCCCAGTCGAAGCTGGCAACGGCATTTCTTGAGAACGGATGCATCGTCATCTCGAAAGCCTCCTTCTTGGCATGATAATCCGAGAAATATACATTCTCTGAAGCCAAGGCTGCCTCGCTCGATACATAGTTAGGATACATGCGCTCCCAACCACGTGGCATGGTGCAACCGTGGAAGATGACCTCCAGACCATAATCGTTGGCATCGCTGAGGATATCCTCGTAGAGCTTCATCGTCTCCTGCTTGTCGCCACCGAAGAAATCCACCTTGATACCTACCACGCCAATCTTCTTCATCCAAGCCATCTCCTTCTTGCGGGCGATGGAATTGTTCATAATCTGGCGAGGAGTCTGAGGAGCATCATTCTCGAAACCGTTGGAATTGTACCAGAGCATCAGGCTTACCTTCTTGCTCTGTGCATACTTACTCAACTCTTCGATGCGCTTTCTGCCAATCTGCTTGTCCCACCAGTTATCTACCAGTACCGCCTCGTAGCCCTGGGCAGCAGCCACATCAATCATCTTCACCTGATCGTCATAGTTGATGGAATTGTCCTGCCAGATGAGCCAGCTCCAGGTATAGCGCGATGGCTTGTAAGCCTGGGATGCCTCATACAAAGGCTTCACCACATCGTAAGGGATGGTGGTCTCTACGACAGGAGCCAGCGAAGAACCTACGGTAATGGTACGCCAAGGAGTCTCGCCCGGCAATGGGATTCCGGCATATTCAGAACCGATGCCATTGTTCTCACCCTTTTGAGGGAAGGCGATGGTATAGCCCTTGCCCGGCTCGTAGTCGGAAAGACGGCTACCTGGATAAGCGCTCGATACACCGGTTTCGCTGACCAATACCCAACCATCGTTGCCCACCTTGAAGAGACAAGGGAAGGTATAGCCCACACCGAACTGCGACTTCACGTTCATCGGAGCATCCGGAGTATATTCCTCCTCATAAGATGGCTTGGTACGCTCCCAACCGGTCATCGGAGTAATCTGAGGACAGAGGAAAGTGGTAGTCTTTTCCGGGAAATTGAATCCGCTCACCTCATTATATATAATCACCGACTTAGGATTATCCTTCTTAGGACGGATCATCTCATACTTGTAGGCGATGTCGTTGTTGCTCACATGAAGATGGAGGGTCATGGAATCCTTCTTGCTGTTGAGGAAACCGATGGTAGCATCCACCACATCCTTCCGGATATCACTCTTCTTGATGCGGGTCATCTTATAAGAAAGCGGCTTCACTTCCCCACCCTTCAGGATGCCCATGGTGAGATCCTTTGAGAAATCACCGTAATTGGCAACCAGTCCGAGCGCCGAGGTTCCCAGCATCTGCTTGCCATCGTAATCTACCGTGTAGGAAGCCTTGCCTCCCTCACAAGCTACATTCACCACCAATTTACCGTCTGGCGACTTCACTGTATAGTTGTTAGCCTGCATACCCAAAGCAGCAAGCAACAAAATACCAGCGATACTCATTTTTTGCTTCATATTATTTCCTTCTTAGGTTTGATTTATTTTAATGCTTGTTTTAATGCTTGCAAAGATAAGCAAAATCTCGGAGAAAGAAGTGGAAGAATCATTCAAAAATAGATACTTTTCGCTAATTTAAAGGGATTTAATGACAAAAAGCCCCGACATCACGTCGAGGCTTTTGAATTTTTGAATGTTTCAGCAGTTTGTGTTTTTATGTAGTTATGATTTGTATCTTTGAAAATCAGTTTTCTTTTCTGGTTGCAAAAGTACGCAAAAAACTGAAATGAATCAAAATTTAACGCATCTTTTTGCTGAAAAAAGACGTAAACGTTTTCAGATTTCAGCGCCTGAGTTTTCAGGTTTCAGCATTCAGACATGCCGATTCCTGCGTTCGCAAATACCGATTTCCGCCCCGTAGCCTTGCGGTCCCTTTCATAAAAAAAACATAATTTTCACCTTATATATATAATAAGAGCATTTTTTTTAGTATCTTTGCACCTATAATAACCTCAAATCCGCAACCTATAGGGTTTCGTGAGAATTTACTTGTAAAACGACCAAA
>UQWP01000046.1 GCA_900544825.1 uncultured Prevotella sp. | reverse complement strand
CTCGTTAGGGACTTGCACCCATTAGACAACACACATGCTAGTCAAACAAAAGAGGTAACCTGGGCCAACAAGTTACCTCTTTAATAATATAACAACTACGGGAAGCTTAGTTATTCACGCTACCTCCCACAATATCGAGCAATTCATTCGTAATGGCCTGTTGACGACTCTTGTTGTACTGAAGATTCAGTTCACGCAAGAGTTCATCGGCATTATCCGTAGCAGTCTGCATGGCAACCATACGGGCAGCATGCTCACTCGCCTGACTATCCAACAAAGCAGTGTAAACCATCAGATGAAGCTGCTTAGGAATCAATACTCCCAAAACAGTCTCCAGATCCGGCTCCACGATGAAGTCATCGTTCAGAGGATGTGCCTCAGCACGCTGTCTTTCATCCTCACTAGCCTGCTTCTTGCGCAGATACTCCTGAGCCTTCGCCGTAGCCACATTCGATGTGAGGTCACGGTCGTTGTCCTCTCCTATCACCTCAGTGCTGAGGTCGATAGGCAGGAAAGTCTTCTGGGTCAGGATCTGCGAACCGGCACTCTTGAAGTGGTGATAGATCATCTCCACCTTGTCGAGTTCGCCAGCTGCATACTGCTTGGCAAGCTTGCGGGCGATGTCGGCACAAGCGCTTGAATTAGGATGATCGGCGAGATCCATGAAGTTACCGCCAATCTTCAAACCCAGCTTCTGTGCCTTCTCAGCCACCTTTCTGCCGATAGGATATACCGTGATGTCGTCAATGCCATGAGCCTTATACTCGTCCACCGCCTGAATCATCATCTTGATGACGTTGGAATTGAATCCACCGCACAAGCTGCTGTTAGAGCTATATACGATGAGAGCCACACTCTTGATTTCCTTGTGCTCCACCTGCAACTCATGGTCCACATTCGGAGTACTCACCAGGAAGCTCTTCAGGATATGCTCCAGCATATTCTCATAAGGCAGCATATTCTGGATTGCTACCTGAGCATGATGCAACTTGCTGGATGCCACCATCTTCATCGCACTCGTAATCTTACGGGTACTGTTGACGCTGGCGATGCGAGTCTTAATCTCTTTTAACGACGGCATAGGCTATTACGCTTTATATTGTCCTGCTACATTAGCCATGGTATCCTTGATTGCCGCGATGCAATCGTCAGTGAGCTTACCATCAGCCAAAGTCTCGATTACGTCGGCGTGCTGGCTGCGCATAGCGTCGAGGAACTGATCCTGGCACTCGCGAACCTTATCCATAGGCACGTCGTGCATCAATCCGTGCACACCACAATAGAGGATAGCCACCTGCTCGCCCACTGGCATAGGGCGATACTGAGGCTGAACCAGCAACTGGTCGTTCTTTCTACCACGGTCCAGTGTCATCGCTGTTACGGCATCCATATCGCTAGAGAACTTAGAGAATGCCTCCAGCTCACGATACTGAGCCATATCGATCTTCAGGGTACCAGCCACCTTCTTCATACTCTTGATCTGGGCAGAACCACCTACACGAGATACAGAGATACCTACGTTGATAGCTGGGCGGAAACCCTGGTTGAAGAGATCGGTCTCGAGGAAGATCTGACCATCGGTGATAGAGATCACGTTGGTTGGGATGTAGGCAGAAACGTCACCAGCCTGGGTCTCGATGATTGGGAGGGCAGTCAAGGAACCGCCACCCTTCACCTTGCCCTTCAGGCACTCAGGAAGGTCGTTCATCTGCTCGGCTACCTCCTGCTGGTCGTTGATACGAGCGGCACGCTCCAACAGACGAGAGTGGAGATAGAACACATCACCAGGATAAGCCTCACGTCCTGATGGACGGCGGAGGATCAGGGATACCTCACGATAAGCCACAGCCTGCTTACTCAAGTCATCATATACTACGAGGGCTGAGTAACCACGGTCGCGGAAGTACTCACCGATGGCTGCACCGGCGAATGGTGCGTAATACTGCATGGCTGCAGGATCGGCAGCGGTAGCACTTACGATGATGGTATATGGCAGGGCGCCGTGCTCCTTCAGGTTCTGTACCAATGCTGCAACGGTAGATGCTTTCTGGCCGATGGCTACATAGATACAATATACAGGCTTGCCTGCCTCATAGAAACTCTTCTGGTTGATGATGGTATCCACTGCGATGGCAGTCTTACCGGTCTGACGGTCGCCGATGATCAACTCACGCTGTCCACGACCGATAGGAATCATGGAATCGACAGCCTTCAAACCTGTCTGGAGAGGCTCCTTTACTGGCTGACGATAGATCACACCAGGAGCCTTACGATCCAAAGGCATCTCGAAAGCGCCAGTGAGATCGATATCACCCAGACCATCGATAGCCTGCCCCAGAGGGTTAACGACACGACCTAAGAAGTTGTCGTTCACGCGGATAGAAGCGATACGGTGAGTACGCTTCACGCTCTGTCCCTCCTTGATGCCAGCAGTAGGACCTAAGAGGACACAACCTACATTGTCTTCCTCGAGGTTCATGACGATAGCCATCGTGCCGTTCTCGAACTCAAGAAGCTCATTAGCCTCTGCATTGCGAAGACCGTAGATACGAGCCACGCCATCGCTGACGGTAAGCACGGTACCTACCTCGTCAAACTGCTGAGAGCCATTCACCTCCTGGAGCTGCTGCTGAAGCACTTCAGACACCTCACTTGGTTTAATTTTATCTGACATTGTTTATTTACTTTAAAATTTTAAAATTAGAAATTCATAAAGAGTAAAGCACTTGAATTATTCTCTCATCGTTCTTCACTCTTCACTTATCTCCTACTTTTTGAGCTGTGTCAGAATGTTGTTGAGCTTAGTCTTTACGCTCGCATCCATTCTGTAAGTATCATACTCAAGGATGAAACCACCAATCAGTTCAGGGTTCACCTCAGTCTTGAACTCCACAGTACCTTGCGTTCTCTGCTCCACCATCTTGCGCATCTTCTCCTCCGTAGAGGCATCAACGGCAGTGGCGGTGATCAGCTTACCGCGGATGATGTTCTTCTGTTTCCTGTAAAGAGTGATATACGAAGCAGCCATGAATTGCAGGGTGCTCTCCCTATCCTCTTTCAGGACGAGTGCGATGAACTTCTTGCTCAGATCCGATGGGTTCTTGCCCAGGGCTGTGGTGAGAAGAGCCTGCTTCTTGTCCTTTGAAAGCATAGGGTTGTCTATCGTAAATCTCAGTTCAGGCACGTCGATGTAGCTCTTGTAGAGCGTCTGCATCTCCTGGTACACCTGATCTTCGAGCTTCATGCTGAGTGCAGCCTTGATGAGGGCACGGGCATAACGCACCGATATTACACCTATATCCATAAGCTTTACTATTTGTTATCAGAAGAAACCTCGTCCAGCAGTCGATTTATCATATCCATCTGTGCCTTGTCGTCAGAGAGCTTAGCCTTGAGCACCTTTTCTGCAATCTGAACAGAGAGCTCGGCCACCTGTCCACGGATTTCGCGGATGGCATTCTGCTTTTCTGTCTCAATCTGCGCCTTGGCGTCAGAGAGCAGACGGGCACCCTCTTCGCGAGCCTTGTCCTGTGCTTTCTCTACGATGGCATCGCGGGTATCGGCAGCCTCCTTGAGGATGGCAGCCTGCTTCTCGCGAGCTTCCTGCAAGATGGATTCACCTTCTTTTTGGATATTGGCAAGCTTCTCGTTGGCTTCGTGAGCTTTACGCAAGCTCTCGTCGATGTAGGCCTTACGGTCGGTCACCATCTTGATGATGGCTGGAAATCCAGCCTTCCAGAGGATGATGAAGACGATGATAAAGACCAGTGTCATCCAAAAAAGCAAACCGCTATCAGGAATCAATAAATCCATATATACTGGTTAAAGTTTTACTTAAACGTTTTATTTTAACTAACTCTGGAAAAGATCACCCACCCGCCCTCACAAACAGATAGAACACATCCCGAGAGCATCAGATATCGGGAGCATCCTTCAGATTCGTGAGAATGAATCGCGGCGGGAAGGGTAATATTCCTTTTATTACATAACGATAGCCAAGATGGCGATGATGACTGCGAAGAACGCAACACCCTCAACCAACGCAGCTGCGATGATCATTGAAGAACGGAGATCGCCCATCTTCTCTGGCTGACGAGCCATAGCGTCCATAGCCTGGCCACCAATGCGACCGATACCAATACCTGCGCCAATAGCGGCCAAACCTGCGCCTACTGCGGCACCCAACTTTGCAATCTCTGCTGCTAATAAAAGTGATAACATAATCTTAATAATTTAAGTTGTTAATATTTTCTTTGTTTATAATTCTATTTTACGATTTCTGGCTCAGCCTCATGAGACTTTACATGAGCCAGCGAGATGAATACTGCACTCAGCATGGTGAATACCAATGCCTGAATGTAGCTTACCAATACTTCGAGGAGCATCATAAAGGCGCTCATCGCAACACTTACTATTGTCATACCCGTACCTGCCACATAGTTGGCGATAGCATTCTCACTGATGTTGAACATGATGAAAATGATAGCCGCAAACGAAAGTGCGATGGCGTGACCCGCCATCATGTTGGCGAAGAGTCGGATAATCAGAGCCAGCGGTTTCGTGAAGATTCCGAAGAGCTCGATGAATGGCATCAGTGGCACTGGCACCTTCAACCACGTTGGTACCTCCGGCCAGAAGATTTCCTTCCAGTATTCCTTGGTACCGGTGAAGTTGGTGATCAGGAATGTCGTTACACCGAAGAATACGGTGCAGGCGATATTACCCGTCAGGTTACCACCACCCGGAGGGAATGGTACGATACCCATGATGTTCGCCACGAAGATGAAGAAGAAGCAAGTAAGCAACCATGGTGCGTACTTTGGGGCTTCCTTACCCAGAGTGGCCTCAATTACATCGGTATATACCGACATGATGAACATGTGCATCAGTCCCACAAATCCCTTTGGTGCAGGGTCATCCACCTTGTGTTTCCTGCACCAGCGGGCTGGTATCAGGATACACAACAACAGTATGATAGCATCGATGAAGAGCACGCAGACGGTCTTCGTGATGGAGATGTCAAGCGGACGAACCTCCTGGCCTCCCACCTTCTCTACTATCTTGTTGGGATTCGCCTGCGCATCAGCGTTCTTGATCACCAGATTATAAGGGCCCGGACGGTCTCCATTGGCATCCTTCTCTTCCGAGAATTCGCTGCTGCAGAACACGTGCCAGCCTGTGGTGGTGTTTACGATGACAGGCAGATGAATCACTACGGGATGGTCTCCCACCTTTGTGATATGCCATTCATAAGAATCCTTGATATGACCCCACAATATCTCTTTCACGTCGATGTTTTCCTTGGCCGATACCTGCAGAGGTGCCAGCGTGAAGAGCAGCATCGCCATCAAGAGGAATTGCTTGAGATGTTTCATATTCTTTAATTCTTACTTTGTTTATTAATTATTTGTATCAGAACCGCTTATGAAAGCCGGTTCTTTTTCTCTACCCGAGCGAAGTAGATGCAGTCGAACACGAGAAGCACTACATAGAACAGGGCGAAGATGGCGGTGAATCCCAGGATGTTCTGCTTGTCGCATACCAGCACGTAGATGAGGAACACCAGCGTGCCTGCCATCAGCTTCAGCACCAATGCTGCCAGGTAGAACTTGGCGAGATTGGCAGGCGATGACTTCGCCACAGCCTTCCAGGCTTCACCATAAGCCGTACTTGCAACGAGCGAGAATATCGCACTCACTATCAGCGGGTTAACAACCCGTGGCAGAATATCATCGCATAAGGCAGAAACCCTACAGGCAAAGAGGATGGCCAAAGCCATGAGAGCCGTAAGCCACAGAGATATCTGCTTATACCTGATGCTCGCCTGCCTGATAGTCTGCAAGCGCAACTTTTCAGCTTTTTCCATTGTTCTATCTTATCAATATAGCAGTCAACTATTAACTGTCAACTATTAACTAAATTATACTTCTACGCAAAGGCTTACTTCGTTTTTCTTACATTCCACGAATCCGCCCTTGATGTTCATTGCCTGCTTGCCTTCCTTGGTGGTGTATTCCACCTTGCCCACTTCGAGCGAAGAGATGATTGGCGCATGATCCTTGAGAATCTCGAACGAGCCGAGGGTTCCCGGAACCAGTACGCTCTCTACCTCACCCTGGAAGACTACTTTCTCAGGAGATACTATCTTTAGCTTTAACATAATCTTTAACTTTGAATTTTGAACTTTGAACTTTGAACTTTATGATTACCCAATATTGCTATTGAATTCTTCGTTCTTCGTTCTTCACTCTTCACTAAAGACTACGCCTGTGCTGCTGCGAGCAACTGCTTAGCCTTCTCCTTCGCATCCTCGATAGTACCTACGTTGAGGAATGCCTGCTCTGGCAGGTCATCCACCTCGCCGTCGAGGATGGCGTTGAAGCCCTTGATAGTCTCTTCGATAGGTACCATCACACCCTTCAAACCGGTGAACTGCTCGGCTACGGTGAATGGCTGACTCAGGAAACGCTGTACACGGCGTGCACGGTTCACGGTCAACTTATCCTCATCCGAAAGCTCATCCATACCGAGGATGGCGATGATATCCTGCAACTCGTTGTAACGCTGCAGCAACTGCTTTACTCGCTGCGCACAGTCGTAATGAGCCTTGCCCACAATCAGCGGGTCGAGGATACGAGAAGTAGAACCCAGTGGATCTACGGCAGGATAGATACCCAGAGAAGCAATCTTACGTGAAAGCTCTGTGGTGGCATCCAGGTGAGTAAAGGTGGTGGCTGGAGCAGGGTCGGTCAAGTCGTCGGCAGGCACATAAACAGCCTGTACTGAGGTGATGGAACCATTCTTGGTAGAAGTGATTCGCTCCTGCATGGCACCCATCTCAGAAGCCAGCGTTGGCTGATAACCTACGGCTGATGGCATACGGCCCAAGAGCGCAGATACCTCAGAACCAGCCTGGGTGAAACGGAAGATGTTATCGATGAAGAACATAATGTCGGCAGCCTCACCGTTCTTGCCTCCGTGGTCACGGAACTCCTCTGCTACGGTCAAACCAGAAAGCGCTACTGAAGCACGTGCCCCAGGTGGCTCGTTCATCTGACCATACACCAGGGTAGCCTGACTCTTGGCAAGCTCCTCAGGGTCAACGAGTGAGAGGTCCCACTTACCCTCTTCCATGGCTTTACGGAACTTCTCGCCATACTTGATAACGCCAGACTCGAGCATATCTCGAATCAAGTCGTTACCCTCACGAGTACGCTCACCTACACCAGCGAATACGGAGTAACCGTTGTGTCCCTTGGCAATGTTGTTGATCAACTCCATGATGAGCACCGTCTTACCTACACCGGCACCACCGAACAGACCGATCTTACCACCCTTCATGTAAGGCTCGAGCAGGTCGATCACCTTGATACCGGTGGCAAGCATCTCCTTGTGCGTAGAGAGCTCATCGAATTTCGGAGCCTCGCGGTGGATAGGATAAGCACCCTTCATGTCCAATTCGTTCATACCATCAATAGGCTGTCCAATTACATTCATCATACGGCCCTTGATCTGCTCTCCGGCAGGCATCATGATTGGGTTACCGGTAACGGCAACTTCCAAGCCACGCTGCAAGCCGTCGGTGTTGTCCATAGCGACACAGCGAACTGTATCCTCACCGATGTGCTGCTGCACCTCGATGACCAGGTCGCGTCCATCTGGGCGTTTCACCTTCAGAGCTTCGTGAATCTTAGGAAGCACCTTCTCAGGATTCTCGCCCTTGGTATCGAAATATACGTCGATAACCGGACCGATAATCTGCGAGATGCGTCCACTTACTTGTGACATAATCTTATTAGTTTAAAAGTTTATTTTTTATATATATGTTTCGTTCTTATAGTATTCGAGGTTCGTGATATCGGATTCCGGAAACCTGGTAATTAGATATTCCAGGAAAGACGCCCTAAAACCTTTCAAGGAAACGGTGGAATCAGGATATCCGAAAGTCCGAATCACGAAATTCGTTATACGCCTGCAAAAGTAACAACAATTTACGGGAACTGCAAATTTTTCGGAAGTTTTATTTGTATTTTGCTCCGTTTTAAAACTTTTTTAGTTCCGTTTAAACCATTTTTACCTTTGATACATTTACTATTAGTAATGCCGATAATGGCTTTAGATGCTCAGCTCATCCAACACTTTGATCAGCTTGCGGTCGAATGGCTTGTCTGAACGGATCGCCTCTGAAAGTGGTACGTAAACTACCTCGTTGTTGCGGACACCGATCATCACGTTGCGCTGACCCTGCATGATAGCCTCGATGGCACCGCATCCGGTGCGGCTGGCGAGGATACGGTCGCGGGCTGATGGGCGACCGCCACGCTGCAGGTGACCGAGGATAGACACACGTACGTCGAACTCAGGGAACTCCTTGCGTACACGGTCGGCATAGTAGAGCGCACCGCACTTAGGACTCTCAGACACGATGACGATACAACTCTTCTTAGACTTGCGGATACCGCGCTCCATGAACTGAGCCAACTGGTCAACATCGGTAGAATCCTCTGGGATGATGGCTGCCTCTGCACCACTGGCGATAGCTGAGTTCTGTGCCAGGAATCCGGCATCACGGCCCATCACCTCGATGAAGAAGATACGCTCGTGGCTCTGCGCAGTATCACGGATACGGTCCACACACTCTACGATGGTGTTCATGGTTGTATCGTAACCGATGGTGTTGTCAGTACCATAGAGGTCATTGTCGATAGTACCAGGCAGACCGATGCAGCATACGTCAAACTCGCGTGCGAAGTTCATCGCACCGGTGAGCGAACCGTTACCACCGATTACTACCAAAGCATCAATTTCCTCTTTCTGAATATTCTCGAAAGCCTTCTGTCTGCCTTCCTCTGTCATGAAGTCCTTGGAACGTGCAGTCTTCAGCATCGTACCGCCGGTACCGATGATACCGCTCACGTTCTCAGTAGTGAAAGGCTTGATCTCGTCGTTGATCAGTCCATCGTAACCACGATAGATACCCTTCACGTTGAAACCGTTGTAGATAGCCGAACGGGTTACCGCACGGATCGCTGCGTTCATACCAGGAGCATCACCTCCAGAAGTCAAAATACCTATAGTCTTAATCTTTGCCATAACTATATATACCTTATTATATTATTGATACGTTAATAAAAAAAAATATGCTTTTTCATCACTATGGGATGCGTGTTACATCCCCTTTTCTTCTTTAGAACTTTCTGAATCTCTTTCGTCGTCTGATTCTTCCTGAATTTCTTCCGTCTGATTCTTCTTTTTGAATCTTCTGAATCTCTTTCGTCTTCAGATTCTTTCTTTTTCTTCTTCAGATATGGTTTTTAAATCATTAAGTAAACGGCTCCTCCCATCAGGGTGTGCGAGAGCCAGAGGATAGCGAGGCCAGCCACGCCACCCACGAGGGCCTTCCATCCGATATTGCGGAAGAACCAGCCCATGCGCATGTGCTCCATCTTCATCAGGGCGAGACCACTGATGGTACCGATGCCCAGTACATTGCCTCCTGCCATTACGCAGTAAGCGATGACCTGCCAGTAGAGACCATTGGTATTATACACCGAATCCATAGCATAGGTAGGGTCGCCCAATCCCATCACATCGTGCAATGAGAAGAAGTTCATGGCGGTGGCAAAGTTATCCAGCACCGTACTCAAGAGTCCGGCAGCCACGCCATACAGCCATACATTAGGGCGCGACTCATTGCCCCCCATCCAGCTGGAGAGGTCATAAAAAGCACCCGTTTCCTTCACCACGCCCACGGCAAGAAGCATTCCCATCACGAAGAGAATCATCTGAATCACACCGTATTGCAACACTCTAGGGGTACGACGCTCCACCATCGCATCCATGTTCATGAGCTTGCGATTGAAGATCTCGTTCACGATCCAGAGTACGCTGAGCACGCACAGAGCGCCCAGGAACGGACTGAGCTTGGTGATGTTATGGAAGGTAGGGATAAACCACAGACCGCCGATTCCCACGAGGAGCATCAGCAGTCTCTGCCACTTGTTCAGGCGGGTATCATCGCCACGGAAAGGCATCACAATCCACTCTGTCTCAACTCTTTCCGGCAACATACGCTGCATCAGCAGGGTTGGAATCAACCACGCTGCGAGACAAGGGAGGAGTAATGAAAAGGAGAAAATGGTGGCTGTAACAGCCCCTGAGTTCCAGAGTACCAGACCTTCCGGGTTACCAATCACGGTGAGAGCACCGCCACAGTTGGCAGCTACGAGGATGGCGCTTCCATACACCATTCTCTGTCTTCTGCTCGGGATGACGCTATGCATCATAGTGAGCATCATCACGGTGGTGGTGAGGTTATCGAGATTGATGGAAATCAGGAATGTAACGATGGCGAGTGTCCAAAGCATCTTCTTGCTGCTGCGTGTGCGAAGCAACTGGCGCACGAAGTCGAAGCAGCCGTTGTTGTTGAGGATTTCCACGATCGTCATCGTAGCGAGCAGGAACATCACGATCTCCGCTGCCCTACCCACCTGTGGAAGAAAGATGTGTCGGGAGATGAAGTACTTAACGGAAGTACTGGTTGACTCCATGTCGCTGAAATTGAGAAAGCGGGTATAATCCGCTGAATGCTCGCTAGTTACGAAGTCCATACCGAAGCATATATACAGCACCCATCCCACCGTTCCGGCGAAGATAGCCACGGCAGCACGGTTCACTTTGGTCACGTTCTCAGTTGCAATGAGCACGCAGGCCAGGATCAGTATGGTCAAAATGACTAGTGTCATATCTACTCAATCGTTAGTTCAAATTTTCATAATCAAGGGCAAAGGTAACAAAATATTTGTAATCCCCAACATTTCTGTGCATTTTTTTAATGAATTTAACGCAAAATTCATATTATAAGGTCACGCAGATTTCGCAGATGACGCAGATTTTTCATCCGATAACTCCGCGTAATCCGATGAAGAAAGATCTGCGTCATCCCATAGACCGAACAGGTCAAATCTGTGAAATCTGTGGGACAAAAAAAAAGAGTTTATCAGAAAAGAATCTGCGTCATCTGCGAAATCTGCGTGACCTTAATAATCGGAATCCGATGAAGAAGGAAAACCGATGAAGATATTCCACCATAATATAATAAGTAGAAACCACAAGATTCGCCCTCAAACCGCCCCTTTTAGTTAAATATCATTAATAAACCAAAGAAAAACAAACACAAATGCTTGTAACTCAAAGAAAATGAGTAATTTTGCGCCCGATTTCAACAATATATAAAGTCAAACTTTATTAATTTAATTTTTTTAATTATTTTTTATGTCAAATTTTAAGAACGTACAGCCACTCGACGACTTCAATTGGGATGAGTTCGAGAATGGCACAAACGCAGGCGTCAGCAAAACAGACCTCGAGAAGGCCTATGACGAAACACTTAACAAGGTAACTGAGCACCAGGTGGTTGAGGGTACCGTAATCTCTGTTGATAAGAAAGAAGTTATCGTAAACATCGGCTACAAGAGCGATGGTATCATTCCAGCTTCTGAGTTCCGTTACAACCCAGACCTCAAGGTAGGCGACAAGGTAGAGGTTTACGTAGAGAACCAGGAGGACACAAAGGGTCAGTTGGTACTCTCTCACAAGAAGGCTCGCCTCAGCAAGTCTTGGGAGCGTGTTAACGCTGCTCTCGAGAACGAGGAGATCATCCAGGGTTACATCAAGTGCCGCACTAAGGGCGGTATGATCGTTGACGTCTTCGGTATCGAGGCTTTCTTGCCAGGAAGCCAGATCGACGTTCACCCTATACGCGACTACGACGTATTCGTAGGAAAGACAATGGAGTTCAAGGTTGTAAAGATCAACCAGGAGTTCCGCAACGTCGTTGTATCTCACAAGGCTCTCATCGAGCAGGAGCTCGAGCAGCAGCGTAAGGAGATCATCGGCAAGCTCGAGAAGGGTCAGATCCTTGAGGGTACCGTTAAGAACATCACTACTTACGGTGTATTCGTTGACCTCGGCGGTGTTGACGGTTTGATCCACATCACAGACCTCTCTTGGGGCCGCGTAAGCGATCCACACGAGGTTGTAGCTCTCGACCAGAAGATCAACGTTGTAATCCTCGACTTCGATGAGGAGAAGAAGCGTATCGCTCTCGGTTTGAAGCAGCTCACTCCACATCCATGGGATGCACTTGATCCAAACCTCAAGGTAGGTGATCACGTGAAGGGTAAGGTAGTGGTTATGGCTGACTACGGTGCATTCGTTGAGATTGCTCCAGGTGTAGAGGGCTTGATCCACGTTTCTGAGATGTCTTGGAGCCAGCACCTCCGTTCTGCTAACGACTTCATGAAGGTTGGCGACGAGGTAGAGGCTGTTATCCTGACTCTCGACCGCGCTGAGCGCAAGATGAGCCTCGGTATCAAGCAGCTCAAGGAAGACCCATGGGAGTGCATCGAGACTAAGTTCCCTATCGGCAGCAAGCACGTTGCTAAGGTTCGCAACTTCACTAACTTCGGTATCTTCGTAGAGCTCGCAGAGGGCGTTGACGGTCTGATCCACATCTCTGACCTCTCTTGGACCAAGAAGATCAAGCACCCATCTGAGTTCACTACAGTTGGTGCAACTCTCGACGTAGTAGTTCTCGAGATCGACAAGGAGAACCGCCGCTTGAGCCTCGGCCACAAGCAGTTGGAGAAGAACCCATGGGATGAGTATGAGACAATCTACACTCCAGGTTCTGTACACAAGGGTACCATCGTTGAGATGATGGACAAGGGCGCTGTAGTTGCTCTCGCAGAGGGTGGTGAAGGCTTCGCTACTCCAAAGCACCTCACTAAGGAGGACGGCTCAATGGCTAAGAAGGGCGAGGAGCTCGACTTCAAGGTAATCGAGTTCGTTAAGGAGACAAAGCGTATCATCCTCTCTCACTCTCGTACATTCGAGGAGGGCAAGGACGAGCCAATCGCTAAGCCAACTCACAAGCGTGGTGGTAACGGTGGTCGCAAGAACGAGACTCCAGCTATCAACAACGTAGCTGCTGGTACTTCACTCGGTGACATCGATGCTCTTGCTAAGCTGAAGGCTCAGATGGAGGGCAAGGCTTAATCTCTTGTAGATAAAGCATTTGCTATTCATTAGCTAAATAAAAATTTTAAGGGGATTGAAATTTCATTTCTGAGATTTCAGTCCCCTTTGTTTTGTGGGTGGGATGATGAATGTGGACGGCAGAGGGATGGTGTGAATAGATAACCCTATACTAACTGCAAAGAGCTAATGCGTTGTCCAATTTCCTGGACAGCACGATTGAAAATATCTTTCTGCTCGGAATTGAGCGTGCAAACATGACCGCGAACCTCTGAGCCATTGAGACGCTGAGAGAGCCATGCTGCACTTTTTCCGAAGTATTCCTGTGCGATGTATCGAAGTGGCAGCAACTTGTAATCTTCCTTTGCAAGCTGTTCACGCAAAGTCTGGACTTCGCTCTGAAGCTGCTCGATCTTGGTAGTCCGCCACAGACATGGACATCAGTACTTTCTGCCTTGCGTTTAACGGCTCTCGGCATTTTCCCTTGGCATTCCATGCCTATTTCTCCTGTTCCTCTAAAGAGCCCATGTCAAGTTCATGCCACCATTACACTTTGAACTTTGAACTTTATGATTAGCAATAGAACTTAGAGCTTAACAAAGTCCTATCAACTATAAACTCTTAACAATCAACTTAATCATTTCTTTTCCTTCACCAGATACAATACCACTGGCAGGTGGTCGCTGTAGCCATTGAGCCATCTGCCACCAGCCTTGGTTCTCAGAGGCGAACCCTTATACTGGCCCTCCTGCTGGATGAGGTAGTCTCTGCGGAACACGTGGTTCTTCCAGAACTTCAGGCTCGAGAAATCCTTCTTCTTCGCATCCTTGTTCAGCAGGTTAGGAGTCATCACAATCTGGTCGAAGAGGTTCCAGCTGCCGTTATAGAACAAGGTACCCTTGCCCTCCTTTGCCAGAATATTATACCAAGGATTATACATGTCGCCCTCGCCCACCTGCTGTATCTCAGGCTTCGCTCTCAGCACCTCATGCATACTCTTATCCGTAGGGTCATCATTCATATCACCCATCACGAAAACCTTCATATCAGGATTCACTCTGAGCAGACTGTCTTTCACCACCTTGGTCTGGCGCGCACCGCTCTCACGATAGAACGAGCCCGAGAAACGGCTTGGCCAGTGGCACACAATCACAGCCACATCTTCGCCCGCCATCTCGCCACGCACCGTCAGGAAGCCACGGGTCTTGAAGGCAGAATCCTTCGCCAGTTCCTGCACGTAAGGCACCAGCTTCACGTTCTTCACCGTGAAGAGCGCAGGGTTGTAGAGCAGGGCACAGTCGATACCACGCTTATCCGGACCTTCGATGTGGCAGAACTGCATGTTGCGCGCCTTCAACGGCGGCTGAGCCGTAAGATCCTTCAGCGCGTTGGCATTCTCCACCTCGGCAAGACCGATGAAGGCACAGCCCACGTTAGGGAGCACATCCGTACCCATATCAGCCAGCGCACGCGACATGTTCTTCAACTTACTCGTATATTTCATACCGTTCCAGCCCTTGGCAGGAAGATATTCATAGTCGTTCTTACCCGCATCGTGGCAAGTATCGAAAAGATTCTCCTGATTATAAAAACCCATTGCATACACCTGGAACTGTTTTCCTCCGGCAGCAGCCGTCTTTTTCTTCTGAGCGGAAGCGCCCAAGCCGATAATCATCAGCAGGGCAGCCAAAAACCATACTTGTCTTCTCATAATTCTTTATTCGTTATTCTTTCTCGTTTTACATGTATTTAATCATTTATAACCGCAAAGATAGCATAAATATCGCAAAAAACGCAGCAAATATGGAGAAAAATTCATTTTTAGCAAATTTTTAACAAAAATATCTTGCGATATTCAAAAAAAATGTGTTACTTTGTACTTGTACATATTTTATTAACTTATACAGACTATGCAAAAGAAATTAAAATTAGCAACGTTAGCACTCTTCTCCTGTACGCTTGCGATGGCTCAGAACGAAAAAAACACTGAGCAGAACATGGCACAGGGACTCGATGAGAATGCTTTCACCTTCTCTGAGGCACAGTTGGGCGAGGACGAAGACATGTCATCCAATGTCACCATCCTCAACTCTTCATCCAACGTATATGCCAAGGATGCAGGTTACCTCTTCTCGCCTGTGAGATTCCGCTATCGTGCCTTCAACCAGAAATATAACGATGTGTATATTAATGGTGCAGCAATGAACGATATGGAGACCGGACAGTTCAGATTCTCCAACATCGGAGGATTGAACCGATTCTCACGCAACGTGGATTTCGCGCTGCCGTTCGAAGCAAACAACTATTCCATGACCGGAATGGCGGGTTCCAACAACTATGATTTCCGTGCCGGAAGCATGCAGGAGGGCCAGTATGCCAGCGTGGCTGCTGCCAACCGCAACTACACCCTGCGCGGACTCTACACCTACTCCAGCGGATTCAACGCCAAGGGATGGGCCATTTCTGCCGGACTCACCTATCGCTGGGCCAACCGCGGCTACGTGGAGGGCACCTTCTACAACGCCCTCTCCTATTTCTTCGGCGTGCAGAAGAAGTGGATGAACGGCCACTCGCTGAGCCTCTCCACCTGGGGCAACCCTACCGAGCGAAGCACACAGGGCGCTTCTACCGACGAGGCCTACTGGCTCGCCAACGATTACTACTACAACCCATACTGGGGATACCAGAACGGACACAAGCGTAACTCGAGAGTAGTGAACGACTTCGCCCCTTCTGCCATCGCCACATGGGACTGGGACATCAACGACGGCATGAAGCTCACCACATCTCTCTTCGGAAAATACTCCATGTACAAGAGCACCAAGCTCAACTACAACAACGCCGAGAATCCGCAGCCAGACTACTGGAAGAACATGCCATCTGCCAACTACTACGTGTGGGGCGACTTCCAGAACGGAAACAACATCTACAACTGGGATAGCTGGAACAACGCCGTGAACTACTGGAAGGCTGGCAAGCAGAACCGCCAGATAAACTGGGACCGCCTCTACTACTCCAACCAGCAGGCTGCCAAGAACGGACAGGAGACCATGTACTACTTGCAGGCTAAGCACAACGACAACCTCAACCTCGTGCTCTCCTCAACCCTCAACACCAAGCTCACCAACAAGTCGAGCCTGGCATCGGGCTTCATGCTCGGCGTAAACCAGAACCGCCATTACCAGACCATGGAGGATATGCTGGGAGGAAAGATCTTCCACAACATCAACTCCTACGCCATCGGCGAATACTCCATCTCCGACCCACGCGTGCAGTACGACCTGAACACCGCCGGACCTAACAACACCGGCAAACTGGTGTACGAGGGCGACAAGTTCGGCTACGACTATCGCATCGACGTGCAGAAGGCAGGCGCCTGGAGCACCTACAAGACCCAGATTTCACGCTTCGAGGCGATGGTGAGCGGCCGCATCGGCTACACCGGCATGAAGCGCAAGGGATACATGCGCAACGGTATGGCTGCCGACAACAGCTATGGCAACAGCGGCACAGCCCACTTCCTCGACGGCGGTGGCAAGCTGAGCGTGAACTATGATGCAGGCAGAGGTCATGCCTTCCGCATCGGAGCCGGCTACGAGTGGCGTGCGCCTATGGCAAACACCGCCTTCATCGCTCCTGAAATCAACAACGATTTCGTTACCAACCTCAAGAACGAGCGCATCTTCAGCTCAGAGGTAAGCTACCAGTATCAGAACGCATGGATGCATGCCAACCTGAGCGGTTACTACAGCCGAATGGAGAATGTAACCGAGTGGCAGAACTTCTACAACGACGATGAGAACTCGTTCACCTACGTGAGCATGACCGGATTGAAGAAGGAATACTACGGTCTGGAGGCAGGCTTGAAGTTCAAGCTCACTTCATGGCTCGACTTCAAGACCCTGGGCACCATCAGCGAGGCAAAGAACATCAACAATGTTACTGCCAACTACATGCTCTCTAAGAGTGCCGAGGTATATACCGACAAGGCTTACGTGATAGATATGCGCGAGAGCGGTACGCCGCTCACCGTGGGAAGCATCGGTCTCGACCTCCACACCAACGGATGGTTCGTGAATCTCAATGCCAACTACTACGACCGCATCTACCTCTCTTATTCTCCAAGCTATCGCTACGAGAAGGTGCTCACCAACCGCCAGAGTGCCCACCAGAAGTATCCGGAGATCTTCCCATCTGTGGTTACAGAAGATGGAAACAGCTGGCTGCCGGAGGCTGTGGCTCAGGCGAAGGGTCACGGAGGATGGATGGTTGACATGAGCATCGGCAAGAGCATCCGATTGAAGAAGGGTTCGCTCAACTTCAACCTGATGATTACCAACCTCTTGAACAACCAGAAGCTGGTAACGGGCGGATATGAGCAGAACTCACGTTCGGGCTACACCCTCACCACAGGCGGCGAGGTGAACAACATCCGCGTTTATCAGTTCTCAAAGAATCCAAAGAAGTATTACGCATTCGGCACCAACGGAATGTTCCAGATTGGTTACCGATTCTAAAACGACACGACAATGAAAAAGATAAAATTCATAGCAATGGCCATGTTGGCGATGGCGGGAATGATGCTGGCATCATGCATGGGCGACGGATATGCTGACCCTGATATCCCTGCTCCTCCTTACGGCAACAACCTGCTCAGAGAGAAGAACGTGGTTACCATTGCACAGCTCAAGAGCGAATACAAGACCGCCATCACCGGTGGCAGCTACAAGCTCATCGACAAGCCGATGATGATCAAGGGTTACATCACGGGCAACGACATCAGCGGCAACCTCTATCAGCAGGTGGCGCTGCAGGATGCCACGGGTGCTATCCTCGTAGATATCAACGGAGGCGGACTCTACGGCTATCTGCCAGTGGGCCAGGAGATTCTCATCGACCTCAACGGCCTCTACATCGGAGGCTACGGCAAGCAGGCACAGATTGGCGGCATCTACACCAACCAGAAGAAAGGAACCACATCCGTGGGAAAGATGGATCGAACCATCTGGCAGAAGCACTTCAAACTGCTCGATGAGGCAGATGCCAGCAAGGTGAAGGCAGAAGAGTTCGACCTGAGCAAGGCTGCCGATGCCACCTATCTGGAAGAGAATGCAGGCAAGCTGATGACCATCAAGGGCGTGAAGTTCAGCAGCGCCAACGGCAAGACCGTCTGGGCTGCCAACGACGAGACCACCAACCAGAGTCTGAAGGATGCCAAGTCGGGCCAGTGGATCAGCAGCAACACCGTGGTAGTACGCACATCAGGCTACGCCCGCTTTGCCAATGCCATCCTGCCAGACGGAGCCTACGACATCACAGGCATCTTTACAAGATACAACAACACATGGCAGATTCTCATCCGCAACACCGACGACCTGAGTCCGGTAAGCTCCAACCAGTAATTACACATTATTATATATAGTAACATCAATAAAAAAGACAACAATATGAAAAAGTATATATTTTCAGTTTTGATGGCGGCGATGGCTGCCTTCACATTCAGCAGCTGTGAGGATGTGCCAGAACCTTATACCCTGCCTACCAAGCCGGAAGCCGGTGGTACCACTGAGGGCGAGGCAAAGGGTACAGGTACTGCTGCCGACCCATTCAACAGCATTGCAGCTATCAACTATTGCAAGACCCTGGAGGCAGGCGTAGAGTCTGACAAGGAGGTCTATATCAAGGGTAAGGTAGTGAGCATCAAGGAGCAGTTCTCTACCAGCTTCGGCAACGGTTCGTTCTACATCGCCGATGACGAGAGCAGCGAGAAGTTCTACATCTTCCGTTCCCTCTATCTGGGCAACAAGAAGTGGACCACCAGCGACCCTGAACTCAAGGAAGGCGACGAGGTGGTAGTTTGCGCCAAGGTGATGAACTACATGGGCAACACACCGGAGACCGTGGCAAACAAAACCTATCTGGTTTCCCTGAACGGCAAGACTGCCGGTGGCGAAAGCAGTGGCGATATCACCGGCACGGCAAAGGGCGATGGTTCTGAGGCCAATCCATTCAACAGTGTGGCAGCGCAGAAGTATACCGCAGCCCTGCCATCGGGCGCCGTATCAGACAAGGAGTTCTACATCAAGGGTAAGGTACAGAGCATCAAGGAGCAGTTCTCAGCATCCTTCGGCAACGGATCATTCTATATTGCCGATGATGCCAACAGCACCCAGTTCTACATCTACCGCATCTACTACTTCGGTGGTGAGAAGTGGAAGGAGGGCGATATGACGCTGAAGGAAGGCGATGAGATTGTGGTTTGCGCCAAGCTCATCAACTACATGGGCAACACCCCAGAGACCAACCAGGGCGGCAAGCTCATTTCCGTGAATGGCAAGACCAGCGGCGAGGGCGGCGGCACCGTAACTCCAGACCCGAAGCCAGATCCAAACCCAGGCGAGGTAGCAACAGGCGAGAATGGCGGTTTCGAGAACTGGACAAACAGCAAGCCAACCAACTGGAACACCAACTCTGCCGGCAATGCAAGTCTCACCAAGAGCGAGGATGCCCACAGCGGCAAATACTCAGTGCAGGTGGCTGGAACAACCAGCGCCAACAAGCGTCTGGGCTACAAGGAGATGAGACTGAAGGCAGGTAAATACACTATCAAGTTCTACGCCAAGGCAGCCACAGCCACAGGTGCATCCGTATGCCCAGGTTATGTAGCCGTTAATAATGGCACCGTAGATTCACAGAACTACAATTATACCAAGAAGTATGTGAATGTAACCAACACAGAGTGGACATTGGTAGAGCAGGAAATGACCATAGAAAAAGATGGCACCTACAGCATCGTTATTATGAATGCCAAGAAGCCAGGTGCAGCCGTTCTCATCGACGACTTCACATTCTTATTGGGCAGCACAGCCATTATCAAGTAAATTCTGAAGCAATTCCAGGAAAGTGTGTTCCGTCGTAGTTGCATATACGTCGGAATGCACTTTTTTTCTTTTATAACTTAAAACATTAACAAGAATTACGCAAATTATGAAGCATGCTAAACTACTCATTCTCACGCTCCTCACAGCGATGACCTTTGCCGCCTGCGGCACCGACGACTCCCTGCAGTTCAGATTCCCTGACCAGGAAAACAAGGATGATAACAATGGTGGTGGAAACACCAACAAGAATGTGACTACTGCCAATATGCCTGCCGTGGTGAAGAACGCCATCCATGGCCTGGAGTTCCCAAAACTCAAGAACAACGGCAGCAGCTACGCCATCGTGCACATGGATAACACCACGGGCATGGTGAACTTCTCTACCGAATGGGACGACGACATGAAGAGCCAGCGATGGAGCTGCTACACCTTCCACACCGGAAACACGGCATCCAACGTAGATAGATGGAAACCATCGCAGGGCGAGCGAAAGTATCCATGGGATACCGACCTGCAGGAGCAGTGGGGCGTCACCGACTTCACCGAAGACCCTACCCCAACCACGCAGGGATTCGACCACGGTCATATCTGTCCTTCTGCCGACCGCAAGCTGAACCTTACCCAGCAGAAGCAGACTTTCTTCATGACCAACATGCAGCCACAGTATAGCAACTTCAACCAGCGTGGCACCTGGTATAAGATGGAGGAAGAGTTGCGCAAGCTGGCTCCGAAGATTGACTCTGATACCCTCTTCATCGTGAAGGGCGGCACCATCGACCCGGTGGGCAGCGAGAGCAACATCCTGGGATGGAAGAACCAGGGTGCATCGAGCGACGTGAAGAAGCCGGGCTACATCCCTGTGCCAAAGTATTTCTTCGTTGCCGTGCTGAAGAAGGAGTATAACAAGAGCACCAAGCAGTATAGCTACAGCGCCTTCGGCTACTGGTTCCTGCACGAGAACAAGGCGTTCGACAAGAGCGACCTGCTGGGCAACTACGTAGTGAACATCAAGACGCTGGAAGACAAGACCGGCATCGATTTCTTCTGCAATCTGCCAGATGATATCGAGAAGAAGGTTGAAACCCAGGACGTGGAGACCATCAGGAACATCTGGGGATTCAAGTCATCGAAATAACAGCCAGGCATCCCCCAAAAACGCAAACCCGCCAGGCGTCCCGGCGGATTTGAAATCATAAGTGGTTGAAAGATTATTTTAGGCATGTTGCTCTATAAAGTAGGATTTCCTTTTTTAAGGAATCCTACTTCTTATAGTAACATGTCTGAATGGAGTCTTACTCAAATCCCCACCATTAATAACCACTAACAACGCCCCAACCCATTCTTGCATTTCAAGGTAAAAGTTAAATTTCGCAATAGAAAAGCCGAACTCATTTTCCTTTTTGTATATCATAACTACCCATCAGTTTCCATCAAATATAGCCAATATCAGACTTCATTCTGTCTCAGGACACACATTCACGAAGCAAAGATACATAAAATTCTTTTAATGACCAGGCAAAACATAAATTTTCTTTTATGTTTAACTCGTTTTTAATATTTTAGGTTTGAAAAGCTGTGGAATTGGTGGGAGCACCACAAGGCTATGGTGTATTTTGTCTTATCGGGAAAACCTAATTATCACTTGAACTAAACAGAAAAAAACACGAAAAAAGAAAGAAAAATGAGTTAAAAACGTTAAAAAGCCACCAGATACTAGTGGTAGGCTAAATTTTTCTATTCCAACTTTTTGATGTTTCTTTGCACTGTGACACTAAAGCCACATAATAGGTAATGGCAATAACAAAAAGTAAAGACAAAAAGAAACAGCAGAAGGTGGTTCTCACTAAAGAGAATCCAGTACTCTCTGAAGAGGAGGAAATGCGCTCTGAAGAGACACAGGAACTCTCTGAAGAGGAAATGAAAGCCTGCAAGAACGGATTGCAAGAACGAGAGAAGAAGACCAATAAAGAGGTTATCGACTTCCTGCAACAGTACATCCACGATGGTAATTACGGTATCAGACCGCAAAACTTCCAAAAAAAGGCACACCTGGGAGTGAACACTTTCAAAGCTGTATTCAGCCGAGAGAGAAAGCTGAGCAGAAGATTCAAGCAACGTATCTGTCTGGGAATAGGCATTATGTGGGAAGAAATCGTGCGCAATCATATCGACAGATACTATCCCAAGCTAACTCCAGAAAAGAGACTAGAAAAAGTACAGAAACTTCGGAAAGAATTCATCTGGCATCTGGGTACACCCATGAAAGAAATATTCGAAATGATGCAGGAGGGAGCGAATCTTGAAACTTATGCTATCTATATGAATAAGACTTCTGGTAACAAGGACAATTTTACAAAGAACGTTTAATACATAATTATTATGACAAACAACACAACAATCCAAACAAGCAAATGCTCTGACAGCGATTCGGGCTATCAGGTGGCAGGCAGATACACCATCCAGCCGCTCACCACCTGCATCGATATCGAGACGGAGCGCAAACTCATTGCCAGCTGGCATACCAGCAGACTGACGGATACGCAAATCCGCAAAATGCTGATGCTCTACTTCGGAGTACCGGAATGGATGAATCAACAGAAACTGTATGACTGCAACAGATTTTCTGATATCGCAGAGGGACTGCGATTCCATAACCGACATGATTTCGTGGAAATCCTGCTCAGATGCTCAGGATTCGGATTCATCTGGAAGAATGATGAGAAGCCTCATACCGACCAGAATCTCATGGCGTTTTACACTCCGATCTGGCATGTCAGCGACGAGAAAGACATGGGAAACAACCACGATTTGAACTCAAGCGAGCAAACCTTGCCCCCCGTTATTAATAATAATATATATAATAAAAAGAAAAATAATAAAAAGAAAAATATAAGCAAGAATGTAACGGGGAGCAAAACTTGCTCGGCCGAGTACGAGAAGGAAGTGGAAGCTGCAGCCAAGGAGCTCCTCAATTACATCGGAACCGACCCGGATGCTTACGCCAAGGTGGTGAAGCCCGTGAATGAAATTACGCAGAAGCTTAATCCGAATCTCTACATAAATCCGGAGGATGCCTGCCCTACCAATATGGCTACAAACACTTTCTTCAACGACTATCTGTATCCCTATCTGCTCAAGAACAGCAAGGTGATGATGAACATCAAGAACCCGGTGGGCAAAAGCTGCTGGCTCGCCAATCTCATCAAATACGATTTCATGCAGAAGAACATCATGCGTGCCGTGAATGATGCCACCGAGTACCTCAAGCTGCATGCAGCAGAAATGATGCGGCAGTACCGACCTATCTCGAATTTCGAGTATCAGGACAAGGCGTCGAAGCAGCGATTCTATGATACGCCACGAAGTGATGGAACCCAGGAGCAGCATCGAATACCACAGGATGCTGCTCCGAGACCATCCGGCAACGCTACCTGGAACAAATTCTCGCACACCTGGGTTGTTCCAAAGTAACTCACTGTCCAGTTGAACAAACAATAAACAACAACATAAAAATCCTAAAAATATGGAAGAAAACCAACAAAATCAAAACAGAAATGAGAAGCCACGTTACTATGCTACAGACTTCAATGAAATCAAGGAGAATCTCTCAGATGAAGAGAAGCTGCTCTTCGAGAGATACAAGGAAATGCTCAGCGGCATCATCCCTGCTGACTCAGCTTCATCAGCTCCAGCAAATGATGCACCATCCTCCTCATCATCTCCTTCAAACGATGCTGCATCCTTCAAGGCCCTCCTCAATCAACTGAAGGACATCAGCCAGAAAACCATGAAGCTGATGGCTCGAGGAAAGCTCGATATCCCCGTAACCTGCCCGAAATGCGGAAAGCGTCACTGCTTCATCAAGGTAGATAACGGATTGACCCACTGCTGGTCGTGCAACTGGAGCGGATACCTGGAGGAGATGAAATCGCTCCTCGGAAAGGGCAGCGGAAAGGTGAACGGAAACTACTATGCCAACGCCCAGAAAAAGCAGCAGGATGAACACAAAGCCAAAGACTACGTGCCCATGCTGCCCGACGACTTCCTCGAGATAGATGCCGAAACACGCTCCTGGCTCTACCCCATCTACCCCTTCAGGACCCAGGAAGAGCAGCAGCACTTCATCGACCACTTCCACCCCGCCAACCTCCTCTCGCGCCATCCCAAGGCCCGTCCCCTGATTACCGCCACCGAACTCGCCTCGCTCCAGTCGATGGTGCAGCGATACATCCAGGCAATGAAGCTCTCGCCCGACATCATCGTTCAGGAAGGAGTGATGTGCGCATGGATGAAGCAAAATGCGGATGACCCCAAAAGCGAGGACCCGAAAGGCGTGGAGATGGTGCCTGCCATCGCCTACTGCAACTACCTGGACGGCAAGATCATCAACGTGAAGTTCCGCTCCGTGCAGCAGCACCCCATCACCGGCGAGTGGAGCAAGCTCTTCTGCCAGGTTTCCCCCACCAAGCCCTGCGCTCCCTACGGCATCGACAGCATCAACCTGCTCCGTCCCGACGCACAGTCCATCCGCCAGCTCATCATCACCGAGGGCGAAAAGGACCGACTCACGCTGATGACCTGCGGATTCCCCTACGTGCTGAGCATCGCCAACGGTGCCAGCACCAACATCGAGGAGAGTCACGAGGCTTTCGACGAGTGGATTCAGCAGGCGGACGAGATCATCATCTGCGGCGACACCGACCGACCGGGCCGCCGACTGGTAAAACTCCTGATAGAGCAATACCAGACCCGCGCCAAGGTTACCACGCTGCCGCAGGGCAAGAAGGACATCAGCGAGGTATATGAGGCATTCGGAAGCCAAGAGGTGAAGCGAATCATAGCCGAAGCGCAGGGCATCAGCGACGCCGACATCTACGACCTCTCCGAGCACAAGGAGGACATCCTCGCCATCATGATGGGCAACTACGACCGTGGCTACGAGGTGGGGATGGGCAGACTCACCGACGGCATCTTCCACCCCACTTCAGAGGGCGGGCTCATCATCCTCACCGGTCGCCCGAACTCGGGAAAGACGGATTTCCTCAACTGTCTGATGGCGCATCTGATGTACCACAACCAGAAGCGCGTGGCGTTCTTCTCGTTCGAGAAACCTATCAAGGGCAAGCACGTGAGGGAGATTGCCCGCATAGCCCTGGGGGTGAGGAACACGGAGGATATGGACGGCGCCGAATCGCCCGAAGAGGCAAGGCAGGAGAACCGCAAGGTGCTGGATTTCCTGTCGGAGCACATGGTGGATTTCGACACGAAGACCCGCCTGCCCGACAGCAACTACATCATCGGAATGATGGAGGCGATGATGAACCGCAAGAAGCAGAAGATAGATTACCTGGTGATAGACCCGTATGTGTTCATCAACATGACCGAGGGCGGCAGCCGTGCCACGGAGACGGAGAAGGTGAGGCTGATGCTGACGAAGCTGCAGGCATGGAGCCGTACGCGCCACATCTGGACGGTGGTGGTGGCTCACCCGAGAATACAGTACAAGGACGGTCACGAGGCCTTTCCGCCGCTGGATATCTACTCCGTAGCAGGCAGTGCGCAGTGGGCGAACCTCGCCGACTTCCTGCTCACCGTAAACCGCATCTCGAAGCCCGAGGAGGGCAAGATGTTTACCATCGTGGAGATGCTGAAGGTGAGAGACCAGGAGTTCTGTCATCCCGGAAAGGTGTACTACGTGCGCCAGCCCTGCGGCAGATACGACGAAAGGGAATCGGAAAACGACTGCATAGCCGAGGCGATGCAGGGCAAGGTGCTGGCGAAGGACGATGAACCCTGGAAGGGAATGGGGAATGTTGAATGTTGAATGTTAAGTGTTAAATGTTAAGTGTTAACTTGCCTATGACTAGAGAAGAGTATAATGAATTGAGAGCACGGGCACACGAGATGATGCTCGACGACTATAAGTGGATGCTGGATCAGGAATCGGGCATCCGGGAGTGGCGATGTCCCAAGAGATGGATTATCGAGTTTGTACACGATGTAAGCGACTATGTGATGGTGAGGAGCAGCGGCGAGGAGGACGTGGGCGATGAGTGGCACGATGATCTCCTGCGCCCCATCCCCCTGCAGAAGCTCTACCGCCAGTTCTTCCAGAAGAGCTGCATTCCCCCACCCAATCATCCGGATAAGGCGCTGAGCAAGCTCAGGGGCATGGAACAGCGCAACAGCATCTACCCCGACAGCATCACGAGATTCTACATGGAGCAGCTGCAGAAGAATCCTCCCTGCCGCATCATCCAACTGCTGATTATGGGAGGGGAAGAAAGCTGAAAAGAGCCTCTATTGCTCTGGAATAGAGCCTCTTTTACCCTGTAATAGAGCCTCTTTTGGCGATGAAATGAGCCTAAAACAAACGTTACGTTAGGCTCATTTCAGACCCAAAAGAGGCTCTAATGATTTCGAACTGTACGGTTGAAATTACCCTATACGTCCAGAAAGCTCAGAAGCTCCTAGCCCAGGGCATCGCCCTGGGTATTTCAGAAGATGGTAATTACGCCCTGTAAGGGCAAAAGCTTTAAAACTGACGCGGTAACCCTCGATGTAACCCTCCCTGTAACCCCCAAACCCTTGACAAAACCGAAAAAATTTCGTATCTTTGCATCGTAAACCAATTACTAATGCTTATGGAAACACACACTATGTTAGAACTGGAGAGGATGCAGCAAATGCTCCTCTCCACTCACTTCGCCCTCGGAGAGTTTCTCCGCTCGGGCACCGCCATCAAGTATGGCATCGACAACACGCCACAAAGCTCCATGGTCATCATCCGTCTGATGATGCTGTGCGAGCAGGTGCTGGAACCTCTTCGTCTGCATTGCGGCATCATCACCATCACGAGCGGGTATCGCTGTCCGCAGCTCAACCTCGCCGTGCATGGCGTACCGGGCAGTCAGCATACCCTGGGCGAGGCTGCCGACATCTTCATCCCGAACGAGGAGATTCTGGCGAAGTACAGAAAATTCATAGAATCGAGCTGCACCTTCGACCAGCTGATCCTGGAGCCTCGCGGCGCTTCTCCCGGAAAGCACCGCTGGTTGCACGTTAGCTACACCATGCGGCGGAAGAATCGTCAGCAGGTATTGATGTAAAATTTTCTAATAACATGATAAACAGAAAGGAGATACTAAAATGAAGAAAGACACATGGAAAACCATTATCCAGATTGCGATTTCTATTCTCACGGCGATTGCCACCACCATGGGGGTAACCTCGTGCATGGGTAGCTAGCGCAGATTCATCGGATATTCTTTTCATCGGATTCCGATTATTAAGGTCACGCAGATTTCGCAGATGACGCAGATTTTTTCTGATTGTTTTTTGTCCCACAGATTTCACAGATTAACGCAGATTTAGACCTATTCGGTCTATGGGAATGACGCAGATTTTTTTATTCATCTGATTAAGCGGAGTTATCCGATGGAAAATCTGCGAAATCTGCGCTATCTGCGTAACATAAACCCATCAATGAAGTCACGCAGATTTCGCAGATTACGCAGATTTTCATTGATAGAACGTGCTTAGGAATATCGCAAGAAAAATCTGCGTAATCCGACCGGACAGGTCTGATCTGCGGATAAGTAGAAGAAAGAAAAATCTGCGTAATCTGCGAAATCTGCGTGACAAAAAAAACGTTAGTAGCGAAATCTGCGTGACAAAAAAACGATGAAGAAAGAAAAATGATTGTTTAACCCTTTAAATCTAAATGAGTATGGCAAAATTCAGAAAAGTGAAGAACAACCGCAAGAACTCCCCTACCAAGGGAATGATCTACGGTAGAGCAGTAGTGAACAGCGTGGTACACACCAGCGCCATCGCCAAGAAGATTACCGAGCGATGCACCGTGACAGAACCGGACATCCTGGCCGTGATTAACGCCCTAATGACAGAGATCTCCGCCAACATCGCCGAAGGCAACAAGGTGGTTCTCGACGAATTCGGAAGCTTCAAGCTCGGCATCAGAACTTCCCCAGCCGTAAACGCCAAGAAGTTCACCCAAGCCAACATCAAGAACATGTACGTCATCTACACACCTTACACGTTCATGGATCACGGCAAGCGAGTGAAGCCGATGCTCAGTGGCATCAAGATGGAGGAGTTGACCGAGTACAACGGCATCGAAGACGAGAATGATGGCGACGGAACTCCAGGAGGCACGACATCCGGCGGAACTTCAGAAGGCGGCACCGACAAGGACAATACCGGTGATACCTCCGACGCCACCGACAAGGACAACCCAAGCGGCGGCAACACCGAATCAGGAGGCACCGGAAGCGGTGAAGACGGCGGCAGCGACAATGTAGATCTCTAATCGAGTAGGAGGTAAACACTAATCATAGGTGTTTATCTCCTATTTTCATGT
>UQWP01000045.1 GCA_900544825.1 uncultured Prevotella sp. | reverse complement strand
CAAGTAGGAGTTTTTGCGAAAAAGGGTGCGTCATGGACTTATGACACACCCTCATTATATTATAATAAAGTGGAAGAAGATCTTTATTCCTCCTCCATTAAATCACGTATCAGTTTGATTTCATAATAATCAATGCCGGCTCCCAGTGCTTCCTTGATTTCGCTGAAATGCTCCATCTCGGGATGAGCCTCCATAAATTCACGGATTTTCTTTTCGTGGGCACTGGAAATCAATGCACGCAATCCAACCTTTCCTTCCTTGACGTATGAGGTAAGATGACCGATGATGGTGCCTTTGGTAAAACCACGTTCTGCAGCAATCTGATCCACAGTCATTCCCTGCTGATAGAGTTTGAAACTCACCTCCTTGGTTGGAATCTTCGGCTCCTTCGGTTCATTCGATTTCTTCTGCTTTCTGGCTTTTCTACCAGAAGCATAACCGGCACTTGAAGATGCACCTTCGCCCATCTCATCCAACAGCATAAACTGCGCCTTCTTCTTCAGATAATCAGTCACCGTAAACACAGCGCTGCGCTCGTATTTCAAAAGACGTTCCTTCAACTTCACATCTTCTGAAAAGACAGAGAAGCGATCCTGGAACTGCTTCTTAGCCACCTTATTATCCGTATCGAGATTCGACTTTTTGATCAAATCGCTCAGAATACCTATCTTATCAAAGAAATATTCAGCACCCTTGTGAATACGCTCCTGCAGTTCTGCCTGAAGTATATCAGGATTCTGGGAAAGCATACGGGTATATTGCAGACGGAACTTATCAGAAACACCAATCAGACTCTTCAGCACCACCTGCAACTTCTGATACTCGCTCACCACACGAGGATATTTGCTGCTGAAATATTCTACCAGACAGCGCATCAGATGCTCGTAACTGCCACTAATAGCATAGAAATCAAAGAGTTCGCCGATGCAGTGAAGCACGTATTGCTGTTCCAGATAGCTGATCTGTTCCTGGGTAGGCGCAGCAAGCTGACTGTTGAAAGCATCCACCGTCTGACTACTGATGATGGCTCCACGAGACAGAGGTTGACTGAGCACCATTCCCTCCAAAGTCTTGCAGCGGCTCAGAGCCACGTAGGTCTGACCATGGGTAAAGGAATGGGAAGCATCGATGATGGCGTGTTCGAAGGTAAGCCCCTGACTCTTGTGGATGGTAATCGCCCAAGCCAGGCGCAAAGGATACTGTCGGAACTTTCCCTCTACCGTCTCCTCAATCTCCTTGGTCTCCTCATTGATCGTATATTTCGCATTCACCCACTCCATCTTCTCCAGCTCAAACTCCTCATCAGAATCCTTACTGCGCACGATGATCTTATCTCCTTCCTCATCGGGTTTCACACCGATCACCTCACCAATCATACCATTATAGAAGCGGTGCTGCGGGTCGTTCTTGATAAACATCACCTGTGCTCCGGGCTTCAGGGTGAGGACGAAATCTGCCGGATAAGATGATTCCGGAAAATTATCCTCCACCTCTGCCGTATAGGAAAATGCCCTGGATGGTAAGGCAGCAAGCTGCTGCTCATTGATGTACTGAGCTGGCGCATTATGAGTGGTCAGGCGGATGAAGTTACTGTTCTTCGGCGGTTCGAAATTAGGGATAAAACGCTGGTTCAATGCCTGCAAGGTAGCATCCGAAGCCCTGTTCTCCCTGATCTGGTTGAGCAGGGAGATAAACTGCTCGTCCTGCTGGCGATAAACCTTCTTGAGCTCTACGGTAAGATAGCCCACCTGCTTCAGCGCATTGCTGCTGAAGAAGAAAGGAGTATCGTAATGCTCTTTCAGAAGCTGTTCTTCCTGCGCCGTAACCACAGGAGCCAACTGCTGCAGATCGCCTATCATCAGGAGCTGCACACCGCCGAAAGGCAGGTCGTGGCGCTTGCGGTACTGGCGAAGCACCGAGTCGATGGCGTCGAGCAAATCGCTGCGCACCATACTGATCTCATCAATGACCAGCAGGTCGATGCTTCTGATGATGTTTCGCTTGAGTTTGCTGAACTGATAGCGTTTCTGTTCGCCACTGCCGAAGGTTGTACCCGGAATGTAAGGCGAAAAAGGAAGCTGGAAGAACGAATGAATGGTCATTCCTCCGGCGTTGATGGCGGCAATGCCTGTAGGGGCAAGCACCACCATTCGTTTAGGCGACTTCTCCTTGAGCTGTTTCAAGAAGGTTGTTTTACCTGTGCCTGCCTTGCCCGTGAGGAAGAGGTTAGCGCTTGTCTTTTCTATGATGTTCCATGCCAGGATGGACTCTTCGTTCATTTCCATTAGCTTCGTTTTTTAGATTTCTTCCACGATCTCGTTCATTTCCTTGCGCTTCTTCTCGGCATGAGGACAATCCTCGGCAATATGACCGAGAGGGATGATCACTACTGCCTCGAAACCTTCGCGAGGGAAAAACTGCTGCATCTTGTCTGTATCATAATTGCAGACCCAGCAGGTGCCCAGTCCTCTTTCGGTGGCAGCCAGACAGAGGTGCTCTGCAGCTATTGCCACATCAATATCTCCATGAGGCTTCTCATCGTATCTGCGAACCCAGTTCTCATTCACGTTTTTCATTCCCACAATATACATTGGGGCTGTCTTGAACCACTCACGGTCGTAGCACTCCTGGAGTTTCTCCTTAGCCTCATCCGAGCGAACGATGAGCCAATGCCAAGGCTGTCTGTTCACTGCCGATGGAGCCAGTCGCACACACTCCATGATGTAGTCCAAATCCTCCTGACTTACCGCCTGGGAGGTAAACTTGCGAGCCGAGAAACGCTCCTGGCTCAATGCCAACATATTATTCTTATTGTTCATATTGTTCTGCTTTATCATGTTTTAAACTAGTTTATGGCACAAAGGTAAGAATAAATCATGGAACGACAAAAAAACTTAGATGAAATATAACCGTTTTCGGATTATATTTTGTATTTTTGCACATCGAACAAGAATTATTGGTAGTTAAAAAAGTAGTTATATAAAGAATATGATAGGATTAGCTGATTGCAATAACTTCTACTGTTCTTGCGAACGAGTGTTTCGTCCCGACCTGATAGGAAAGCCCGTGGTTGTTTTGAGCAACAACGACGGGTGCGTCATCGCGCGCTCTGAAGAAGCCAAGGCTCTGGGCTATAAGATGGGCGATCCGTTCTATCAGGTAAAGGAAAAACTGGAGGTTGAAGGCGTGGCCATCTTCTCCAGCAACTACACGCTCTATGGCTCACTCTCCAACAGGGTGATGTCGATGCTCTCACACTACTCGCCACACATCGACCAGTACTCCATCGATGAGAGTTTCTTCGAGGTGGAAAACCTTTCTTCCGTCACAGATGGTTCCCTCCTCCACCAATACGGCGCCAGGATTTCTACCGATGTACTCCGAGCCGTGGGAATCCCTATCTCCATCGGAATCGCAGAGACGAAAACTCTAGCGAAAATCGGTTCCAAATTCGCCAAGAAATACAAGGGCTACCAGGGCTGCTGCCTCATCGATACGGATGAACGGAGACACAAGGCATTGTCGCTGTTCCCGATAGAAGATGTCTGGGGAATCGGGCGACAGATTGCCAGAAAACTCGACTATATGGGCATTCGCACCGCAGCCCAGTTTGCTGATAAAAAAGAGAGTTGGGTGCGTAGTCATTTCAACATCACCACGGTGAGAACCTGGAAGGAACTGAATGGCGAAAGCTGCATCAGCATCGAGGAACTGCCGCAGAAGAAGAGTATCTGCACCAGCCGGAGTTTTGCCGGAGAAGGCATCAGCGACAAGGAAGTGGTGGAAGAAGCCGTGGCAAACTTCGCCGTGCGCTGCGCCGAGAAACTTCGATGTCAAGGCAGCGTGTGCCAGGGAATCACGGTGTTTGCCTGGACTTCAAGGTTCAACGAAAACGTGCCGGAATACACCATCCACGATTCCCTCACCCTGCCCATCGCCACCAATGCTCAGGATGAAATCGTGGGCGCCGCACTCAGTATTCTCCGCGCCAAATATCCGAAACCTATGGCAGACAGCAGAGCAGACCGTCCCGACTTATCGTTTCACTTCAAGAAGGCAGGTGTCATTCTGTGGCAAATCTCGCCCGACTGCCCTCGCCAACAAGATCTCTTCGACCCTATCGACCGAAGCAAGCAAAAAGCGCTGATGGAAGCCATCGATGCCATCAACCGGAAGAATGGCTATGGAACCATCCGTCAAGCCGTACAGGGAAATGGTTGCCGGTTCGACTTGAAGCGGGAATATATGTCGAAGCGGTTCACCACGGATATTCATGAGATTCTGAAAGTAAAAACCCAATGAGATTCAGAATGAGCCCCTTTTAAAAAAAATGGGCTCCATAAACTAAGAAAATAAATAAGAAAACAAGATGAATAAGACTAATAATAACAAGATAAAACTGACGATTCACCCTGCGGAATTTGGAACAAAAATGCCGATTCCGCTGGCAGAACAAAGCGTAAAAGCAGGCTTCCCTTCGCCGGCACAAGACTATATGGAGGGAGAAATAGACCTCAACGATATTCTGGTTCGCCATCGTGAGGCAACTTTTTATGTGCGTATTTCGGGCGAAAGCATGAAGGATGCGGGCATTTTTGATGGTGATCTCGCTGTGGTTGACCGACAGATAGAACCATCAAACGGCAACTTTGTGATAGCTTTCGTAGATGGCGAATTTACCATCAAGCAGTTCAAGATGGACGAAAGCGGAACCTTCGGCTGGCTCATCCCATGGAACAAGAACTTCTCCCCTATACGGGTAGATGAAACCAACCGCTTCATGATTTGGGGAGTTGTAACCTACGTGATTCATCAGATTGCAGAATAATTTTCTACCTTTTCCTTTGCCACCTCGTAAAAATGTTGTACCTTTGCAGTCGAATTTTCAGCGATGACTAGGCTATATGCCTTCTAAGAATAGAATTTTCAGCAAATATATGTATTCAGTAATTATTAAAAACAGCAGTAGTTATGAGTATTAATATCAAGAGAAATCAGTTGAAGAGAGTAGTGATTGTAGGTGGTGGACTCGGCGGTCTTCGCTTGGCAGAAGACCTCAGCAAAGCAAACCTGCAGGTGGTGTTGATCGACAAGAACAACTTCCATCAGTTCCCTCCACTTATCTATCAGATTGCCTCGGCAGGTATCGATCCAAGTTCCATCTCCTTCCCGTTCCGCCAGATTTTCCGTAAGCGCAAGAACTTCTACTTCCGCATGGCAGAAGCAAGAGCCGTGTTCCCAGACATGAAGATTCTGCAGACTTCCATCGGTAAGATAGAGTACGATTACCTGGTGTTCGCAGCAGGAACTACCACCAATTTCTATGGCAATGCCAACATTGAGAAGTGGGCGATTCCGATGAAGACCGTTTCTGAGGCAATGGGATTGCGCAACGCCCTATTGAGCAACCTGGAGCGTGCCTTGACCTGTGCTACAGAAGAGGAGCGACAGGAACTTCTGAACGTAGTGATTGTAGGCGGTGGCGCCACAGGTGTAGAGATTGCCGGAGCCCTCTCTGAGATGAAGCGCTACGTGATTCCTTACGATTATCCGGATATGGATTCATCTCTGATGCACATTTATCTCCTGGAAGCAGGTGACAGACTGCTCGCCGGAATGTCAAAGGATTCTTCCAAGAAAGCATACGATTTCCTCACAAGCATGGGTGTGGATGTGCAGTTTGGCAAGATGGTAACTGATTATAAAGACCACAAGGTACTGATGAAGGATGGTCAGGAGATTCCTACCCGCACCTTCCTTTGGGTTTCGGGTGTGAAGGCGCAGCCTATCACCGGTATTGATGGCGACCATCTGGGGCGTGGTTTCCGAATCATAGTAGATGAGTTCAACCGCATCCCTGGCATGGATGGTCTCTTTGCCATCGGCGACCAGTGTCTTCAGACCACAGATCCAGCTTATCCTGGCGGTCATCCACAGTTGGCTCAGGTAGCCATTCAGCAGGCAGCTCTCCTGGCTAAGAACATCCAGAAGATTGCGAAGGCTGACGAGGAGAACGAGAAGCATTCAGGTTCTACTGCTCAGAATATCGACCAGCAGCTCAAGCCATTCCGCTACAAGAATTTGGGTTCTATGGCAACCGTGGGTAGAAACAAGGCGGTGGTAGAACTTGGCAAGTTCCACAGCCAGGGCTTCTTTGCCTGGGTATTGTGGCTGGTGGTTCACCTCCGCTCCATCCTCGGTGTAAAGAACAAGATGATGGTATTGCTCAACTGGCTCTGGAAGTACGTGAGCTACAACGATTCCATCCGAATGATAACCTACGCTACCAAGCCAAAGGAGGTGCGCGACCGACTGAAGCGTGAGCAGACCACTCATCTCGGCACCGACTTGCTGGAGAATGAGGAAGATTAATATGAAGAGATAAAAACGAGAAAGTCCAGCTTGGAGCCTTTTTCGAGGTTTCCGAGTTGGACTTTCTTTTTTCTCATTTTCCTTGAGGAATATGATGTTATTTTTCCCTGATGCTTCAAGAATTTTAATGATGCTCAGGCACAATGGCGAGATACACCAGATCGTGGTCGGTGAGATTCTCCATATAATGAGCATGGTTCATAGGGCAATAATGCACCTGTCCCTGACGAACCTCCTCTACGGTATCATCATAATGGAAAGTAGCAGTGCCGCTTACCACGTAGATAATCTCGCAGTTGCCCTCATGAGTATGAAGACCAGTTGATGCACCCGGACGCAAGGTAGAATACATGATTTTTACCTTGTCATCCACATAGTTACGAGTATCGAGTTTACCCTGTCCACCCTTGAAGCCCTCCAAATGAGCCTCAGCAATCTTTTCGAAATCTATTACCATCTTTATAATGTTTATTGTTTAATATCTATTGTTTACTTGCCTTTCGCAAATGAAGCCCTGCAGCTTACTTTGCTTTCGCAAAATACTTCCATAGCGGAGCCGCCATCAGGCTTTGCCAGATTTCTCCCTTCTCCAGCATATCCATTACTTCTTCTCTTGAGAAGAGGCGAATCTCAATATCCTCACCTTTATCCAGATGCTGAACATCCATGCGCTCCACATCTGTTGCCAGATAGCAATGGGTAAAATTGGTATGCGTGCTCGGGTTGGCAGAAATCGTCATCCACTTCTGCCAGTTACCGCCACCGAATCCAGTCTCTTCCATCAGCTCTCGCTTGGCAGCCACCATCGGATCCTCGCCCTTCTCTATCACTCCGGCACAGAGCTCATTCACCGTCTTCCCTATCGCATAACGATACTGGCGTACGAATACGAACATTCCGTCCTTCGTAATGGCGATGGTATTTACCCAGTCAGGATATTCCAGCACGTAATATTCATCGATAATGACTCCCGTAGGCAATTCCACCTTATCCACTCGTGCCGTGAGCCAAGGCTTCTCTATCAGATACTTCTGCGAGAGCGTCTTCCATTTCATATCTTTATCAGCCATTTTCTTACTTTTATTGAATAATCAGACTTTTCTTTTTCTTAATTGATGGTGCAAAAATACGAAAAAAGATTGAAAGGATAGAAATATTTCTATGAAAATGACAGTATTTCAATTAAATTTATTACTTTTGCAGAGATAGAATATCTAAAGAGAAGATAAACAGAATTGAAAAGTAAAGACATATCATGGCAGAACATCTTACTATAAAAGGAGAAACGAAGGAGGAACTTTACACCACGCTCCTCCCTCAGCTCAAGTCACTCGTAGAGGGCGAAAGCGACATCATCGCCAATATGGCGAATATTTCAGCATGCATCATGGACACCTTCCACTTCTGGTGGGTAGGCTTTTACCGGGTCATCGACGGAACTCTCGTGCTGGGTCCTTTCCAGGGACCGCTGGCCTGCACCCGCATCAAAAGGGGCAAAGGAGTTTGCGGAACAGCTTGGGACAAGGCGGAAACCATCGTGGTAGAAGATGTTGAGAAATTTCCGGGTCACATCGCCTGCAGCAGCGCTTCCCGTTCGGAGATTGTAGTGCCTGTTATCAGGAATGGTGAGGTCATCGCTGTACTGGATATTGACAGCGAACACCTCAGCACCTTCGATGCTATTGACAAGGAATGGCTGGAGAAAGTGGCAGAATTATTTGCCGCCAAAGCGCCAGCCCAAGCCTAGCATCAGATTGTTAGGAGTCTTGAAATCCACCAGACTGTAGCCGATGTGCAGCATGGCACGTCGGCTCACATGAATTTTCAGGGCAAGCACCTCATATACACCCCTGAAATCGTTGCGATTGCCAAGCAGATAGGTTCCCGCACCAAAGTTGATGCTGAAATAAGGCATGGAGAACTCGCCACGTGCCGAAAGTCCCAAAGCCGACTGACGTGAAAATTTATGTTCCACTTCTTCTCCCCAGACATCATTCTCCCTGCTCGCCGAGCGATCGTACATCCCATCGAGCGAAGCACCCACACTGAGCCACGGATTCAACCGGTACATAGGGTTGATATTCAAGCCCATCACAGCATACTTGCCATCCAGTAGAAAACTTGACTCTCCATCGTGGGCAATTCCCTGCTTCCACGCACCATACAATATCACGTCTGTATAGAAGCCGCGACATTCCGGCAACTTTTCACGCTCCGCCTTCGGCTGTAGCTGGCGGTTGATATAATAAGCCAGTCCCAATCTTATGCCACCTGTATTGAGTCCCATATTGGGATAAGTAGTGTTACCATTAGAGAAATGGCTCAACGAGATACCGGCATTCAAATCAAGATATTTCGAAAGCATCCACTTCACATAGAAGTCCAGATCAATATAGGCAGTAGCCTTGGATCCTATCACCTTGTTTTCTGGATTATTCTGCTCATCATAAGCATTCCATCCGAACGCCATTCCCAGATTCCACTCATAGTTGAGCGACACTTTCCGAGATAGGTTCACAATCGGAGCACCCTGGAACAGATATACGGAGATAGGGTTCGACAACCACTGATTAAACTCATGCCTAGCCAGACCCACACCCTGATACACACCCTGATGAATAGAGCCAGGCCTCACCTCCTCCCCATTCATGAAGGCATATTTCAACGTAAAAGTCATGTCGTGATTCATCGTCCGACCCTCATCATTTCCTCCACGCAGAAACTGGTTGGTATGAAAAATAGTAGCTGGCACCGCATCAGCGGCGATGCGATGAACAGCCTTGCAACTGTCTTCCTGCGAAGCGGCAGGCAAAGTCATGACAGCCAGCATTGATATAACCCATAAGCGTAAAAACATATTGTCTTATTTTTCTTTGTACGAATATGATGGCAAAGTTAAAGAAAATATGGGAAACAGCCAAATTTTAGAAGGAAAACTTTAATGGATAGATTTGATTTTAGCAACACGACTGCTAAATGCATTATTTTAGAGAAAAGAAAGCTATCATTAAACAAGTTTTTTCCGAGAAAAAGTATCATAGTCTCATTTTTACTCTCAAAATATCAATAAGCATTTTGATATTTAACAACTTATCATCAATGATACTTCTTGAAAAATGCAGCATAAAGTATCATAGATGTATCATGAAAGTATCATCATATATGATTTTCAGCTATAGTCGTACAACTAAATGGTGTATGGTTGTACGATTAAAAGGTGTATGATTGTACAACTTAAAGGTATATGGTTGTACGACTAAAGGGGGTATGGTTGTACGACTAAAGGGTGTATGGTTGTACAACTTAAAAGTGTTACCACTAGGCTCAGTAGAGGTGCTGACTGCAGTCAGCAGACCTGTTGACTAGGCTCGGCAGAGCTGCTAAGCCTAGTGACAACAGTTGAGAAGATACTTACTTGAACCCAAAAAGATACTTACTTGAGCCCCAAAAGCCGTTTACTTCAACCTCCATTCATCATTCCTTTTTCCTCAAACGATAGAGCGTAACAGGACCTTCCTTGGTAGCATACATTCTGGCAGCCGGTTCCTCACAGCGATCATTCAACACCTTATTGGCATGATAGCGGGTAACACCGAATTTGCGAATCATATCCTTCACCGTGATATAACCCTGCTGCTGACAAATCTCTACAATATCAGCAAACTCCTTATCAGCCTCCTTTGGAGTAGATTTCACACTCCAATACTGTCGGCTGCAACCATTAGAATGGCGCTTCAGCCTTTCCAGAAACTCCTTCGTTGGCTGAATTTCCAAGCCGCAGATATCCACCTCGTTGGCTGGAATCAGGTCACCCTCATGATAGGTCCTTTTCCATACATTTCCATCCTTATCCTTATGCTGCACCACGCCAAGTTTAGGCTTTACGATGAACATATCGCCTACCCTTACCTCGTTGCCCTCAGCCAAGGCATAAAGCGTTTCATCCTCCAGTGTTTCCAATGCAGAGATAAAGGACGAAACATTCATCGCACAATGATCGCGAACCCGCTTCTCCATCTTCTCCCTGTCAACGATATCCCGTTTCACGAACATCGGATGTATCTGATACTTACCGCTTTCGTCCTTCAAGGGCGTGCGATGCTCCAAATAATTGATTGAACCTGTTGCTCTTGCCATATTCTTAGTTTTTTGATTCTTTAAAAGATTATGCGCAAAAATACTGATTATTAACGAGATATACAATTATTTTATGTTAACTTTGCTAAAAGATAGAGTTATAAAGGAGCATTTTATGATAAAATCTTTGCCTGATAGCTTCTTCTATAGTCATAACCTTAATGATTGTCGAGTAAGTGGAGGGAGTTTCACCCTCCCTTCTCTCGGAACCGTGCTTGACAGTCTCCCATCACACGGCTCTTCATACTTAACTCTTTTGTTTGTTAATTTGTATTCATAATTATCCTAGACGTGGATAGGGTACAAATCCCTTCACCCAGTGTGAAAACTCATTTCTGTTATGTGCCGCATACTCTACAAGCCATCCATACGCTTTGCTAAACTTCTTGCCCTTGGAGAAGCGCTTGTACTTACGCATCACCCATCGGGTTAGTCGCTCATTGATGTAATTCAACACCTTGCGGAACTCAGACCTACCAAACTTCATATAGTAGTTCATCCATCCACTAATCTGCGTATCAACCTCATTGCTTATGTCTAGCAAACAAGCAAAAGTCTTGCGATTCAGATTCCAAGCCCTTACGGCTTCTTTAACCCTCTTCATCGACTTCTTGCTTATTGCAGGGAGAAAAGCAGTAAAGTTTTGACCCGTTTTTCTGTTTCTTGCACCTCTAGGTCTGAAGGTAAAGCCAAGGAAGTCAAAGGAAGTATGCTCCGAGTTACCTCTTCGATTGCTATCCTTACAATAGACTATCTTTGTCTTCTCTTCATTCAGTTTCAATCCACATTCCTCAAAGCGTTTCATTAGAACAGCTTTCAAGAACTGAGCTTGTATCTCCGATACGCAATGGCAGATGGTGTCATCAGCATAACGCTCAAACGGAATCGTTGGATAGTTGCGCGACATCCATTCATCAAAGACGTAATGGAGGAACAAGTTTGCCAAAACCGGACCTATCACAGAACCTTGGGGAACTCCCATCGTTCGTTCTATCACTTCACCCTTCGATGTCTGATAGGGAACTTTGAGCCACCGCTCAATGTATAGAAGTACCCATTTCTCCTCTGTATGCTTGCGGACAGCCTTCATCAGCAAATCATGATTGATTGTGTCGAAGAACTTACTGATGTCCATATCAAGCACCCAGGGATTCACATAGCAGCGCTCCTTAGCCTTAGCTATGGCTTGATGCGCTCCCTTGTCTGGACGATAGCCGAAGGAATCTTCCTTGAAGATAGGTTCGAGTATGGGAATCAGTACTGATACTACTACCTGCTGCGCTATTCTATCTTCTATCGTTGGTATGCCCAGAGGGCGAGTACCACCATTGGATTTTGGTATTTCTAGCAGTTTTACCGCTTTGGGAAAGTAACAACCGGAACTCATGCGATTCCATATCTTATAAAG
The DNA here is from genome assembly GCA_900544825.1 of uncultured Prevotella sp. Classification (GTDB taxonomy): domain Bacteria; phylum Bacteroidota; class Bacteroidia; order Bacteroidales; family Bacteroidaceae; genus Prevotella. The sequence goes on along the minus strand of UQWP01000045.1, from coordinate 16,651 downwards.
GTTCTTGGACATTTCTTTATCAAATGTCTTTTGGTCAACCTTATCGATACCTGCACTACCCTTGTTTTCCTTCACCTTGTGGTAAGCTTCCCACACCAATCGCTTGTCTATTACAAAAGGTTTTGCCTCGTTCATTGTTTCATCCTCAAATTCTTAAGTTGGACTGTAAATTTGGCTAAGCACGCTACCCCCTTCGCTCCATCTCCATTACAGAGACTTCAACACTACTACGAGGTAGTCCGCCACAGACATGGACATCAGTACTTTCTGCCTTGCGTTTAACGGCTCTCGGCATTTTCCCTTGGCATTCCATGCCTATTTCTCCTGTTCCTCTAAAGAGCCCATGTCAAGTTCATGCCACCTATACACCGCACACCCAGCAGATAGTAAACAGGTTTCCTCTGCCATTATCCCAAGATACAAAACAAACCTTGGTTTTGATGTGACTTGATAACTTTGCTAACGATGCTTCATCAATGGTTCACTTGCGTTCATCTCCTTGACACATACCTTGCCAACCTAAAGGAAGGCTTTCAAATGTCGTTCCACTACCCATCTGTTTCCATCAGAGCAGCACAAAGTGGTTTGCAATCAGCACCTGCATGCCGAATGCGGTGGGTCTGCCACCATCTCTTTAGAAGTTACGACAGAAATCCATCAAATATAGCCAATATCAGACTTCATTCTGTCTCAGGACACACAAATGCTATGCAAAGGTAAGGAAATATTCTTGTCCGGCAAAGAGAAGAGCCACCTTTTTATTATTATTGCAGCATTTTTCTTTTTTTTACGACAAGAATAAAAGTAAAACGAAAAATATTTTGTATATTTGCAGTCGAAATCAAAATATAGGAAATAAGAAATCAAATAAATCATCATCATCATAATAATATTAACAATCATAATTTATGACTAACTTACAACAATCAACATCCCATTTCTCGGATACCAAACCGCATTATGCCCTGCTCGACGGATTGCGTGGCGTGGCTGCATTGCTCGTGGTGTGGTATCATGTGTTCGAAGGCTACCAGTTTGCATCCGGCTCAGCCATCATCCAGGAAATTAACCACGGTTATCTGGCGGTTGACTTCTTCTTCATCCTTTCCGGTTTCGTCATCGGCTACGCCTACGATGACAGATGGGGAAAGACCCTGACATTAGGAAAATTCTTCAAGCGACGCCTCATCCGCCTGCATCCGATGGTAGTGATGGGCGCGCTCATCGGACTCATAATGTTCATCCTTCAGGGAGCCGTAACCTGGGACGGCACTCCGGCTTCGGTACCGGCTATGCTGATAGCCCTGTTCTGCGGCATGCTGATGATTCCCGCCCTGCCGGGTTGCGGATACGAGGTGAGAGGCAATGGCGAAATGTTTCCACTCAACGGTCCCGCCTGGTCGCTCTTCTTCGAGTACATCGGCAATATCCTCTATGCCCTTTTCATCCGGAGGCTATCCACCTGGGCACTGGCGGTACTTGCCGGAATTCTATCCATCCTTCTGCTATGGTTCACGGCTACGGATGTATGCGGCTACGGTATGTTTGGCGTGGGCTGGACGCTGGATGGTCTCAACTTCTGGGGAGGACTCCTGCGCATGCTCTGTCCGTTTACGATAGGTATGCTGTTGTCCCGTGTTTTCCATCGCATCCAGATCAAGGTGAAAGGTGCATTCTGGATCTGCTCCATCATCCTGCTCTTGCTCTTCCACGTACCTTATATAGAGAGTACGATTAGCAGCATTTCCGTGAACGGTGCAGGCGAAATAGCTGGCAGCATTATGCTGAACGGCGTTTTCGAGGCGGCACGCATCCTCCTGATTTTCCCGGCGATAGTATGGTTGGGAGCGAGCGGACTGACATCCGACCATTTCAGCACCCGCGTCTGCACGTTCTTGGGCGACATCTCCTTCCCGCTCTACATCGTGCACTATCCGTTTATGTATTACTTCTATTCGTGGCTCATCGAGAAGCAGCTCTTCACGCTGGGCGAAACCTGGCCCGAGGCGCTCATCACCTGTGGAGTTTCGATAGCCGCCGCCTGGCTCTGCCTGAAATTCTACGACCTGCCGGTTAGAAGATGGCTGGCGAAGAAATAAAGAAGTGCCACCTTTTTTATATTATCTCCCCATTTTTCTTGCAAAATCAAAATATTCGTCGTATCTTTGCAGAAAGAATTTGTAGAAAGGTGGATGGCTTGCAAAAGCTATCCTGAAGACATAGGAGAATTAGATTATGACAGAAATGAACGATAGAAGATTGCCGGTAGGTATCCAGTCTTTTGAGGAAATCAGAAAGGGTGGTTATCTTTATGTTGACAAGACAGATATCATCTGGAATCTTGTCAACAGGGGAAAAAAGTATAATTACCTGAGCCGACCACGCCGCTTTGGTAAATCCGTTCTAGTAGATACGCTTGAAGCATACTTTCTGGGGAAAAAGGAACTCTTCGAGGGACTGGAAGTTATGAAACTGCAAGCAGAATGGGTGAAGCATCCTGTAATCAGACTCGACATGAGTCAGGCAGGAGCCGAAGCGGAAAGCATACGGAGCTATTTAGATGATGCATTTCATAATTATGAAACCGAAAATGGTATTGATGTGCGTCAAGGTAGCTCGCTTGCCGTAAGATTAAAGAACATTATCAAGACAGCTTACAGCAAAACAGGGATGCAGGTGGTCATTCTCATTGATGAATATGACTCTCCTTTGCAGCATTCCTGGAAGACTCCGCAACATGAAGCATGTACGGATATCTACAGAGAAGTGTTTTCTGTATTGAAAGCTCAGGATAAATACGAGAAATTCGTCTTCATCACAGGCATCACCAAGTTCACTCAGATTTCTCTCTTTTCTGTGCTTAACAATCTGAGCAACATCAGTTTTGATGCACCATACGCCACCATCTGCGGCATTTCAAAGCAGGAAGTTGCCGAAAACTTCATGCCAGAGATTGAGGCTATGGGAGAAGAAAACGGATGGACTCCGGAAGAGACGCTGAAGCAGCTCACGGCTTATTACGACGGATATCATTTCTGCCGCAGAAATATGGTGGATATCTTCAATCCGTTCAGCCTCATCAATGCCCTGGATGATAGGGATTTGAAGAATTACTGGGCTTCATCAGGTACCACTTCCCTATTGCCAAAGTTCGTGGATGACATGGAGATGAAGATGGAATATTTTGACCATTGCTTCATCGAGCGCGACACCCTGGAAACATCGGATGTAGTGAATGGCGGAGCCGAGCTCTTCCTCTACCAGTCGGGTTATCTCACCATCAAGGGTTACGATGATGGCGTTTACATCCTGGGCTTCCCTAACTTTGAAGTTCGCAAGGCATTATACCGGGTAGTGGTTCCAGCCTTGACCATGAAGTCGAATTCAGAAGTGGTTTCTGCGCAGAGTTTCCTCAGAAAAATGATGCAGGACGGCAATACCGCAGAAGCCAAGAAGGCCTTGAAGGCTCTTATTGCCGATGTTCCATACAGCAACAAGAAGATGGAAAGCATGGATATGGAGGAGCGTTACCGACTGATAATGAGCACGATATTCAGAGCTTTGGGCTTTAGAGTGGAAGTAGAAAGAATGCTGGCCACTGGCAGAATTGATATGATTGTAGAGGTTCCATCCTTCATCTACGTCCTGGAGCTGAAGCTATCGAACAATGGCGGCATTTCTGCTGCCGAGAGCCAGATCAAGGACAAGAGTTACACCGAGCCATTCAAGGCCGATAAGCGCAAGGTCATCGCCCTGGCCGTAGAACTTGATGAAAAGGGCAAGGGATTGATAGATTGGAAAGAAGTGGATGAGTCTTTGTAAAACACAAAGCCAGCCATCTACCCGGCAAACGTCCCGATTTGCGCCACACGGGCAGAAGGCCCAGAAGCTCCTAGCCCAGGGCAACGCCCTGAGTATAACAGCAGTCAACAAGGCGTCCTGTAAGGGCAAAAGCATTAATAATGAGATGCTTTTACGCTTACAGGGCGCAATTACTTAACTATCTCAGCCATGGGAATTCCTCATATAAACGTTCGTTAAAGGCATCAACAGACTCCCATTTAGAAGGATCATCCTTTATGGTTTCACAATAATCGATACTATCCATAAGCCCCTCATAACTAAAATGATTTTTAAGAACAGGAATTTCATCTTCCTGCTCTATCCCAGAATCAATCACGTGATGAGACACAGGCTCTGAAGCAATAGTTGCATAGGCAGGCGATGGCTCACAGACCTTATCCCCTGCAATCTTCGATTCCTCGATATGATATTTCTTTTCCTCCATATTTCTTTCGCTTTTAAAGTTCTACATTGCTTATTGGTGCAAAAATACGAAGAAAGATTGGAACTCGCAAGAAAAACTTATAGAAAATGGCAGAGAACGCTGAAATTTAATGGATTATGCAGATATTTCCCCCGCTAGGCGCTCCGACGGATTTGCAATCCGTCGTCAAAAAATGACCTAACCTCTTTAGGATCTGCGGATTTGAAATCCGCAGCAAGCAAGATTGCTGAATCCGGCAGAACACCTAACGAGGGTATTATTACTGGCAAATGCCCTTACATATCAAACAGATTACCCGTTGCCACAGAATACGAAACCTTACACATATTGCAGATATCAGTAATCGTAGCGCCACTTCCACTCAACGAGTAGAACACGCTCTCGCCTACCAATACATACTCCCAGGTGCGATTCATCCTATCCCCAGGCTCCAAGGCATTGATCTTCTTTATCCATTCCACAGTAGCCGTCTGCTTCTGGCGAACGTTCACATCATCCACCTTGTCGTCACCCTTGGTTTCAATCAGATAAACCTTATCAGCCGTAGCCACTATGAAATCAGGATGATACGTTGCCATCAAGCCATCCTTCCTTACATAAAAGATGATGGCGAAGGAATGGCCACTCTCATTGATTTTCAGGAATCTTTCTACCTCGGCATCCCTATCCAGAAACTCGATGAACGCCTTTTCCAATCCTCCACCATGGGATGGATAACCCAGTCGAGGATAGATACACTTCTGTACCTCCATCGAGTAAGACTCTCTCATCTTGATGGCTTTGAGCGAAGAGAAATCCGTATGGCTCACCTCAGCATCTATCGTGGTCAGGCGATTCTGCATCTTATAGATGGCCACCGCAAACTGCTCCACGATGTGCTTCGTCACAATTCCATCCTTCGCCAGCAATATCTTCCAGTCGCTGCCCTGGAACGGGTCGAAAGGCACGGAGAAAAGCTTCTCTCTGATGTACCAGTCTATCACCTGCACCGTTTGTGCCCCATTAATCTGAATGGTCGGGAACCCCTGGCGGCGACAGTTCTCAAAGCGCAGGGTTACTACCCTCAGCAATTTCTGCAGATACTCATTATATCCGCTGGCATTGAAGAGATTGGCCGTCACCTTATACTTACCAAAGGTAGTCTTGGTCAGAGATTCCTGCGATACGAAGGTCTCGCCCTCTTTTGCCAGGAACTTGCGGAGCAAAGGCAGCGGATACATCGTAAACGGCTCTAAATCATCCAGATCTATCTCTGCATCCTCAAATTCATCGATGGAATCATGCAGGATAACCGGCCATAGGAAATCATACTTCCCGTAATCCTCACGAAGTCCCACGGTAAGAATATCGCCTGTGGCTCCTCCGGCACCCACATCGCCTTCATCCACAGCCACCAAGCCCTGATCCTGCAAATCATCATAGAACTTGATGAAAGCCGGATGCTCCACGATAGACAAGGTATCGATATAGGTGCGGGGAGGCTGATGATTCTTCAACACCCTCAGGCGGTCTTCACGCTTGATGTCGATATAATCAGACTCTCGCCACATCAGTCGCAAACCTCTACCCACCAACTGCTCCAGCAGGATTGGCGCCTGCGAAGAACGCAGCGGAACGAGCACGCAGATATTGTTGACGTCGAAGCCCTCACGGAGCATCAGCACGGAGATGACCACCTTCGGACTCTTATACCTATCTATATTGAAGAGCTTCTTCTTGATTTCCTGCCATTCCTCATCCTTCACCTCGCCCTGCTTGTTGCTGTCGATGGTAACGATGTCTTCATCTTCCAGACCTTCTGACTTCAGAAACTCTTCTACAAAAGGAGATACCGTGGTATCCTGGCAGACGATGAGCATCTTCGGGTTCTTAGACGCATCATTCTTCAGGAATTCTTCTTCCAGTTTGTTCAGCTTGGTCAATCCGGCACGGAGCATCATGCGCTGGCCTTCGCTCAGCCCCACTACCTTTCCCTGCTCATCACGCTCGGCGTTGTAATCCAGGTTCTCCAGGTCGGTGAGTTCCTGCCGACGGTCGAGCAGCAGCAGCTTCACCAGTCCCTGCTTCATCGCCATCGGCAAGTCGAAATCAACGATGATATGCGGAAAGAAGAGTTTCACCTGCTTCTCTCCCGTTCCCTTCGTATCAAAAGGGGTAGCCGAGAAGTCCACCTGTATGAAACGGGTGCCCTTGGTGGCGCTGATGGCATTCAAGCCTCTTTGCCATTCCACCTCCTCGGTTTCGCCATTACGCTTGATTTCGTGGATATGATGAGCCTCATCATTGATTACCATCAAATCCTTTAAACCCGCCAGATATTCCAGTTCGGTGCCACTCAGGGCACGGCGGTCGAGCATGCCGAGGTCGTTGCCCGCCGACTTGCCCGGACGGATAGGCAACAGGTCGCTGATGATTTCAGCAGGTGTCACCGTGCTGAAATCGTCCACATCCTCATCCTGTTCCTTCTCTTCCATCTGATTTTCAAACAGATGCCAGTTGGTCAGGGCAATCAGTCCCTCTCCGGTGGTCTTTCTGCCGATGCCATCCTCCTTGGTCACCACATTGTTCTGTATGAACGAAAACACCTCGTCACGATAACGCTCGGGGATGAACACCTCCTGGTTCATGTAGTAGTCGTTGGTCTGAGGGTCGCGATATTCCTCGTCACGCTTCTTTCTGCCGCAGAAGGCATCCAGCAGACGGTCGTAAACAATCAGACCCGGAGCCACTATCAGGAACTTCTGCGTAAATCGTCCGCTCTCCACATCCTCGTGCCGGGCATTCAGCATCTGCCAGATTATCAGGGCATGCATCACCCACGTCTTTCCCGTGCCCGTAGCCATCTTCACTGCATACTTAGGCATCTGATATTTAGGCTTGGCAAGCTGAGCCAGGTCGGCCCTATCCATCAGCTCCGGAATGATGCCCTGATAGGCATCCATCACGCAGTTTTCTCCCATCACTTCGTGCAGATAGATGATGTTGAGGATAGCCTGACGCTGACCCTCATGGAAATTTCTCGCACGCTCGTTGCAGAAGCCCTCTCCAAACCAGTAGTTCAAGAGCGAAGCGGTGGTTGGGGTCACCTTCTCCAGCATCTCCCCACTCTTCCAGGCGGCATTGACCACATCGGTGAGTCGATGCGCCAATTCCAAAGATATATTACTTGAATTGATAGCCATAGTCGTAATCTCCTATTCGTTCTTAACACTAACACTTCACATCCAGGATAACCTGACTCTCGAATCCGAACACATCCACCGCCTTGACGCAGACTTTTCGCTCGTCCTTATGCGGCATAGCAATTCGGGTGGAATATACGCAGTGCAGCGGGTCGCTGTCGTTATCCATGTTCTCACGATAATCCTGCCAGGTGCTGCGGAAGGTATCGCCGTCATAATCAGGGTCGATACTCCAATATTCTATCAGCGAGAGAGGGTCCTGCTCCATCACCTTCTGCAAATTCTCCTTGTCCTTATCGTCCAACGGGATATTATCTGGCGAGAGCAGCACATAGTTGCTGAGACTGATGTCGAGTTCATCCTCGCCATTGCCGCTCACGGTTACTTCAACTGGGTTCACCACCAGATACTGCAAAGAAGAGAAGCGGACGGTTTTGTCGGCAATGAGCTTCTTGAAGCCCTTCTTAGATAGCTTGTCGAGCAGATCAGGCGGAATCACCAGCACCTCTACATTGCTGTTCTTATATTTCTCGATGGCTTGCGAGATGTCGAAGGCGAAGTTCCAGCCGAGCACGATGACTTTATCCCAGTCGCCGCCAAGCAGAGAAGCCTTGGCTTCTACGGCACGGCGAACGGTGGCGGCAGTGGTCAGGCGGTTAGGGCTATCCACCATCACCAGATTTCGTGTGCCCTTGACGTAGCCAAAGTTTCTGTCACTCACCTGTTCTGGGGAGAATGGCAGGGCACCGAAGAGGCCTAAGACTACCTGAGAGAGATCGCCCACTCTGCGGAGTTTCTTGTTGTTATGGAAAGCCTCTTTCTGATAGTCGCCGATGCTCTGATAGAGGAACGGATTTACTTCCTGGTCGATGAAACGCTTGCGCATGACGAGGGATGCCGGCTTGCCGATGTCGCAGGTAATCCAGCGACGGCCCAGCTTTTCGGCAACCGCTGCTGTGGTACCGCTGCCACCGAAGAAATCGCAGACGAGGTCACCTTCGTTGGAAGATGCCTTGATGATACGTTCGAGGAGGGCTTCAGGTTTTTGGGTGGCGTAGCCAACATTTTCTTTAGCCATTGAATTCACCTCTGAAATATCATTCCATGAATCATCCATGGCTATACCTTTAGCCTCACTTAAATAATATTTAACACGACGTTTCCCTGTTGAAGTAATAAATATACGATTATCTTTTTCCATCTCAATAAGAGAATCCTCACTTCTAGTACCTATTGCTTGATCTGTATATGGTCCACGCCCATCATTATCATCCTTCGTATAACGTTGCTTAATATATTCTTCTGAATAAGGTAAATACTGCGTATGATAAACATAATCGTTACCTTTAGAATAATACAAAATCATATCATGATTTCTAGCGAATTGATTTCCTACAGCCTTGGCACCTTTTACTGTACCTCTTTTCCAAATGATTTCATTACGGAAATTTTCCTTTCCAAAGATTTCATCTAAAACTACCTTTACATATGCGCCTATATGCCAATCAATATGAACATAGATACTTCCTTTCTCTGACAACATTTCCTTCATCAACATAAGACGAGGATAAATCATTTTAAGATACGAAATCGTTCCCTCTTCCCATGTATCCGCATAAGCAAACTGCTCAATTACAGTTGGTCTTTGAGAAAAACTTGCATTTGGTAATGTAATCGGAGTTCTATAATTCGCCTTAGAATCAAACGGCGGGTCGATGTAGATCAAATCCACTTTGCCTCTTAATGAAGGCAAGCCCGTCTGAGGGTCTCCGGCAAGCAGCGCCTGCATGGTCAGGAGATTATCACCATACACCAGACGGTTCATCCAACTCCCCCCATCCAGGGCGGCATTGAATGCATTAGGGATATTGGGAACTTGTCCACGGAAGAATCCGGAGACATCCTTGCGAGGCAACACCAGCTCATTGGTCTGCAATCCAATGCGTGTACCACTGCTCAATCGCTCAATGATGCGCTGAGCCTCTTGCCTACCTTCGCTTGCAATGCGAGGTAGCTCTTCAATCAATGATTTTGCCATAGCATTAAAGCTTAAATATAGTTTTAATGCGACTGCTTTGTTACTCAGAAAATAAAAGCTACAACCAAACACCCTTATCCATAGCAACAAAGCCAACCTAGGTTTGCATCAAGACCAGCCTCATCCCCATCAGAACGCAGAAACGTGGACGATCCACTTATCCAACGTTCCAAGGTGTTTGGCCTAACCTATATGCAACAGATAAGTTTTACGTCCACGCTATAGCGGACGCTTACTTATTTATTCTGTTGCACATGTTCTTCCGCGGCCAAACTTCAGGAACATTATTATCGAATAAACAGCAAACGCTATTATTTTAACCCACAAAAACAGACGTCATCGCCCTAGGGCGAATCCATCCAAATGCAAAGTAAATGCAAACGGGCGCAATGAAAGCTTGCTTTCAAAATTGCCGAATGCAGCTTTGCATTTGCAAAGATACTGCAAAAATCAGAGATTACAAAAAGAATCGCCACCTTTTTTTATACTATCCCCCATTTTTTCTTGCGAAATCAAAATATTCTTCTCAAAATCTTTGGAGATTCAATAATTATTTGTATTTTTGCAGAGTTAGTTCCAGCCGAGCCTCTTAACTATGCTTAAATAGGCTGGGCTTTTTTATTTATAAACTATGGCAAAAACATAATTCTAAAAGTTACCATTATGGCAAAACAATTAGTAAAGTTCATAAACGAGCGTATGCAGCGAGAAATGGATAAACTTTGGGAATCTGTCGAAATGAGTAATGAAAAGTTGCAGGAAATGCAGTCTGAACACTTGCACACGGCTTATAAATAAACTGACAAATAATAAATCTCCATTACCATTAAAATGCGGATTTTTCAAGCATAAATCAGCCTTATCCTCGAAAAAGTGTATGATTTAACATTTGTTATCATCGAAAAAATGTATTTTTCCGGGATATTGGGTGGTTCTGACAATAGAAAAGCAGTTGTTGCCTCTTACCGCAACAACTGCTTTTTCTTTTACAATATCACCAGCTATTCTACTACAATTCTTACTGTATCATAACAAAAGCATCCTTCTCCTGCCTACATCTCCTTAATCTCCAGCGTTACTTCGTTTCCTCGCCACACCGCCTTCTTGATGCGCTCGTAGAGGGTGGTGAAGAGCGGCTTGCTCTTCAATACGAAGCCGGGAGCATGAACCTCGCCCACCAGAATACTGCCCCTGCCCATCGTAAACGGACCGTTGCCCGGCTGAATCATCGCACATGGCAGGGAGGTGAAGGCAGAAACATCTCCAAACTCATGAGAATGACGAGCCTTGCAGCAAAGCTCACACTGGGATGAATCCAGAACACACAAACCTTTGGAAGATTCCATGGATGAAGAAACCTCCTCCATCGGAACCAGGAACGGCATCTTGCGACGGTGATAGATGCACTTGCCAATGAGCACACGATACTTTCCTACCGGAAGGCAATCAGCAGCACGCTCTACAGTGCCGCATACCTTTACCTGCTCATCAAACTCACTATCATTCACATTCTCTGCCTTGAGCAAACCCATAATGGTACCACGCTCACGAATCATTCTTTCAACATACAAATTCAACATAGCAATATTATTTTAAATGATTATTATTAAATGTCTATTTTTAATTGTTACCTACAAGACGGATATAATACTCAGAAAAGTCCTTACACCCTTTAGGCAACTGATGACGAACCAGCTGCGGCAACAGATCCTTCAACTGCAGATACAGTCGCTCTCCAGGTTCATCTGCATCAGGGAAGATATGGAGATTCAAGTCCTGCAAGGGATGAAGATCCTCTTCCTTCAGCAGAGTAGCCGATGGAATGGCTATCGCCTTATGCCCAACACTCATCATCGCCCAGCAATCCGTACAACCTTCCGTGATGAAAAGAGGTTCGCCGGGCGACAGCCAGTTTAGTATCTGAAGATTGTAAACATGGCACTCTGACCCCTTGGGAAACTTGAACCTCGCTACCCCCTTGGCTCGTGCAGCCAGCTTGCCCCCAGCCCCATTTTCATCAGTACCCAGATAGCGGCTCTGCACGGAGAGCAACCTCCCCTCCCGGGTATAATATGGAATGAGCAGGGAGGGCGCATCATAAAATGGCTTACCGAATCTTCTGCACGGAGTAGGCTCCGAGATACTCGAAACATGGCACCACTCGATGACTTCTCTTCTCAACCTTCGCTCTTCCAGCAGGAAGTGTTCTGCCTCGGCATTGAGTACAGGATGCGCCACATAGAGATTGAGATATTCCGTATCTACAGCAACGGGGCGAGATGGCTCCAGAGGCAGCACCTTTCTGGGCTTCACATCTGCGAATCTGCCTGCAGAGTTTTCATATCTGCAGCCACGATCGCCTGTTCTTCCGTCATCCTCCATATAGAGTCCAAATACCTGTGCAAGCCAGCAGCAGGCATCATGAAAATTGAGATTCATCCTGTGCATCACGAGGTCGATGGTGCCCCCATGCTTACCACATACGTAGCAATGATACGTATTGTGAGAGGCAGAGAAATGAAGGCTCGGATGAGAATCGTTATGGAAAGGGCAGATGGCATTATGCCATCGCAATCCCATTCCCAACGCATCAGCAACCTGCTCTATCGGCAGGGAGCGAAGCTTTTCTATCATTACTTTATCTATCATAGTTTATCTAATTATAGTTCTTGACATTATCATATCTGCTAAAATCAGTAGTTGAAGTACAGAAACACGAGCTTCAGGAAGAAATCTACTGCTTGAGCTTGCGGAACTGATTCTTGTCAACCTTCTCTATCCATCCCAGTTTCACCCAGCGTGAAATCACGTTTTTGGCAGGTGTCGTCTGCTCCAGATGCTCCAGGGTTACCTTGAGCAGATCGCGGGTAAACTCAGAAGGGAGATTCTCAAAGAGATGGCTCGGACGGTAATCCGTAACCACATGGTCGGCATTGATCTGCTCATACACCGTACCCCATTTTGAGATCATATTATAGAGGGTATAGTCGGCCATGGCAAGATAAATCTGCTTCACCCATTTGTGGATAGTTTTCTCGTCCTTCTTTCCCTCCAGCTGATAGAGATACTGGCAGAGGCAGGCAATGCGGAAGGCTGATACGGAGCTGCGCTTGTAGAACACATCGAGTGCCTTGGAGCAGGATTTGAGAGCCTCTACACGGCGCTCACCACACCATTTGGTAATGGCAGGTTCCAGCCATCGGGTATCGAGCATCACCTCGGGTTGCATCGTGGTTTCGTCCTGATAGGTGGCTGCCATCAGCTGCTCGATAGTATGGTCGATTACCTGCTGCTGTGCTGGCGTGATAACCTTGAGTGTAGGCGGCTCGTCGCCGATATGACTCTCCAACTGGCAGAGGATGGTGCGAGTGATGTTACCGCCCTCGATGGCATTCTTGTCCATATAGCGGTCGATGGCGGCAGGCGTTCCGCAGAAGAGGCAGTTGAGCAGCACATCCACCACGGTGCTGTAGGAAGTTTCGCTCAGATAATCCTGACCATAGGTAGAGCCCAGATCGTAGGCAGTCTTCATAATCTGCTTCAGGTCGGAAAAGGCTCGCTTGTTCGACTGGGTGATGGTGGAGAGTTCATCGGCAAACATGAAGAGTGTTCTGGGTGCGCCATATTTCACTACCGGTGCATCGGCACGCTTCATCAGCATGGTGATACTTACGCTAGGAGGAAGGTTTATAATATCCGTCTTCGGTTCCGGAGGCAGTTGTCCATCCTTTTTTCCTTTTCTTCTCTTCATTTCATTATACTTCTGCTCGGTTCTTCTCTGCTCGCTATCCCTGTCGATGAGTTTCTGCATGATAATCTGCTGCACGTATCTGGCAAATGATTTTCCTGAGCTCTGGTCGCCGCAGACTATCACTTGCAGGAGGCAGGTGGATGGTGTCTGGTCGTACACATACTGGAATCTCAGACGTGGAGCGTAGGTTCCGAGAGCCGGAGCACAAGCCACGAATACCAGTGTACGGAGCACCTCGGGAGCATTGCCCACCAGTTCACGGAACACGGGTGGCAAATCCTTGGGTTTAGGCAGATGATGCGCCTTGTTCTGCCAGGGCAGCATAATGAATTCATCCTCTTTTCCTTCGCCAGCCTGAGGATTGGAAAGCTGGGCGGCTGCAATCTCCTGGAGATTGTCGGGCTGCAAAGAATTCTCGTTCTTCTGCATAATCAAATTGTTTTTTCTGATGCAAAGATACAAAATCCAGGAAGGGAAATCAATAGCTGAAATGGGTTGCCGCATACAGTGCCGCACAATCCGCATAACCTGCCGCACACTTTGCCGCATAAGCTGAGGAAATGCATCGTAAAAAGAGAGGAAAGGAGAGGAAAGAGAGAAGAAAGAAAGAAGCCCCCCGGTATCGGGCACAAAAAAAGCGGGCAAGAAGCCCGCTCTATTATCCTAAAACTACAGTCTTTCTATCCGTTAATTCAGTTTTATATCTAGTCTAGTCAAACTCGTTTTTAAATGCCTTTCATATAGATAGAAAGGAATCTCTGCGCCACATGCTGCGCCTCCAGAATATCCATCTGGTTGCCATCCTCGATTCTCCAGTCGGGGTATCTACCTGAAATACGGGTAAGGCGCCTGCCGATAGTATCCTCAGAAGGAAGATCCTTCACCCCCACATATTCCTTGAGATAGGTGAGGAATTCATTGGTAGTCTCCACGTATGGCAGACCATACCTCTCGTCCTTCGCTCTCATCAGGGCAAGGATGAAGGCATACTGATAGCCCACTCTTCTGCCGAAATAGTTGGCTGTACGCCCCTGGCATTTCTCGGTCTTCATCTGCTCGAAGGCTACCCTTATCCTTTCCTCCTTGGATTTCTGCATCCACGCTTCTGCAGCCGCTTCCTGCTGCTGATTCCTGTCCATGTACTGGTTCTGACGCTGGTTCTTGTGCTGATTTCCGTGCTTCTGTATCGCCAGCCACTCTTCCAGCGTCATCCCCTGCTGCTCGGCCTGCCGCTCCAGCTCATCGTAAATTCGCTCACGTGCCAAGGCCTCCTCCAGCCCGCTTCTGGCTACCACCATGGCGCCTGCCTGCAGGGTATAGTTATCGCCATAGTTATGGTTGTTGTATATGTTCATCGCTTGCCTCCTTTCGCAGGTCTGCTTGATATATACACGATGTCCGGATTGATAGGAGTCACCTGAATGTTGGGATCCAGCGAATTTGCCTGAATCTCAAGTTCGAACGGTATCTCCTTGTTTGAAAGTTCTCCGAGCCCATCTGCCATCGTCAGAACTGCCTGCAGCTTTTTAGTGGGCATGCCTTCATCAGCCACCACACTAGCCCCCGACTCCAGATTGAAGTTGGTACCATAGCTGCGCTCTATCTTGTTGCCATTGATGATGGTCACATTCTTGGCATCTGCCACACCCGCCTGCATCAGCTGCATATTCTGCTGCTGTGCGTTTTTCTCCTGTTCCTGCTCTTCCTTATGCTGTTTTCTCAGCTTGTCGCAATTTCTCAACAGCTTGCCGTATTCACTCAGGTCCTGATCACCAAACTGTTCCGAGAACTGCTTAGAATCGAAAAAGATTTCCAGCAGTCGCTTGGCTCCCGGATAGAGTTCATCATCAATTTCTCTCGGATCAATCACCATATTGCCCAAATCACAGAAGAGATCAATCATTCTAGTACTCAACCCCAGGTCAAAGCCTTCATCAATGTCCTTGCCGGTGAAGGAAAAGGTGAAATCTTTCCCTACGTTTTCCTTCATGAGCTGGACATCCTTATCCGTGAAATTGAACCGATGCAGTTTAAATTCTGAAAAGTCATTACCAGGTGGATCATCCGGGGCATATTTCTTCTTCAGGTCAGTCAAGATCTCAATCAGCTGCCTGTTCTGCTGTCTGAGCAGCTCTATCTCCTGCATAGCCACCTTGAATTTCTCCTCATAGGTATCCGCCTTACCAGCAGAAAGCCCGGAAAACTCCCCCTCCTCGATTCTTGCTCTTAAATGATAATCATCAGGATTAGTAACATGGTTGAGGACCAGGAGTTCGTGGAATTTAGCCTGCGACTGAGCGTCCTTGTAAATCTTAAGCAGGGAAATGAGGTCTAGCTCGCACAGCTTCTTACGGAAAGAAATCTGGAAATCCTTTCTGGCGCAAAGTTCTTCTATGGGCATAGGCTGAGGATCGAGATTGCGATTACGGATATTCCCTTCCTTTTCGATGAATTCATCCAGCAGCTTATCAATATCCCCTGTATAAAGATAAGTGTGGCAAGACTGCCAATCTACAAGATA
This sequence comes from uncultured Prevotella sp., assembly GCA_900544825.1. Taxonomy (GTDB): domain Bacteria; phylum Bacteroidota; class Bacteroidia; order Bacteroidales; family Bacteroidaceae; genus Prevotella. The sequence goes on along the minus strand of UQWP01000045.1, from coordinate 871 downwards.
CTCCAGCAGATTATCCGCAAAATCCTTCAGATATTCAGAATTGTCTCCCTGCAACCGGATGATGGCATAGCCTAACCAGCAGATAAGCCTGCAGTCATCCGACTTATCCGGGCAAGCTTCCTGTCCGAGAAGTTCAGCTACCCTAGCCCTTACAGCATTCTCCACATCTATCGGTTTAAGATAGCGGTGAGGATACTTCTGCAGCCTCATTCTTATCGCCAGTTCATAGGCACAATCAAAGTAGATGTCTGGTTCGTCAAAGTTCAAGACAGCAGTATCTCCATTGAAGACGACACCATACAACTCATCCAACACGTGGTTGATGCCAGTAGGGTCGTCAGCCATGTACTTTTCATATCCATTTTCCCCTTTGCCCATATAAATGAGTTCTTGAGGCAGGTTTAATGATTTTATCATCCGCTTAGTAGTTTTTATTAGCTACAAAGGTACGGAATTTCGCCAAGACCACCAAACATTTTTCCAGTTATTTTTCGTTATCAGCGATATTTTTCCATCCACTTTGTTTATTCGCTTACTTTTTAATGCTGGAACACGAAAAACGAAAGAAAAAAAAGCCAGAAGAAGGGATTTAAAAAGGTCAAAAGGTCAAAAGGTCAAAAGTCACATTTGACTTTTTGCAATATGAACAGATGGAGGATAATATTCCTAAAGGCTTAATGAGAGATGCTATTATTAATAATAAACCATTATATAATGTACGCGCGCGTACAATAATATATAGAATCTTCTATTATCATCATAAACTCTATTCTCTTACAGAAGACCTAGCAGACAATCTCTCTTCCAGGCTTCCACTAATCGAGTAGGAGGTAAACACTAATCATAGGTGTTTATCTCCTATTTTCATGTT
>UQWP01000044.1 GCA_900544825.1 uncultured Prevotella sp. | reverse complement strand
CTTGAAGCCGAAGTCGGTCAGCAAGCTGATGTATCTTTCTTCTACCTGTTTCATATGCCATTCTTTTAATTCTACATCTAGTTTCACTGCAAAATTACGCTTTTTTCCTGAAACGACCAAATAAAAAGTAGGAAAACTGCCTGATAGACATTCATAAATCTCTCTATCATATAAGCAAAGCCCCCATCCCGCTTGAGAAAGTAGGATGGGGGATTTCTGTTTATCTTTATCCCAGATATTTCATCAGGATACCAATCTTGCCGGATTCTCTGAGCTTGGTGATGCTCTTCTCTCTGATCTGTCGAACTCTTTCGCGCGTCAAGCCCATCTTGTCTCCGATTTCTTCCAGACCCTTCTCGGTCTCGTCGATACCGAAGCAGGCGCATACAATCTTGCGCTCTCTTTCCTTCAGACATTTGTTGAGCACCTGTTTCAGCTCCTGAGCCATACTCTCATGATCCACATGCTTGTCGGTACGGCTGTCGTCTCCGCTCGACATCACGTCTGCCATCGAGTTGTCATCGTCTTCGCCGAATGGTGCGTCGATGCTCACGTGGTGACCGCTAGCCATCATACTCTGAGAGATCTTATCTTCATCTACACCGGTGCGGGCAGACAGCTCCTCTACGCTAGGGCGGCGCTGATTCTCCTGCTCAAAGCGGTTGATTTCCTGGTTTACCTTGTTGAGCGAACCTACCTGGTTCAAAGGCAGTCTCACGATGCGGCTCTGTTCAGCAATTGCCTGGAGGATGCTCTGGCGAATCCACCATACGGCATAGGAGATGAATTTGAAGCCGCGGGTCTCGTCGAAGCGCTCAGCAGCCTTGATGAGTCCGATATTGCCTTCGTCAATAAGATCGGTGAGTGTGAGTCCCTGGTGCTGATACTGTTTTGCCACAGACACCACGAATCTCAAGTTGGCTTCTACCAATTTGTTCTTGGCTCTTTCGCCAACTCTACCTCCCTTTCTTATCTGCTGTGCCAGCTCTATCTCTTCCTCAATAGAGATCATTGGCGCTCTGCCGATCTCTACCAGATATTTATCTAGTGCTTCACTATTTCGATTGGTTATGCTCTTTTGTATCTTAAGTTGTCTCATGATGATCCTACCCCCAATTTTTGTTACTAAACTCTACAAAGTTAGTAAAAAATGTGATAGGTTGTACTTTTTTACAACATAATTTAACTAAAAATACTTGTTTTTTCGAAATTTTATCTAACTATCTCATTTTGAGAGAATTTTGTGAATGCATCTTGATAGCCATTGAATACATTGATATCTACGGCTCCGTGGATGCCTGCCACCCTGCCATCCGGACATAGCTGCCAATATACCAGGTGGATGTCTGGCTTGTATTCGCCATAGCGGGCAATCCATATTTTATAGTCGCGCTTCAGGTCGGGGGCTGAAGGCAGGTATCGGTTTACGAAGATCTGACTGATGTAGAGGATAGGTTTTACGCCCGTGGCTCTTTCCACCAGTCTTAACCAGGTTCTTACTCTTGCGAAGAGAACGCCCGGACCTCCCATCTTGCTGATCTGGCTATGCGAGGGTTCCAGGTCGAGAACCGGCGGGAAATCTCCCTTTCTGATGCAGCTGTGTCTGAGGAAATGATTCGCTTGAGCAACAGCTGGTGTTCTGGTACTGAAGAAGTGGTAAGTGCCTACTTTATAGCCATGTGCGCGAGCTGCGCTATAGTCTTTCTTATAGTAGGGATTCACAATCGATTTACCCTCGGTGCTCTTGATATAGATGAAGCGGATCGGGTAGTTTACGTTGCCTGATACGGTTTTTCTGCTGATGTTTCCCAGATGCGTGATGCGCAGTTTCTTCCAGTTTATCTGATATCGCTTTCTGCCTTTGATGTGCTGATGTTTCGAGATGTCGATGCCGTAGATGCGATGCGAGGTATATACCAGTCGCTCTCCCTTGTATTTGTCTTTCTTCCATTCGCCCACTCTCAGCGGCTTCTTGGGTGAGATGCTGAATCCCCATCCGTTTCTTTCTCCATTCTTCCATTCTCCTTCGTAGTAGGAGCCGTCGTGACCCATCCAGGTGCCGTAGCCTTCTGCCTGGTAGAGACTGTCGTAGCTGCCCGAGAAATAACCCAGTGAGTCGTGTCGCTGTTCATAGTTGATGGTGTCTCGGTGGGTGGCTCCCTGCAGGGTTACGATTCCGATGGCTGTGCGGGGTGCGATGCCGTAGATGCCGTCAGGGGTTGTTTCTGAAACGAGCTGAAAGAGGTGGCAGTACTGTCTGTCTTTTCTTTCATCTGCATTTGTCTGGATGAGCTTGCAGTCTTCGCTTCGGGTCTTGCCGTTCTCGTCGGTATAGAATGCCTTATATTTAATAAGGTGTACCAATACCAGTTTGCCGTCTTTCTGGTCAGACTTGTCTGAAGGCGTTTTTCCCTGGATATGATGCAGCGAGTCGAGCATCTTCTTGGCAGAATCTCTCAACACCTTCTCGCGGTTTTCGAAGGCGCAGATTCGGTTGTATCCCAGATCCATCACGCTGTGGGAGTGGATATAGTATGCCAGTTCGCTTTCTTTCCATTTCGAATCCTTGTAGAGACTGTCGAGGGAATCTACTTTCTCTACCAGCACACTGTCTGCATCGAGTCCCTGGTAGCGGTTTCGGGTGATGTCGGTATTGTTGGATGCTGCGAGTCGTCCCTGGCATGAAGGAACGAGTGCCCAGCGGTTCATGAAGGTAGCTGCCAGTGTGGTGGTATCTTCGTCGAATCGCAGCATGGTTTTGCCGTTTCTTCTTATTTCGTAGCAGCTGTAGGCTTCTATTCTGGCTTTGGCTGCCTGCACCTGTTCTCTTGTGGGATTCAGACAGCGGTAAGTCCAATATCCTAGGGCGCAAAGTAGAATGATGAATAGGGCACCAGCTATTCTGATGCCTTTCTTTCTGTTGTTTGTCATTGTTTCAATTCCTCCTGTATTTCTTTTCTCTCCCTTATCTATAGTTCTTATCTATATATCTATAGTCCTTATTTTATCTGTTGTTTTTGTCAGACTTCTGAATTTTCCTCCAGCTCTATCTCCAGGATTGATTGGGTGTCGGGGGTGATTCTGCAGTGGTCTGATGTTCTTTCTCCGATGAGCCAGATGATTTCGCCTGCCTTGTCGGTCAGTACATGTTGGCTCATCTTCTCCATGTAGTTTCGCTTGCGGTCTGTCAGATAGTCGCTTACCAGCTTCGTTCCCTTCATGCCGAAAGGTTTGAATCTGTCGCCCTGCTGGGTGAGTCGATAGGTGAGCGGGAAACTAACCTGGTCGGCATCCAGGGTGATGTGATGGCTTTCCTTGCTTGGCGTAAAATCGGCTGTGCGAGGGTAGCGGCGGATCCTGATTCTCGTGTTTGCGGCAAGACTGTAATTTCCTTCTTCCGGAAGGCGGAAAGCTCTTTCTTTCTGCAGGTTATCCATTTCTTTCAGAGGTGTGATGAGCAGATTCTCGCGGTCGATGCACAGCATGTATTCGTTGCTTTTCCAAATCTTGCCTATGCCTCCGTCCTGGCTGTTCATACTTTCTATGATACCATCGATGGTATCACCATGAAAGCCATAGCAGCCGATGAGCTGATGGAGCATGAACTCCGGACTTGCCGCCTGCATTACGAGCTGCTTGCCGATGGTTCTGATGTTGCTGGAATCATCGGGCTGCGATAGTACTTCCACAGCGTCATCGAGCATCATCTTAGCCTGTCTGAGATATCTTGCCGATTGGGCGATGTTCTCCCTGGCTGCAGGGTTCAGCGTTTCCAACAGCGGAATCACGTGATGGCGGATCTTGTTGCGCAGGGCATCATCCTCCAGGTTGGTGGAATCGATGACGTAGTCCTGGCCCTTTTCGGCGAGATAGCCGAGGATGTCCTGACGGCTGATGCAGAGTAGGGGGCGCAGGATTTTCCCGTTTTGGGGAGCGATGGCAGCGAGTCCATCCACACCCGAACCTCTCAGCAGATTGAGCAGGAGTGTTTCCACGTTGTCATCTCTGTGGTGAGCCACGCAGATGCCGTCGGCTTCGATGTCTCGGGCAAGTTGGGCGAAGTAGCGGTAGCGCAGATCCCTGGCAGCCATCTCGATACTCACCTTGTGCTTCTCGGCATAGGTGAGGGTATCGAAGTGGATGCGATGCAGGCAGATGCCTTCACGCTCGCAGAGATCTACGCAGAACTGTTCGTCGCGCTCGCTTTCTTCGCCACGCAGGTGAAAGTTGCAGTGGGCTGCATGGATGGGCATCCCCAGGTTCTTGAGAATCAGGAGCAGGGCTACACTGTCTGCTCCTCCCGAGAGGGCAACAATATAAGAACCGTCGTGCTTCCACATTCCGTGGCGCACGATATAGTTTCTGACTATCGTTTCTATCTTGTTCATATTCCTGCCTAGACATTCTGGCTTTTAATGTCCTTCTTTCAGGAACTCCTCGGCGCGCTGGAGATCTTCTGGGGTATCGATTCCCACGGTCTCCACGTCAGTAGTTCCCACCTTGATCTTGTATCCGTTCTGTAACCAGCGCAGCTGTTCCAGGCTCTCGGCAATTTCGAGAGAACTTTGTGGCAGCTGGGTCACCTCTCTGAGCACTTCCTTGCGATAGGCGTAGATGCCCAGGTGCTTGAGGTAAGGGAAATGCTGGAGCCACTCCTCGCGCTCCTTGCCACGTACGTATGGGATGACGCTGCGGGAGAAGTAGAGAGCGAAGCCCTGGTTGCTGACTGCGATTTTCGGACTGTTTGGATTCTCTACCGCCTCCATTGTGGTGAAAGCCTTGCCCAAGGTCGCAATCTGGGTGGTTGGGTCATCGAAGCAATGGCAGATGGTTTCCAGCTGACTCTTTGCCACGAAAGGTTCATCGCCCTGAACGTTGACGATGACATCCCAGTCGCCGCCAATCTTCTCGATGGCTTCCTCTATGCGGTCGGTTCCGCTCTTGTGGTCAGTACGGGTCATTACCGCCTTACCGCCAAAAGCTTCTACGGCATTGAAAATGCGCTCATCGTCAGTAGCCACGTATGCTTCTTCTAAAACAGCAGCCACCTTTTCATATACATGCTGAATTACAGGCTTGCCACCAAGCATGGCAAGAGGCTTGCCAGGGAAACGCGTTGAAGCGTATCTTGCTGGAATAATACCAATAAATTTCATAAGCTTCTTTTTTATTATCGCTTCAGAGCGATGTTGTAATTGTAATAATGTGTATTGCCGGTGATGTCTTCGAGCACCTGGATGAAAGGAGGGAACTTCACGCTCTCGCGTTTTGCGATGCCTTTGGTTTCCAGGATCATCAGGTCCTTCACTGGCTCTGAGAATGAATCCAGCTCGAAGTACTGACCTTTCCAGATAAAGCTCTTGCGGTGCTTGCGGATGGTAGCACGGTAAGGGTCTGCCTGCTGGAGCATATTCTCGTAGAGATTGGCGCTGATCTGTCGCTCGGTTTCAATCTGCTCGTTGTCGGCTACGCGCTTCTTGGTGGTGTGAACATAAACGTACTTGCCACCTTCGAATCCACGGCGACGGAGACGGATCTCGCTGCCTGGTTCTCCTGAAAGATAGGTCTGCACGATATCGCTGTCGATAGCGTTTGGCACTTCGCCGGTCAGTTTCACGATATACTTTCTTTCCTCTTCGATAGGTTGCGGAATACCCAGCACATTGCTGATTTCCTTGAGCACACGGTTTAGCTTGTTGTTGAAGTCCTCGTGGTTGTTGATTACTCTCAGATGTGGGTGTCCCTTCCATGCGGAAACGATTTTCTTGTCCAGTTCCCTGGCTATCTGCAATCCCTTTTCGTCAGCCTTTTCCACGCGCTGGGCGTTGTTGGCAGTGGTGTAGAATTGTTCAGCGCCATCTGCTGCAGAAACCAGATGCAGTACGGCATCGTAGCGTTCACGCAGCTGGGTGTTGGTGTATCCCTGCTCGGAGATGATGCGGTTCCAGAAGTCTTCTGTCAGGTAGGTGGAGATGTCCATCGTGCCACGGTCGCAGACGATGATGACCGGCTTGTCGATAGTTTCAGCCATTTTGGTGAAACTGTTTTCCAGTCCGATCTGAGTCAGGAAGGTAGCTTTTTCTCCCTCGAAGAAGAACTTCTCGTTTTTGGTGAGATAGTTCATACCTGCCTGGGTGAACATGGTAGGAACCTCAGGAATCGTAAACACCTTGTATCCAAGGCCAGAGAAGTGGTCGATTATTTTAACCAGCGCAGTGGTTTTACCTGCGCAAGGACCACCTGTAAGTACAATTTTCTTAATTGTATTCATTATCTTATTTTTTGTTATTATCAGATGCGTCATGGGATGCGTCAAGCGCCCTCATTCCTTTTATGGGTGCAAAGATAGCAATAAATTCTTTAAGAAAGAAAAAAACTTTCGTTTTTTTATTTTATAATACGCACGCGTAACTGCCTGATGATCAACTAGAGCTTTTCTGTAAATTACATATTAAACACCGAGAATGCACCGAGTTACGCATCAAACAAAACGCTGATAATCAAATGTTTGTGTGGTTTTTATAAAACAAATGTTTGGTAAAAGCGCTGCTTTTTCGCGCAAAACGGTGCATAAAAACTCGTTAAAATGCTATAGATCCAGCATCTTTTTCGTAAGCCTATCGATGGTCTGCTGTTGACTCTCGATAGTCTTGTTCTGGCGCTCGACGATCTTCAGCAGGTTGGCTTGATTACCCTTCGAGAGCTCTTCGCCTAGAAGGAGGTAATTAGCATCGACCCAATCGACGGCATTGATGATTTTCAACATGATATCGTAACCAGGAGCGTTTCTTCCTGATACGATATTCTTGATTGTAGTCCAAGGTACACCGATTTTCTTGGCAAAAGTTGCAATGGTGTGACCTTCTCTCTCGATGATGCCATTGATGCGCTCACCGATAGTTTCTGTTGTTACTGTAGTTTCTTCTGTACACATAATTATATCTAATTTCAAACAAAATCACTCAAAACACTGAAAAAATACAAAATAATCAGCGAAATGTTTGGTTATATCGCTGAAATATTATACTTTTGCAGCGTGCGAATGCTTCGCACGGTGCAAATATACAAAAAATATCGCACATAATGCTAATTTCAAACAAAAATTTAATAAAATGGGTTTTAGTGAGTACATGAGAAGTCTCCCTTATCCACGAACCAAGACCGTGGAGGAGATTGCTAGCTTATGCAAAGTGTCTAATAGTTCCGTCTATAGATGGATACAGGGCAAGTCCGAGCCGAACGCTCTATGCAGAGGTCTTGTTTCTGGATATCTTGGTATGCAGGAGAGCGAACTTTTTCCTAATTGTCAATAGTATGGAGTCGATAGAGTTTTACAATACCCCGGAAGGTGATGTCATGTACAAGCCGATCGGGAAGCCGGTGCAAGAGCTTACGCCGAAGAGTAGAGATATTATAGAGGAGATGCTTGATGTTATCAAGAACAGATATCCTCAGGCCTTCAAAGCTCTCTGTGAGCAATATACTGCAAGCGAATTGAATCGCAAGGTTTACGAGTTTAATATTGTTTCCAGGTTCTGCAGATGCAACTTTGGAGAGTATGACGCTCATACTCCAGATATTGATGCAGACGGATTCTTCCATTTCGAGGAGGTTAAATGCCCTCTTCGCGGCGAGTGCAGAATGGAAGGTGCTATCTGCAAGCCGAAGCTGGACTCGAAGCTGACAGATCGGGAGCTGCAGGTCATAGAACTTATCTCCAAGGGATCCAGAGCACAAGAGATTGCAGACAGACTATGCATCTCGGTAAAGACAGTGCAGCGCCACCGAGAAAATATCAAGGCTAAGCTGCAGATGCGCTCTCTGGCTCAAGTCTCTGCTTATTACCACGAACACATCAAAAATAAATAGCGATGCCACCTCTGGAATGCATGAAATGCGTAGATGGCAGAGCCTGCGTCAATGGCAGATTCTGCCTGCCGCAGAAAAGATATGTTGAATACGCCAATAAACCTATCTGCAAAAATGAGCAATAAAAAATGGAACAAGAAAGAAGTGGCTTACCTGGTTGACAACTATGGTAAGATGAGCCTTGAGGAGTTGTCCGCCAATCTCGGACGCTCCGTCATGGCAGTACGTCTCTATGCGCTCCGTCATAGATTGGACGACAAACATCAGGTCGTAAAAGAAAACCGACTGAAGAAGCTGTTAGAGTATCGTTTCCGCCATCTGGAAGACTTCCATCCTAGTAAGTTCTTCTTCCGGGAAACCGGAATAAACCAGGTGAGATATTGGGATCTGTTCTTCGGGAGAAAGCCGATAAAGCCGGAGGAATACAAGGCTGTAGCTGAATATTTCAACATCACGATCTCGGAGGCATTCGATTCCCTTCAGCTTAATCTTTTCGATCAATAAATATGTAAGATATGAAAATCAACTCAAACTTCATCGAGAACGTCAAGAGTAAACTGGATATTGTTGACGTGATCGGTTCATATATCACCCTCACGAAGGCTGGCATCAACTACAAGGGCATTTGCCCGTTTCATAATGACAGCCATCCTTCCATGATGGTGAGCAAGACGAGGCAGACCTATCACTGTTTCGTCTGCGGAGAACATGGAGATGTCCTGGACTTCCTGAAGAAGTACAACCAGATCACATTTCCTGAAGCTCTGCGGATGGCCTGCAAGCTTGCAGATGTAGAATTCCCCGAGCAGGAGGCAACTCCTGAAGAGAACGCTGCATATAAACTTCTGGAATCTCGCCGCATAGCTATTGCTGCAGCTGCCAAGTTTTATCAGGGAAACCTGTCCCAGGCGGAAAGCTTTCTCAAGCGTCGTGGCTATGACTGTACAGACAAGACGCTTGCAGAATATGGTGTCGGATATGCACCTGTTGGCAATGTAGCTATGAAGTACCTTACGGAGAACGGATATAATCTCCAGGTTCTCACAGACGTTGGAGTCTTAGGAAAGTCCCAAGACGGGAGAAGCTATGATTTCTTCCGGGATCGCGTTCTGTTTCCGTTCTACGATGTCTCAGGAAGAATTATAGCATTTTCCGGGAGAATCGTCACTCCGAATGATAATGCCGGCAAATATGTCAATACGGGAGAGACCCCCATTTTCCGAAAAGGTCAGCACCTTTTCGGACTCTACCAGGCTAAAAGAGCAATCGCCAAAGAAGGGTTCGCTTATCTTGTCGAGGGGCAATTTGATGTCATTACCCTCCATAAATATGGAGTAGAGAATGTCATCGGCGGCTCCGGAACCGCATTTACTGACGACCAGGTAAGGCTTATCATGCGCTTCACCCAGTCTGTGGTTATGATATATGATGCTGATGATGCAGGCATGAAGGCTGCCGTCAAGAACTGCGAGCTGCTGCTGAAGGCTGGAGCAAGCGTCAAGTGTATTCGCTTGCCAAAAGGGTACGACCCAGACAGCTATGGTCAGCTCTGCAAGGAAGAAACAAAAAAGAAGCTGGCTGAAGCCATCGAGACCTTCCCGAAGGCAATGAAAAGAATGCTGGTTCCTCGCGGCTGCAAGGATGAAGCAGTTATTGCTGCAGCTATGAACACTATCTCAAACCTCATAGCATGCGTGCAGGATGCAGGGCTCCGTCTCGAGTACATGAAGACCATGGCCAGAGACTTCGATACGAAAATGACCATCCTTGAGGATAAGGTAAGAGATATCCGCCGTAATATAGATAGTGTCAAGAAGGAAAACCTGCAGCATGGCATCTTCGGAATCGATAGCTTGAAGGAGAATCTGAGAAACAACGAGCCCGCTGTAGTAACCTCGTCGATAGATACGTTCATGGAGTCATACGGCGACAATCCTATCGTATATGTTGCCGGCACGCCATCCTCGACAGATATCGAGAATCTCAGACGTATCTGCTGTTATTTCGTCACTACTGAAGAGGGATGCAGCATCAATACCACTACAGGTGAGGATAGCGCCTATATGGCAACACTCGCAGAGATGTATAAGGCAGGTATCTCTCAGATAAGAGTCATGCACGAGGATAAGGTGGAATCCTTCATCGACTTCTACATTCGCATACATGGAGAGCTGCTGTCTGGATTCCTAGGCGACAAGGTACCGATTATTACCAGGTGTATCGAGCTGACAAGCTATGCGGAGGAAACCGTGATAACAGTCAACAAGAACCATTACTGCAGTAAATTAGGGCTATCCAAGGGCCAGTTCGACGAGATCCGGAAGCCATTCGTCAACAAGCGCAAAAATGTAATGAAGGCGAATGCCCTGAAGGATGATCTCTATGATGATGACTTTGACGGTGACGAAGTTCCCAGTTATGTTAAGGAGGGAGAGTACGCCCAGATGTTTCGTGAGTGCAAGTATTATCCTCGTCTTAATAAGCAGGGCATACCGGTCTGCTATATGTTCCAGAATAAGAACGGACGCGGATTCTCTCAGGTTGCAGACTTCTATATGGTTCCTCTGCTCCATATCTTCAACGAAGACTTCGAGCAGAATAAGCGAGTACTGAAGGTGAACCGCCGCTACTTCGATAAGCCTTTATATATTGAGGTGCTGTCAAGTTCTCTGAAGAAGATGAGCACTATCGAGGACGTTCTTATCAACTATGAAGGCGTGAACTTCACTGATGGAGAAGAATGGCAGTGGAGACGCATCAAGGAATATATGAGCCGCCATTTCGTTCAGTGCCGGGAGATCCAGGTATATGGCAACCAGCAGTCGGAGGGAATGAGCCGGAAGACTGATGAGCAGTTTTTCGCCTTCGCCAATGGCATAGCCCACGAGGACAAGGACGGAAAATATGTGTTCGAGAAGGTTAACGAGCTGGGTGTTGTCACCCACAACCACATGAACTATTACCTTCCTGCGTTTTCAACCATTTACGCCGGATCCGGACGCCAGTCAGACAAGTACGAGCTGATATCTCAGCTGACATACGACGATATCCCTGCCGACAAGCAGGTCAGTTTTGAAAAATGGGCATCCTTGATGGATAAGGTCTATAAGATTAATGACAATGGCAAATGGGCTATCGTTTTTGCCCTGATGTGTGCCTTCAGAAGTAACATACACTGCCTGGATCGACTCTTCACGGCTCCATTCTTCATGGGTCCGATGTCTTCAGGTAAGACTCAGATCGCGATATCTATCCGTTCTCTCTTCATCAGCCCGACCATCCCGATCTTTAACCTCAATACTGGTACGGATGCGGCCATGAGCACGATGATGGGTACATTCCGTGATGTTCCGGTTGTGCTCGACGAGTACAATAACAAGGATATTTCGGACACCAAGTTCCAGGCATTGAAGGGTATCGTTTATGATGGTGACGGTAAGCAGAAGCGCCGTGGAACCTCGGGAAGAGATATCGAAAACGACAAGGTGTTTGCTCCTGTGGTGATCTGTGGCCAGGAGACCCCTCAGCGCGATGATAACGCTCTTATGAGCCGAGTCATCATCTGCGAGGTTCCGAAGCCTAAGAACAGAACACCGGAAGAAACAAAGCTGTTTGAGGAGCTGAAGAATATAGAGAAGAATATCGGTCTGTCTAACGTATTGCTGAAGGTGTTGTCGCTTCGCCCTGCCGTGATGGATCACTTCAGGGCGCTCAAGCAGGAAGCCTACAGTGAGCTGAAGAGCGATGTGATCAATTCCGGTGAGATGGACCGACTGATGAAGACTGCTTCCTTATTCCTGGGAATGGTGAAACTGGTGGAGCGGTATTCGGATCTGGAGCTTCCGTTTACACATGAGGAGTTCTTTGCCCTGGTACAGGAGAAGATCAAGTTCCAGCTGTCTCTGATCCGAAGCACAGACAAGCTTGCCATGTTCTTCAACGCAGTCAACAACATGATCGATACCAAACAGGTGCTCGTTGGCCGAGAAATGCTCATAGAGCAGCCTAAGAGTGTTACGGGTAAGGATTCGCACGGAGACAAGAAAACGTTCGCTTTCGAGCCTGGTACGCATGTTCTGTTCCTCCGTCTTAGCAGCGTGTACTCCATCTACGACAGAAGTGGATACAACAGCGAGAACACAACGCTATCTACCCTGGAGCAGAACCTTTGCTCACATCCATCATATGTTGGAACCGTACCATCACGCCGCTTCACCTGGGAGGAGACCGTAGAGGTTGCCAAGCAGGATGATCAGGAGACGATGGTAAGAGTCCGCAAGGAGCGCTCTACATCCACCAGTGCTATTATCATCGACTATGACAAGTTTATGGAGATGTACAACATCGACTTCAGACGAGGGGATATCCCTGCCGAGAATACCCCTCAGAACGCTCCAGAAGCGAATGGGGAGGCTAATACTGATGTTAATTCCCAGGAATACAAGCCTGGCTGCATTCCGTTTGACGAGACTGATGCAGGAAAGATGGGAGGAAAGCCGTTCTAGAAGGACGGCTTTTCATACCTTGTAATAGGCATATAATACCCCAATTTAACGATACAAAGATACGAAAAATATTCGAGAAAACCAAGCGAAAAAGCATTTATTTTGAGTTGATTTCGCATATTTTTGCCCACGCAAACCCGGGAGGGTGAGCGTGGGCATTTTTCTTACATACGCGAGGTTTCCAGATGCGAAAAATCCCCCGTACCCCCTAATTTTACAAAAATAACCGGGAAAAGCGACTTTTCGAAAATGTTTTTTAGAAAAACACCTTCCTACAATCCTACAATCCTACAAATGCATTTCTTTTCAAACTATTATTATCTATTATATATCTTATTATCAGTTGGTTAGGTTGTTTTGACGGTTTTGTAGGATTTGTAGGAAATGGTGTAGGATTGTAGGATGATGTAGGAAATAAGGATTGTTTACATTTTGCCGTTTCCTACATTTTCTTCCTACAAAATACCCCTATTTGTAGGATTGTAGGACGTGTAGGACGCGAAAAAATGAGTGTGTAGGTCGAAAATATGTTTGATAAAATTTGCTTAACTCGCTGATTTTTAGTATCTTTGCATTATCGTACCTGCGATTTGTAGGATTGTAGGACGGTAGGACGCAAAAATAAGCAAAAACAATATGGAAAGAAAAAAACGTCTCACGAAACGAATTGCTTCTGTCAGAATCGAGCCATACCTGGCAGAGTACATTCAAAAAAAGCTAGAAATTGAGCCCGAAACGGGCGGAGTAAAGATACCTTACACCACGGATTTGTATTACGTGGTGTGGAACCTCATGGCCAAGCCGGATGCGAACAGCGTTGGCCAAGAAGACTGTAACCTCACCATCTATCTTCCTTCCCGCCGCTCCTGCATGGATGGCCATCCAGGCAAGGATCCTGCCTATTACAACTATCTGTCGCAGCGGGCAGCCAAGAAGATAGAGGAGCACATCCGCCTGCTCTTCAACTTCGAGTTCCATCGCATCATGTTAGAGAACGAGGAGCTTGGAAGACCGAAGCGCAACCAGGATGTCGTGGAAGAGTTCATCAGAACATACCAGCTGAAGTCGATATCATCGGATGCGCTCCTGAAGAACTTTTATCGCTACCGGCAGCGTCTATGTCCTAAAATTCCGCGAAAATACCAAAAAAAGCGCGGTGTTTAATTATTTTTAATACATACCGAGTATAAAATATTGTCACCCAAAAATTAGCAATAATCACTCTAAAAATACGTATTATGGTAGAATTTTCTTGTCTTGTGGGTGTCTCCCTCGTCGGGAGCCCCGAAAAGTGGGATATATTGATAGCAGATCCCTTCACTTTTGAGCCAGCCATGACCGAGGATAACGGTGGCGTGTATTGGGATTGCAGTAAGACTTTCGTGGTCGATATGCCCAATAATGATACGATTAATGAGCTTAGGGTTGCTCGCAACGCTATTGTTTCCCTCTCAGACATTAGCCATGCAAGTGGCTCGCAGGATCCTGTGGAATATAAAATAGGTACGGAAGACCTTCCGGCGAGGGGTACAGCTCGTGAAGCATCTCAACAAGGCAAAGCTGATAGTTAACTGCAAAATGCTTCGCAATCCGCTTGGGTAAGGTCTTTTCTATACCTATTATAATAATGTACCTTTGTAGAAAACTTATATCAAGATGGACGAAATACAGACCCTTCTGCTCTCCACGCATCCGCTATGGATTACGGAAGATGCCTACCGTCGGCTGATGGTGGCAGCTTTCCCGCTATATAGTAATGTGGTTAGCATCGAACATAAGAGAGCCGAGCAGGCAATGACATTGGCCGAGGTTCGGGAATATCTCAAGACTCATACATTCTATCAGTATGAGACTCATAAAGCTCTGGAGATTTTATCCTCCAAGGCTGCCCAGAGTGAAGAAACCAAGGATGTGCAGCTTACTGACGAATATGATTCTCCTTCACTGAATGAAGGATCTATCGCCTATCACCGTATATTCGGTGTCGTGTCAGCAGATAGCTACTGGTACTTCTCTTCCAGACAGCTGGAGCAGGATATCATGGCAGCAGAGAACAATCCTCAGATATCTGCCCACCTGCTTCATATCAACTCTCCTGGAGGAGAAGCCTGGTATATGGACCGTCTGAGCGAGACTTTGCGCAACGCCAAGAAGCCGATCCTCGCCATCTACGAGGAATATTGCGCATCGGCAGCCTATTATATCGGCTGCCATGGCCAGAAGCTCTATGCAACGACCAGTCACGACTTTGTGGGCTGTATCGGTACGATGTGTTCCTTCTGGAACTTCGAGCCTTACTTCGAGAAGCTGGGATTGAAGAAGATCACTGCCAAGGCTACCAACTCTTCCAGGAAGAATAAAATCTTCGAGGACCTGAAGGATGGCAAGACTGAAGAATACATCAAGAATGTGCTCGACCCGATGAACGAGCAGTTCCTGGCAGAAGTCAAGGCCATGCGCCCTAAATTGTCTGAGCTCGGCGACGACGCTCCGGTTCTTCAGGGCGAGAGCTTCTATACAGATCCTGCCGAGGAAGTTGGGCTCATCGATGGCAAGCGTACCTTGCTCGAGGCTATTGCCGAGGTTGCCCAGATGGGAGATGCTTATATGGGAACCCAGAACCTGTATGGATTCAGTTAATACTTAGATAAGAATTTTGTTTGTTTTCTATTGTTGTTTTAATATTTAGTTAATTTGTTTATATGAATTTCAAAGCAAGACTTAACAAAGTTCTCGAGAAGCTTGGCTTCGTCAAGAAGTTCGAGAACAAGAGCCTGACTTCAGAGGAGTACAAGGCTCTTTGCGAGGAATACCAGAAGGAGTACCAGAGTACTCTCGTCGATGACCTTGCAGCCGAGAACAGTGCAGCCGAAGAGGCAGAGCATCAGCAGCAGATCAACTCCCTCTATGCTATCGTATCCAAGGCCAACAATGCAGCTGGTGATGGTGGCGACAATGATGATGAGGGCAAGGATTCTGATGATGGCAAAAAGAATGAGAATAGCCAGCAGCCTGCCGGCGCTTCTCAGAACGTAAGTTACGAGCAGCTTGCCAAGGCTGCATCTGTTCTCGCAGAGAACGTGCAGAAGATGGCACAGAGTACCGCTCCTGACAAGCCTGCTGCTCACGTTACCGCTCCTTCTATTCCTATCAATGGCTTCGAGTCGAACAGCAATTACCTCTTCGGCGTCGAGCACTCTCTGTTTGATATGAAGAAGCGCTGGAACCAGATTACGGTCAATCCGGCACTTGCCTTAGCATCTGAACCTGACGAGGAGAGCGACGGCAAGGCATTCCGCAAGGAGTCTATGGCGTTCGCCAGATCTCTTCAGCAGCGCTACAAGTATCACCAGAGCCGCAATGAGCTTGGTGGCGTGAAGGCGCTTGCTTCTGGTCAGTTCGCTACCAACTATGGCGGTGTGGATAATGCCGGATTGGGCGACCAGTTCGTCATCCTCCGTCAGGATGCTCTTATTGCACGCATCCTGGAGCTTCGCAACCTTACCGAATACTTCCCGGTTCGCTATGGTGTGCAGGACCGCGACATTCTCTTCAATGCCTTCTTCGATGAGGTTTCTCAGGGCTACCAGCCAGGTGAGATCTACAAGGGTGGCATGCAGCTCGAGAACGAGATGGGCTATGTAGATGATGCCATGATCAAGGTGCAGTTCGGCCCGATGAAGGAGATTGAGCGCAAGTATATTGCTTACCTCAACAAGGAGGGTTCAGACCCTATCAAGTGGTCTATGATTGAGTTCTGCCTGCTCAACCTTCTCAAAAAGGCTCAGGACGAACAGAACCAGCGCCGTATGCGTGGTATCTACGTGAAGCCAGAGGAGGGTCAGCCTTCCAGCTATCTCAATGCAGGTACTGGTATCTGGTACACCCTGCTTCGCTATATCCACGACTACAGCATCAAGCCATTTGCTAACAAGAGCTACAATACCTATACTTCTGCCAATATGCTGGATGCGGTCAAGGAATTCATCACAGACGTCAAGACTCACCTCACTGAAGGTATGACACTCGACAAGCACGTGCTCTACCTCAACGAGAACCACATCGACTGGTGGCTTGCCAACTGCCGTGAGACCTATGGCAAGGATCTCGACTTCACTGGTCCTGATGGCTACAAGAACCGTGTGCCAGACTCTACCATTCAGATTAAGTGGCTCCCATACGAGGGCAAGTCTTGCTGGATGTTCCTGGATATTCCTGGCAACCTCCAGTTTGTGGAGTACCTCCCAGGCGAGATGTTCGCTGTCAAGATGGAGGAGCAGATGGAGATGGTTCGTGCATGGAGCACCTGGAAGGAGGGGTGCGGTGCAGCCTTCACCGGTCGCAAGTTCGATACCAAGGCAGCCATGGACGACAACGACTACGAGTTCCAGCAGATCTTCACCAACCTGCCTGCTGCAGTCATCGGTGCCGAGATTGACGGCGGAAGTGGCTTCTGGCACATCTCAGACGACAACACTTCTGCTACAGCCATCACTGAGATCAAGAAGGCAAAGCAGGGTGTTGCTTACTGCATCGAGATTGGTGAGAATGATGCTACCCACGGCCTTACTATCGCGAAGAGTGGCAATTTCGCCAATATCACAGCTGCGTGGACTCCTAGCCAGCCAGGTGACTACATCATGGTTATCCTCGGCAAGGATAATAAATTCCGTGAGCTTGAGCGCCGCGTAGGTGGCAAGCGAACCATCAACAAGGCAGTTCAGCCTAACGTTCCTGGTGGACGTTAATTCATAATATATTAGTATTTAGTGTTAATTCGTAGGTGGGGTACACCATGTGCCCTGCCTACATTTTCAGAAAAGATTATGAAGAAAAACAATATTCCAGTACGTCACCGTGCGTACAATCCCAACAAGGGATACAGTTATGCCCAGCACAAGGGCCGTCTTCTCTTCATGACGATCATGATGCTGCTTGGTATTGTCTCGCTCCTTCATATGCTTGATGATCCGACATCATCCATGGGTATGGGTGGGGCCGGTGTCTCCATGGCTTCATTCGTAGCCCTTACCGCCATCGATGACGTTACCGACCGCGACACTCATGGTTCAGCTATCGCTTATCAGGTTGTGCTGGTTCCTACAGCTCTCATCGATATGACCAAGGCGTTCCCGCAGCCGGATAAAGACCGAATGGTGAAGGCGATGCCGTTTAAGACGGAAGTTGCAGATACTCTAAAGGCTTACCTCTTCGATGCCCATGACATTCCAACGTTCACCGCTACGACCGAGAAGGGAGACATTACGACTTCCGGCGAGAATAACCTGGTGATCATCATGGGCGGTACTCGTGTGGATCTCTACAACTTCATCGAGCAGTATGCCGGTGGCAAGTTCATCATCCTCTACAAGCACGTGAAGGATACCCAGTGGTATATCATCGGCGAGCCAGAGCGCCCTATGATTCTCAACAACACCGAGACCAAGGACGACAAGGATGGCCGTTACACCACCTTCACCTTCAAGCGCACATCAGTCGATCTCCCTTGTCTCTATGCAGAGGATCCTCTTGGTGTGACTACTAGTTCAGTTGGTCGCTCGGTTGATACTACTCAGCAGAAGGCTGTAAGTAAATAATGCGATTTCCCAAAATATTTCATTATCTTCTAAATTTTCAAAAGGTGTGTCGCCATCAAAAGGTGGCGCACCTTTATTAATATATAAATAAGGTATGTATAACAGAAGAGAAAAACTGCAGCTGTTCAATCAGCTGAGAGGAGAGGAACATGCCAAGGCAGACCTCTCACTCCTGGAAGAAGAAAATCCACGCCATCCTAAGCTTACCCGTTTTGCCCGTGATCCTCAACGCTACGCCGATGAGATTCTCTATGCACTCCTGGATATCTGCGATGCAGGCGAAATCGAGGATAACCGCGAATTCATTAAAGGTATGGAGGAAGCTTCAAGTGAAACTTTAACGGACGATGTAGAGAAAGATCCGGATGGTTCAAGTGAAACTTTAATGGGCGAAGGGGAGAAAGATCCGAATGGTTCAAGTGAAACTTTAATGGACGAAGGGGAGAAAGACTCGGATGACTCAAGTGAAACTTTAACGAAGGAACAAGAGGAAGAGAAATCTTCTGAAGAAACTCCTTCAGATTCGCCAGGCACGGAAGAAACTCCTGATACTCCTGAAGGCAAGGCGCCACCAGAAGAAACCGCTGAAGCTGCCGGGCAGGAGGAAGACGGAAAAAAAAAGTAGTCCAAAAGGAAGAGGAATATCCTAACATCGACTGGGATAATCTCTATAATGAGGACGTGCAGATGGCTACCGTCATCTACAACGACCGTATCAATACCTGGCGTAAGATGAAGAAACTCGACGAGGTTCTAGACAAGAAGCCGAAGGAGCGGGATGTGGCTGCCATGGCAGAACTCCGCATCAGGAACCTTCAAGCCTTCGAGGAGCTGAAGGCATACAACGATACCGGCAAGTTCCTCTATAAGCACCCGCTTCTGAGGGGCAAGTCTGAGTTCGATGAACTCGTGAAGCTCTTCAAGAAGGACCCAGCCGAGTTTCTTCATAAGCACAAGAACGTGCTCGATAATATCAAGCGCTACAAGAGTTATATTAAAAGAAACGATCGCAAGGACAAACGTGCCAGCGACCGTGAAAACCTCCAGCGCCATCAGGAGCGTGAACGCATGTTCAAGATGGTGATGGAACAATACAGTGATCAATCAGATGGATAAGAAGGAATTACGAAAGATAGCAGAAACCTGCGTTCAGATGGTCAAAAACGGAGGAGTGCTTGAGCAGGCTCAGCTCAAGGCTGATGGCAAGATAGCCGAGCTGGCTGCTAATGGAGACCTCGATGCCATCAAGCTTCTGAACGAGCGTATGCAGGACCGTGAGGAACTTAAACTGAGAAAGGAGTTGTTCGGCGTATGAAAAGCGAGATAGAAAAACTGGAGAGCGTACATCCGGATCTTATCACCACCTTCCTCACTACGGGCGATGGTGAAGGCATTCCGGAGGACGTGAAGACCTTCCTGAAGCAGTTGCAGTGGGCTGCCGAGATCTACGAGTACGAGCGCAACATTACCCGTGGCGCTCGCCAGCTCAAGCAGCGCATAGCCGCACAGCAGAAGATCTCCCTCGATGTGCGTACCTGCATGACCCGCATCAACCAGGCGATATCTTACTTCAACGTTGATTGCAACGTAAGCATCAAGGTCTGGGAGAACGATTTTGCCAACAAGTATGAAGACCTTGCCAAGCTAAGCTCTGCCAAGCGCGACTACAAGATGCAGAAGGCCTGCATGGACCAGGCTCTGGAATGCCGGCGCCGAGCATCAGAGCAGGCAGAAGCCGACAGAGACCTCGGCGTGGTGTTCCTCATCACCCCGGAGATTACTCCCGAGGAGCTGGGTTTTCAGAAAAAGAGTCTCAAGGAGATTGCCGCCAAGCACAACCGCGGCTTCTATATTTCGCTCATCGATGGCTTGCCTATCGAGAGCTCAGAGAAGAAACGCCTGCTTCGTGATGCTGACATTCAGGAAGCGGAAATTGTGGAGGATTTAAGCGATGAGCCAACTGATATTGAATGACAATTCGCTCGGTGAATTCGAGCATTATTATATGAACGGCATGCAGCTGCTTGCCAATATCATCGACCCCAACATGCTTTTTGCGGAGGTAGCCCGTGCCGGAGGAAAGACTGAAGGTGTAACGGGTCCCCGGCTGATACGTGTTGCCAATGATATGCCGGGAGAGCTTTCTTTCCTGGTCCACAAGACCTATGTGGCGCTGATGACCAACGTCTGGCCTAACATCCAGGCATACTTCTCCCGTCAGGTTGTGGTGAACGGCCAGCAGCGCCCTATGCTCGAGTATGGCATCGATTACGTGGTAGGGGAGAGCACGCTGCCTTCCCACTTCCGCAAGCCGAGATACCCGATAGCCTATGCCAAGCATAGCGTGATCTTCCGCAATGGCGCCCACCTTCAGCTGGTATCAAGCGACCAGCCGGAATCCGTGGCAGGTAGAAATGCCGTGCACGCCTTCGTGGAGGAGATGAAGCACAACAGCGGCGAGAAGCTGAAGACCCGACTCTTCCCATCTTTGCGTGGAGGTCCAGCCAATGTGCGATGCTCTGCTTACTATGAAGGTGTTACCGGCGTGAGTGATACTGCCCGTGTTGACCTCGGAGAGGATGACTGGTTCGAGGAGTACGAGAAGAAGGTGAACCCGAAGCTTATCGAGGAGATCGCTACCGTTTCCCTGGAACTCAACAAGAGTCTCTACCGACTCTTCATTCTCAGACAGCAGGAGCGGGATTCCAAGGATCCGGTACTCCTGGAAAAGATGCGACTCGAGACGGTCAGACTCAATTCCTTCGTGGAGCGATGGAAGCCGCGCCTTGCCGACATGAGGCGCAACGCCATCTTCTATATCCGTGCATCCTCCTTCTGCAACAAGGATATTCTGGGCCCTAAGTTCTTCAAGACGCAGCTCGATACCCTGGATATCGACGAGTTCCTCACCGCCATCTGTGCCATCCGCCACAAGGAAGTAACCAACAAGTTCTTCATCAACTACGACCACGTAAGGCATCAGTTCAAGGACAGCTACAAATATGAGTCGATTCTTCGCCTGAACCTGAAGGATAGATTTATCCTCTCTGCCGAGTACCTGCTTCACTACGACCCCCAGGAGCCGCTCTATATGGGTTACGACCCTGGCAACTTCCAGTCGCTCATCGTAGCCCAGAAGAAGGACTATGGCAGAAGGCTCGATATCATCAAGGAGTTCTTTGCCTTCCTGCCCAAGGATTACAACGACCTGGTGGCAGAGGTGCATCAGTTCTTCGGATCTGCAGCAGTCAACAAGACCATCTATCTCTACCCGGACCGCGCCGGCAACAAGCGCAAGGAGGAACGGGAACAGATAACCACCGACTCGCTCAACCTGAAGGCAGCGCTGGAATCGTATGGCTTCATGGTGGTGCTCTACAACGAGGATGCGCCTACCATCTACCACTGGCAGCAGTTCAAGCTCTGCCAGATGCTCTTCGGAGAGCGTAGCCCGCTGCTTCCTATCGTACGCATCGATGAGAACGAGTGCAAGAACCTGTGCAGCGCCATCATGATCTCTCCTCTGAAGAAGACGGAGGGCAAGATAGAGCTCGACAAGAGTTCGGAGAAGAAGCAGCAGCTCAAGAACCAGGCAGGACTCACCACGCAGCTTCCTTCAGCCATGATTTACCTGCTCTACGGTCTCTATTCTGATGCAGTGAAGG
This sequence comes from uncultured Prevotella sp., assembly GCA_900544825.1. Lineage (GTDB taxonomy): Bacteria > Bacteroidota > Bacteroidia > Bacteroidales > Bacteroidaceae > Prevotella. The sequence continues at coordinate 7,305 of UQWP01000044.1, read as the reverse complement.
CAGAATTAAGTACGTATCCTACCGATTTACCCGACAATTTCGAGATATAAACGGTGGATAATGCTATGGATCTGCAGCAATAAAAATGCTGCAGGAACCAATAATTCAGTTAAAATGAAGGGGTGCAAAACGCAAGATGCTGATAATCAGCCCAAGCAGCCCCGCCAGAGAAAAATCCCAGAAAAACGCGTCACGGAATTCTGCACGCACCGCTGGGAAGAGGAATAGAGGTGCAGCCCTTACGATTCTCGGAAATATGACGGCAGCAGGGTGCAGCCGGTCTTTTGCAGGGCGATATTTTTTTGCTATCTTCGCATCGTTATGAACAAGAAGAGCAAGAACATCATCATGGATGGCATCACGGCGCTGCAGTGGGCCAGGGAGATCAGTAAGCTGCCCGATGGGGAGTTTACCCTGGTCTTCTTTCCCTATTCCAGACAGAGAGACGAGGCAAGCGCCGAGCTTCAGGTGCGTCATCACTGCAAGTACCGCACCCAGCTCCCCAGAGAGCGCTTCGCCATCGATGGGGAAAACTACTTCCTCTATACCGACGAGGACGGGAATCCAAAGATGTGCTACAGGATCCTCATCAGGTACATGGGGTTCCCTCAGGACGGATTTAAATTACACAAAATAGATTGGCTATGAACAAGGATTACGAAATAGATATGTATGGCAATGCCGGCATCTATCTTGCCGATGGCAATACCTTCACCTTCCAGCTGGGCGAGGGTGATCCTGCCTTGGGTGCAGACCAGCTCTTCCAGTCACCACTCCTGGAGTCTCCGTTCGGTGGTACGCTCTGGATGCAGCAGCACCAGTATCTGGGCATACAGGGCTATCAGGTATTGATGCGCGGCTACAACAACCAGCAATGCGAGGAGGTGACCAAGGAGATCAAGGAGAACCGATTGCTTCCGCGTCTCTACTCCAAGGAGATCAAGATGCTCTACGGTCATGGGCTTGTCGTATATAAGCAGGCTATCGAGGACGGCAAGCTGGTACGCAAGTACGAGGAACAGCCGGAAGTAATGGAATGGCTCGACTCCTGGAGTTCCCGTGGTATCCCATCGGTAGAGGAGTTCTGCAAGACCTGCATCAAGAACTACTATTACTTCGGCGACTTCTTCGTGAAATGGCGCTTCACCCGAGGCAAGGTGATAGGCATGGGCAAGCCGGTGGCAGCACTGGAAGCCATGGAAAACCGATACTGCCGCCTTGCCACAACCCGCCACGATGTGGTTTCCGAGCTTGTATCCTACGGCGATTTCCGCCAGGTAGTGGTAGGGCGATTCGCCTACGGCTTATCAAGTTACTCGGTTTATCCGAAGTTTAGCTTCAGCGAGGTGGACAACTACAACTACGCTGCGATCTCTCACCATAGAGAGAAATCGGTGGATGAATTCTATGGCGCCAACGAGACGCACCAGGGAGCCAGACCTTACATCCAGGGAAGCAACAAGACGGCACGGTACATCAACAGTTTTCTGAAAAACTCGCTTGCAGCAAAGGTACACGTCATCATTCCGAACGCCTGGATCCAGAGCAAGCGCACCCAGATGACCAAGCTCTGCGAGGAGAATAAGCGGCGCAAGGCAAAGGATATGGAGCTGCTGAAGTACAACGGCATCGATATCGGAACCGACTTCAAGGAGTCGTGTATGGTGCGCTACGTCCGCGACGAGGTACGCAAGTTCAGCACCTATCTCTCGGGAGCCGACAATCAGGGCAAGGGATTCTCTTCCATCTCCTTCATGGATGCCCAGGGACACGAGCAGTCGTGGAAGGTGGAAACCATCGACCTCAAGTATAAGGAGTACATAGAGTCGCTCATCTCCTACGACAAGCGCACCGAGCAGGCTCTTCTCTCTTCCGTAGGTCTCGATGCAGCCATATCTGCAGTAGATAAGGATGGAGTGATTTCGAAGAGTGGAAGCGATACCTATTATAATTATCTCATCTACATCATGTCGCTCACCTCCGAGGATGAGGTCTGTGCAGAACCGCTCAACTGGGCGCTGCGCCTGAACTTCCCGGAACTCTACAGGCAGGGTTGCCGCCTAGGCTTCTACCGCGAGGTTCCGCAGCGACAGGAAGATATCTCTCCGGATGACCGATTAAACCGCCAGCAGTCATGAACAAGAAATTTCAACTCAAAGACCTCTTCAGCAGCTACGCGCAGTTCTGCAACAGTGCGCCAGGTGCTGATACCAGTGCCGACTTCGACAGCCTTCGGGGTTCTGCCGTTGCCGCACGCAAGCGTATTGTTGCCATTATTGGTGGCAATACGTTCTTCGATATTGTTGCCATCGAGGATGAAGACAGCTGCCTGAAGGATTTCCTTCGTGCAGCCATGGCGAACCTGACGCTTGCCACCCAGATCGTCTTCGATGCCGTAAACCGCAGGAAGAACGATGTGAATCTCTACAAGTACGAGCTTGAAGGCATGAAGCGCTCGTACATGGAGAATTACTTCAATGCGATGGATTCGTTGATTTCGGAGCTTGCCGAGGAGATCAGCGACGATGAAACCGCCGAAATCAGCCTAGCCATGGAAGATTGGCGCAAGACCAACTACTACAGGATGCTCAGCCAGCTGAAGGTAGATACAGCCGATGAATTCGATGAAATTTACCCTATCGACCTCTCGTATCTCTTCTTTTTCCGCTGCGTACCCCTGCAGAAGGAGGTGCTCGACGAGAGCATAGGCGCCTATTTCGAGCGGTTGGAGAAGGGTGGGGAAGACCATACCTTTGCCGAGTTTGCCCAGAAGGCGCTGCCTATGCTGAAGCGGGCCCTGGTGAAGAAGACCGTGGCGAAGTCGCTCCGGCGCTTCGATATCCTGGAATTCCCCGCCACCATCCGCAACCTCTTCGACGACAATACCGCTACCCGTTCGGGCAGCGATGAAGCGAGCCGTGCCTTGCAGCTTGCCACGCAGCTGGACGGCGAGGCAGAAGACCTGCTCCACAATGTGGATATGCTGCTCGATGCCCAGGAAGGTAATGATTTCCTCTCCTTCTCGGCAGAGAACCGACCGGATGATAATATGTACTTAATGCCATAGCTTATGAAAAAATCGATTTCCGTAAGAGCCAACGGGAAGGAATACGAAATCCCGAACTCATGGGAACTACTCACTTCTGAGCAGTTCCTGAAGCTTGTTGAGCTGCTTCCGCTCATGGAGAGTGGGCTGTATCCCCCAGGTGCCATCAAGTGCCTGTTCCTCTGCTACCTGATGAACTGGGATCTGAAAAAGATAAAAAAAGACGAGAAGGCTCTCGAGAACTTCATGGCGATAGCCGACCAGCTTACCTTCATCTTCAAGGAGGCTGACGGAAAGATTGTACTCGATCTCTGCTTCTGCCGACAGCAGCTGCCTATCGTCTTCATCGACCAGAAGGCGTATTACGGCTACGAGATCAATACCGACTTCCAGTCGCTCACCTGCTCGCTCACGGCGCTGCAGTATATCGAGGCGCGCCAGCTTCTCGATATGGGCGAGGCGAGTCTGCCGCTGCTGGCAGCCGTGCTCTATTCCGGCAAGGGCGAATATTCCTCGGAGAAGGCACAGAAGCTGGCACAGCAGTTCAGAAAACTGCCTGCCAATACGCTCATGGCGATAGCCCTGAACTTTACTGCAGTAAACAACTTCCTCTTCTCGAAGACGGAATTCTCGCTGCTCACCCAGTTTGCGGTGCAGCCGGGCAGCTGCAGCATCACTACCGATGCCACCGATGCACTCTACGACCTCTCGAAGGACGGTCTGGGCAATGCCCGCCAGGTAGAGCAGATGAACGTGCTCACCTACCTGCGCATCCTGCGCAAGAAGACCATCGACGGAGTGAAGAGCCTGAAGGCTTCCGGCATGGAAGTGGCAAAGATAGCCACCGAGGTGGGGCTGCCCATTGATATCATCAACAAGATAGTATAACCAGGCAGGAAAACGCTTTCCTGCGACAAAATTATAAGCTTATGTTATTGGATCTATTTACATATTTCGCCAAGTTTCCTGCTTCTGCAGGCATCACCAGGGGTATTGCTACCAAGGGCGAGAGCAGCATGGAAGAATATGCCACCGTGCTCGGTGAATTGAGTAATATGCAAGAGAAGGAACTGGTTCCCGAGATAGAGAACTACGTGTATGGCCAGTCGTTCGATGAGTTGAAGCAGCGCATCGACAAGCTCACCGGCTCCTTCCTCTTCGTGGACTACGGCGAGGTGGATATGCAGAGCGATGGCCGCAGAAGCTTCGAGTGTACCCAGCGCATAGCGGTGACGGTGGCGATGAAGCTGCCTAATACATCGGATATGCTCGAGCGCATCATAGCCAACGACCGCACCCTCCAGATGCTCTCCAAGATCCACGCACGCATCATGGCAGATGCCGAGCGCGAGGAACTCTACTGGATGAACCGCGACAGCGTTGCCAACTGCGAGATCATTCCGTTTGTCTCTGCCGAGCTTCAGAGCTATGGGTGGACGCTGATGCTCTCTGCCACCGGTGCGGATATCCTGGATACCCACCGCATAGCCCGCAAGATGATGAAAGGTTAGTCCTTTGCCATCTGCTAGAAAATGCGTATCTTTGCAACGTCTTACAACAAAAAGACCTTCGATATGAAACAATTAAAACATAATATACCGATGATAGCAATCACATCACTTCCGATCACGATAGTGACGGAAGGATTCCAGTATGTATATCAGGACTGGGAGTTTGCCAAGTGGATAGCGGTGGCAATCGCCATCGATACCATATTGGGTGTGTGGAAGCATTTCATTCACAAGGATGCATCGAGCGAATCGTTCTTCTCACGGTTCACCCGCAAGATTGTGATATATATCTTCCTGATGATCCTCAGCAATTTTGCCAGCCATGCCACCGTCGGCGGCGCCGTGGTGGGTCCGATGCAGTGGATTGGTACTTATCTCTGTGTGTTCATGATGGTGAGGGAGGTGTTCTCCATCATAGAGAACATTCAGGCGATATATCCCATACTGCCCAAGAACTTCGTGAAGCGTATGAAGGATTTCAACGACAGCGGAGAATACATCAGCGGCAAGCCTATCAGGTTCTCTGACAAGGATGCCCAGGAAGAAGTTTGATTCGTTAAATGATTAATATATATAAGGTATGCCAAACAAAACTCAGATGGCCTTCGCCCGGCAGGTGTATGCTGCAGCCGTGGAGGCAAATACGGAAATAGATCCTGCATTCGTCACCGCCCAGGCTATGCTTGAGACGGGATGGGGCTCCAAGGTAATCGGCCAGGCCAACCTCTTCGGCATTACCAAGGGAAGCCAGTGGGATGGTCCTATCGTGATGGTGAAGACCCACGAATATCTCAAGACTCCCAACCAGAAGTTCAAGGCTCCCGACCGCATCCTCTCGGTATGCAAGGTGAAGGGCAAGAACCTCTGGTACTATACGGTAGAGCGAGCCTTCAAGGATTTTCCCACGATAGGCGAGTGTCTGAAGGAGCATGAGCGGCTCTTCCAGAAGTCGGGCTACAAGGATGCATGGCCATTCCGCAAGGATGCCTACCAGTTTGCCCGCAAGATATGCGACGGAGTGGGGTGCAAGTATGCCACAGATCCGGCATACCTCACCACTATCACCTCGATCATCAAGACCGTGAAGTCAAAATGCAGATAAGGATAGTGTTATAGGTTTATTAGTTAATAGTCAGTAGTCTTTTTTAATTTTTTGTTTAGTGTTTAGTTAGTTGTGAAGATGCAAGAAACTAGTTTTTCGAGTTTTCTTAAGGTAGTCGTGCTGGTGCTCGTTCCTCTGGCGGCAGTGATGTTGCTGCGGGAATGCCATAACTACAAGAAGTATTCTGAGCGCATCAGCAGAAATCAGGATTTACTACTTCATAACGGTGAGGTGGAGATTGGGCAGACGCAGTCAGGTAAGCCGACGGCATCAGTTTCAGCCATATTGCTGGAGCCGTCCAGCCTAAAGCGTAACCCCAATTCTCTCCTTGCCGTTACCAAGAAGGATTTGAAAATCAGGAACAGTCGGATGGTGGCAGCAATAAAGGCTCCCTCTTCTTCCTCGGTAGATATTCATGCTGCCGTTACCTCCGACTCTACAGATACCACAGCGCAAGGTTCTGATATGCTTCTTTATATACCCCCGCAGAGGATATCCTGGAGTGATCCATGGGTGAGTCTGCGGGGGACACTGGAGGCTGACAGCTTCCATGCCCATATAGAGATCAGGGATACCCTGCAGATGATCATCCATAGGGTGCCGAAGAAGTTCCTCTTCTTCAGATACGGAACCAAGGCTGTGCGCATGGAGGTGGTGAGCCAGAATCCTCATACCAGGCTCTCCTATCCAAAACTGCTAATTTTTGCCAAATAGATGATAGAATATTAAAATCTTTGAATGATTGAGTTAGTTAGGGGAAAGATATGCTAAAATCAACTCATACGTTTAGTACGTGTAGATTTCTTTTACTAATGGTTAGAATTGAACCACAGGCGTGTGTTAATAATTCGCTCCACCCGTTTCTTATCGGGTCCGTTCTGTACGGAATAGGAACGGGAATTTCAAACAATAAAAAAGTGTAAAACATTAACCCTGGTGCGTGACGCATCGGGGTTTTTTCGTGCTTTTTCTGAAAATAATCAGCTAGAAGATAAGGCCAGCAGGATGACCGTAGTCGTTGCACTCACTATCACCGAGGCAATGATTGCGGTCATCGCCCGTTTTACGTGGCGGTTTCTCCTGTTAAGGCAGGCTCGGTTATGCTCCGTGGCGCTGAGAGTGCGCCTGATGGATGATATCACGAGATGATGCAGGTATTCATCGTTTGCCTTATCATCATCCTGCAAGCCCTTGTTCATAGCCACGGCTACCAGATCATCTCTCAGCATCATGGCGGCATCATCTCCCAGTGCCATGAAGTCGTGTACCCACATCACCTTGCAGAACAGGATGAGCAGCGCCACTCCGGTTCCTATCCATAAAGGGAGCGTGATGGCCATCAGCATCAGGGTCATCTTCTCCGTGGCAAGGAAAGCCGTGAGCGCCATGAACACCGTCATGATGAAACCTGCCAGCGTATAGTTGCGGTCGGTTGACTTGCGGTACTGTTCCAGGATGCTGCCGGCTCTCAGGTCTGCCCGTTCCAGCGCATATCTGACAAGCTCCATGCTGGCAAAGGAGGCAGCCTTATTACTTATTATCTTTTCCATACCTTATATATATATATTAATAGGTGAAACATTTCTTTCCTCAATAGTTCGTTAATAATTCAATAATGTGCTAAGCAGCTATACGCTGTAAGCACA
>UQWP01000043.1 GCA_900544825.1 uncultured Prevotella sp. | reverse complement strand
ACACCCTGATGTTGAATTTCTATGCAAAGATAATAAAAAAAAACAATATACAATGGAAGAATTTATTATCCGTACGTACACCAAGAAGGAACTTGCCTTGATGTACTTTCCCGAGAGTTATCCACGTACAGCCGTCAACCATCTGATGGCTTGGATCCATCTCTGCACCCCGCTATGGAATGAACTCCTGGATATGGGGTACCGCAAGACCAGCAAGGCCTTCTCGCCCAAGCAGGTGAAGACCATCGTGGAATACCTGGGGGAACCGGGATAGTGTTTGATGTTTAGAGTTTAGAGTTTAGAGTAAAAATGTGCCGCCATCTCACGGCATCAGCCGCCAACGCATAACCGCTGGCGGCTGTTTTTGTATCTTTGCATCGTGATTCAGAAAGCGCAGGAAAATCACTTTCCTAGTTGGAGAAAAATATTTCTCCAGTTGGAAAAATGAAAAAAGGCTTCTGGGGGAAAGACCGGATTGCTAGTATTAACATTTTAAAATCGTATTGCTTATGAAACAGAACATGAAAGTGAACATGAATGAGAACATGAAGGCATTCATCAAGTATCTCATCGTGGCCGTATGCTCTGCCATCGTCACCTTCCTCACCAGCTCGTGTACCGCGGGACTCGTGATCGGGAAGAACCAGCGGCAGCAGCAGGAGAACAATATCTCGACAAGAGCCGACTCGAGCCACTTCGTGCCTACTATCACTATTCGATGAAGAAGGATTGCTGATACGAAGGGATGACTAGGGAGACCAGCGATGGAATCGCTGGGAACGGGGGCTTTACTATTTTTATCTTTTTATTAACAATTTAAATTTTAAGTAATTATGTCTATCAATTTGAAAGCAAAGGAAACCCTCATCCAGGTGGGTGAGTTGAAAGGTAAGTATCGTTTCGTGCTCGGTACCGAGCTTTACAGCAAGCTCTCTGAGAGCAAGGTGATCAAGGAGGCTGCTCTGAGAAGTGGCGTGAGCCGCGGCGTGATGCAGGCATGCTGGGATGCAGCCGGCGAGGTAATCAAGGCGTGGTCAACCGAAGGCCACTCCGTAGCTATCCCAGGTCTGGGAACTATGCGATTCGGCGTGCGCGCCAAGAGTGTGGCTACCGTGGGTGAGGTGGCAGGCAGCCTCATCACCGCCCGTCGAGTGATCTTCACCCCGAACGTGGATATCAAGGATGAGCTGCAGAGAACTCCTATCCAGATTACCTGCATCGACCGAAACGGCAAGGTGGTGAAGAACGTTACCTCGGGCGACAGCGGTGACGTGGAAGACCCAGACAAGGATCCAAACGGCGGCGGCACTAACCCTGGCGGCACCGGAAACGGCGATAACCCTGGCGGCGGTTCACAGTCTGGAAATACCGAGGGAAGTAATACCGAGGGCGGCAAGACCGATACCGGCGATACCGGCTCTGATGGCAACGGAGATAATGTAGATCTGTAACCATACATCTTAGGATTACAAATCTCATCTCCCCATTCCACTCTCTATTTTCAGCTAAGTCTTTATACGCAGAATCCCCAATCCCAAGGCTCCATTGCGAGCCCCGGATTGGGGATTTATCTTGTTTTTTCTAAGAATCCTAATAAACAGATTCCTAATAAGGAAACATTACCTTAATTTAATAAGGAAACAGCAGCGGCAGGACGAAGGTCATGACCACGCCGATGATAATCTGCAACGGCAAGCCTACCTTTACATAATCCATAAACGTGTAGCCACCCGCCTTCATCACCAGCGCATTAGGCGGAGTGGAGAACGGAGAGGCGAAGCACATGCTGGCTCCCAGGGTTACCGCAAAGAGGAAGGAGTATGGACTCACTCCCACCTGCTGGGCTGCCACCAGGGCAATAGGCGCCATGAGAACCGCCGTGGCGGTATTGCTGATAAACATCGTCATGAGCGAGGTGGTGAAGTAGATGCCCGCCAGGAGAGCCGTAGGGCCCATCGCTCCCAGGCTGTCCACCAGCCCCTGAGATACCAATGCCGAAGCACCCGTCTTCTCCAGCGCCGTTGACATCGGCATCATGGCGGCTATCAGCACGATACTCTCCCAGTTGATGGTCTTGTAGGCAGCCTCCACGTTGCGGAAACATCCGGCAAAGACCGTGAGCAGTCCGGCGATGATGACCGCCGTTACCGGAGCCACCGGAATGAAATCGAACACCATCATGGCTATCATCAGCAGCATGATGGCAGCAGCCACAGGCGCCTTGTAATCCAGCAGCACCTTGTCGGCAGCCTTCTCCGGCTGATCCAGCACCACCCAGTTGGTAGTATCGGCAGTAAGATGCGCCAGATTGGTCCATTCGCCCTGCACCAGCAGCATGTCGCCCACGTGCAGCTTGGTGGCTATCAGATTGTCCGTGATGTATTCGTTGCCGCTTCTGCCACCCTCAGAAGAAGAGGATGATGAGCTTCCGCCTCGCTTCACACCCAGCACGTTGATGCCGAATCGCTTGCGCAGGTTGGCCTCGCCGATGCGCAGACCGGCAAAGTTGGAGGTAGGCATCACAACGATCTCGGTCAATCCCAGGTCGTAGAAATCAATCTTCACGTCCTTCATCTTCCTCAGTCCGTAATCCTGGGCAAAGCGCTGCATCTTCTGCTCGTCACCTATTATATATAGGATGTCGTGCTCTTGGATGGTACTGCTGCTCTTCGCCATGTTCTGGTTTACGTCCTGCACCAGTCCGAGTCTCGATTTCTTCTCGTTTCTGATCTCGATGATACTCACTCCATATTTCTTCTGGATGCTGAGTTCCTTCAGGGTCTTTCCCACGATGTTCATCGGCTCGCCGTTTTCATCCTTGGCGGCAGAAGTCCGGTTGCTCGGCACGATGTAGCGATGCAGATTGTCGAGCAGTCGGTATTCATCCACCAGGTCGTCGAGCGACTTGGTTTTCTTCTTCTTTCCACTCTGCTTCCTGCTGAGGAAGATCTTGCTGAGCGGCATAAGCACGATGATGCCGATGGCGATGACGATGATTCCCACGGGGAAGAAGGAGAAGAAGGCGAGCGGCTGATAGCCAGCCTCGGTAAGCACCTCGTCGATGACCAGGTTGGGCGGCGTACCGATGAGTGTGAGCATTCCGCCCAGACTTCCGGCGAAGGCGAGCGGCATGAGGAAGCGCGACGACTGCATGCCCGAACCTGCAGCCAGGCTCATGATGATAGGCATCATGAGGGCCACCGTTCCGGTATTGCTCACGAAGGCTCCGATAAAGGAGGTTACGAGCATCACCAGCAGGAAGGTGATGGTTTCGTTGCCGCGCGAGAGTGCCATCAGTTTATTGCCCGTCAGCTTGGCGAGACCGGTCTGCATGATGGCTCCACCCACCACGAAGAGTCCGATCATCATGACGACGATGGGGGAAGAGAAGCCAGCCAGAGCTTCGGCTGGCGTAAGGATTCCGAAAACCAGGAGTGCTGCCAAGGCTGTGAGCGCCACGATATCGGCTCTCACCTTGCCCCAAATAAACATGGCAACCGTAATGATCAAGATAATAAGCGTTATTGTCATGCTATAAAAAACTTTGAATTATTAAAATATGATGCAAAGATACTTACTTTTTCTCGCTTTTTTCACCTCTGTAATGCTAATTTTTCTAAATTTATGGCAGATTATAGGGGAAAACTGCCTTTTATTCATCAGTTTTCACTATCTTTGCCCCCGATTCAATCAATCGAATTTAATAAGAAGACTTAATAATTCATTAAAAATGGAACAGAACAATGTAAAACCAGCTGATGGCAAGCTGGGTATTATGGTTGTAGGTTGTGGTGCAGTATCTACTACATTCATGACAGGTGTGCTGATGGCCCGCAAGGGACTTACCAAGCCAGTAGGCTCAATGACTCAGTACGACAAGATTCGTGTGGGCAAGGGCGCAGACAAGAAGTATCTGCACTACAAGGATATCGTTCCTCTTGCCGACCTCAACGATATCGTATTCGGCACCTGGGATGTCTATCCTCAGAATGCCTATCAGGCTGCCATGTATGCCGAGGTTTTGAAGGAGAAGGACATCAACCCTGTGCGCGAGGAGCTGGAGCAGATTGTTCCGATGAAGGCTGCATTCGACAAGAACTACGCCAAGCGCCTGGACGGCGACAACGTGAAGGACTGCAAGACCCGCTGGGAGATGGTAGAGGCGCTGCGCCAGGACATCCGCGACTTCAAGGAGAAGCACGGCTGCTCACGCATCGTCGTAGCATGGGCTGCATCTACAGAAATCTACGTACCTGTGGATATGGAGATTCACGGCACATTGGCAGCTCTCGAGGCTGCGATGAAGGCTGACGACCGCCAGCACATCGCCCCATCCATGTGCTACGCTTACGCTGCCCTTACCGAGGGTGCTCCTTTCATCATGGGTGCTCCTAATACTACGGTTGACATTCCTGCCATGTGGGAACTTGCTGAGAAGACCCACATGCCTATCGCAGGCAAGGACTTCAAGACCGGTCAGACCCTCGTGAAGAGTGGTTTCGCTCCAATCATCGGCACCCGCTGCCTGGGCTTGAACGGATGGTTCTCTACCAATATTCTGGGCAACCGCGACGGTCTCGTTCTCGATGAGCCAGCCAACTTCCACACCAAGGAGGTGAGCAAGCTCTCCACCCTGGAGACTATTCTGAAGCCAGAGGAGCAGCCAGACCTCTACGGCCACGGCAACGACAAGGACACCCAGTATTATCATAAGGTACGCATCAACTATTATCCACCTCGCAACGACAACAAGGAGGGTTGGGACAACATCGACATCTTCGGCTGGATGGGTTACCCAATGCAGATCAAGATCAACTTCCTCTGCCGCGACTCTATCCTCGCTGCTCCATTGTTGCTCGACCTCTGTCTGCTGAGCGACCTTGCAGCCCGTGCCGGCCGTTACGGCATCCAGCGCTTCCTGAGCTTCTTCCTCAAGGCGCCAATGCACGACTACACCAAGGGCGAAGAGGCTGTAAACAACCTCTACCAGCAGTACACGATGCTGAAGAATGCCATCCGCGAAATGGGTGGTTACGAGGCTGACGAGGAAATCGACTAAGATTTTTCATCCATATCAGATTTCGGGAGAATATTTTTTCATATCATTTTTTGGAAAAATATTTCTCCCGATTATTTTTTTATGAAGAAAATCAAAAAGAAAGGAAAACCCTTGCATAATACAGATATTTATACTAACTTTGCAAAAAATAAACTAGCAGGATTCAAATCCAAAGCTAAAAATAAGAATCATAAATATCAGAAGAATGACAAAGAAAGGTAAACATACCGTATTATTTATCTGCCTCGGCAACATCTGCCGTTCGCCAGCCGGCGAGGGCATTATGAAGAGCCTGGTGGAGAAGGCAGGACTGGAGAATGAGTTTGAAATCGATTCTGCCGGAATCGGAAACTGGCACGAAGGTCAGCTGCCCGACAGCCGCATGAGAAAATGCGGAGCCGAGCATGGCTACAATTTCAACAGTCACGCCCGCCAGTTCCAGAAATCCGATTTCTCGAAATTCGAAACCATCGTGGTAATGGATAACGAGAACTACCGCGCCATCACCTCCATGGCTTCCAGCCAGGCTGATAAGGACAAGGTGGTGCGCATGGCAGATTTCCTGACCCACCATCGTGAATACACCACCGTGCCCGATCCATACTACGGCGACTACAGCGACTTCGAGCTTGTTATCACGCTTCTGGAAGATGCCTGCCAGGGATTGCTGGAAAGCATCGTAAAAGATAAGTAAAGAAGGTAAATTCAAAGCTATTTGATTTTTTTTGTTTTTTTTTTAGAGAAATAAATCGATAAAAGAGCAATTGTTTCGCTAAAACTTTGTACCTTTGCAAATAGAATGTAAAAGCGTTGAATACAACATTAGATTATGCCAAAAGTACTTCTTTACATAACAGCCAAGATAATATGGAGCTTTCTGTTTTACAATACAGACTACCATGAAAACAGAGCTCATGTCCACGTGGGTAAACGTGGAACAGAAGAACTCTGTAAAATCTGGCTAGAACCAAATGTAGAATTGGCAAAACAAGGTGACTTAACAGACAAACAAGTCAAAGCAGTCATTGAGATAGTAAAAAAGTACCAAACCAAATTACTTCATCAATGGAAGCAATTCAAGGAAGGTAAGACAATAAAAATCATTAAAATAAAAAAGTAAGAATATGTATCAGAAAGAAGGTTATTGGGATGTGAAGCCAAAGATAAAGGCTTTATCTTTTCCCAAAAGAGGTAAATTTGAAGTTACCCTGCAAGATGGCCGCTCCATAACGATGCCTATCTCTGCTTTCCCAAGCATGAAAAAAGTACCTGTAAAAGAAAGAAATAACTGGTATCTCATGGGGGGTGGCTTTACTTGGGATTCTTGTCCAGAAGTAATCCATATTGAACAGATTTTGGGCAACTATGCTAATTATGCCCACGAGCAAAATGCCTGAAACAGAATAAAAAATATAGGGAGTACCCAGCAAATGCAAAAATGCTGATGATACTCCCTTTTTCTTTTTTACACCGTAATCTCGCCCGAACCATAGCAGCGATGATGGTTCTCATCATACACCACGCAGAACTGGCCGGGAGCCACGCCATGGATAGCCTCCTCAGAATGAATCATCCATCTGCCATCTTCGAGTTTTTCGATAGTAGCAGGATGATACTCCGGCGTATGGCGAATCTTGAACGTTACCTTCTGCATCGCCACCTCACGGGTGAGGAAATGGAAATCCTGCAATGGGAAATCCTGCTTGTACGCCGTCTGAGGGTCGTAGCCGTGACTCACGTAGAGAATATTCTTCTCCACATCCTTCTTGATTACGAACCACGGTCCGCCGCCGAAGCCCAGACCCTTGCGCTGGCCGATGGTGTGGAACCACAAACCCTTGTGGCCTCCGATGCGCTTGCCCGTCTCCATCTCAATCACGTCGCCCGGGTTCTCGCCCAGGTATCGGCGGATGTAATCGTTATAGTTGATCTGTCCCAGGAAGCAAATTCCTTGACTATCCTTGCGCTTGGCATTAACGAGATGTTCCTCTTCTGCTATCTCACGAATTTCATTCTTGATGTGATGACCGATAGGGAAAATCGCTTTTCGTAATTGCCAACTTTCTATCTGAGCCAGAAAATCGGTCTGGTCCTTTACAGGGTCAGGACTTGTAACGAGCCATTTATCGCCGTTTTCATCCGTTTCGGTCTGCGCATAATGACCTGTGGCGATGAGGTCGTAGTTGTGGCCCATCTTCTCATCGAAGGCACCAAACTTGATGAGTCTGTTGCACATCACATCAGGGTTCGGGGTGAATCCAGCCTTCACCTTGTCCATGGTGTAGCGGGTCACCTCGTTCCAGTATTCCTGGTGGCAGTCTATCACCTGCAGCTTGCATCCGTACTTGTGCGCCACGGCGGTAGCCATCTCCAGGTCCTCCTCAGAAGAGCAGTCCCATTCCTCCTTTTCTTCCGGACCAATCTTGATGTAGAAGCAGTCAGGGTGCAGGCCCAGTCGGGCAAACTCCCACACCACTACCGAACTATCCACGCCGCCCGAAAGCAGCACCGCCACCCGCTTGTCCTTTACCTCGGCAAGGAAGAGCTCGTCTCTGGTCTCCAGTTCCTTCTCTCTTGGAGTATCCGTTATCATCTTATTGTTATTATCCATTGTCTATTCGCTATTATTCATTTGTGAAGGCAAAGTTACAACAAATTCTGCGAAAAGCCGCCATCTTATGCCGAAAAATCTCATATTTCGCCTAAATGTTTTCTCCTGCGCTACATTCTCCCCGTTATCCTCCCCTTCTTCTATCGAAATTCTTAATAGCAGAAATCGGCTCATTCCAACGCCGATTCTTTTTTGCTTTCGATTTTATCCATACCTTTGCAATCGAAAATCAGCAAAATGCGGTTATAGTAAAAAATCCATAACAAGCATTAGAGAAAGCAGAAATAGCGTAAATGTTACAGCAACTATCGCTAATAAAGAAAAAATAGTTATGACAGAAATCAATTTTAATATAAGAACATGGATATCTTAAAAAATCTGTTTTATGGCTTCCCTGATCTGTGGGGAGGCGGAGTAGCCCACTCCGTGATGATCTTGGCGTTGGTCATCACCTTGGGTTTGAGTTTAGGAAAGTTGAGAGTAAAGGGAGTTTCCCTGGGATTGGCTTGGATTCTCTTCATCGGCCTCATCTTCGGTCACTTCTCTCTCAATCTCGATGAGCATCTGCTCCACTTCCTCAAGGAGTTCGGATTGATTCTCTTCGTCTATTCCATCGGTCTGGAGGTAGGACCAGGTTTCTTCGCTTCGTTCAAGAATGGCGGCAAGAGCCTCAACCTGCTCAGCATCATCGTGGTAGCGTTGAGTATCGTCACCACCCTCGCCATCTTCTCGTTCTCGGGAACATCCATCACTTCTATGGCAGGTATCCTCTCGGGTGCCGTTACCAATACCCCAGGACTCGGAGCTGCCCAGCAGGCATTCAGCGACCTGCGCCACATCGATGCTCCATCCATCGCAGCCGGCTATGCCATCGCCTACCCTATGGGTGTGCTCGGCGTCATCCTCTCCTTTATTATATTAAGGTATGCGCTGCGCATCAACAAGAGCGAAGAAGAAGCAGATGCCAAGCGCGGTATGGGACACCTTGAGGCGATGACCCTGAACACCTTCTCTGTGCAGGTGACCAACCAGATGGTATTCGGTGACACCATCAAGCAGATGAGAGAAATACTGAAGCGCGACTTCATGGTTTCAAAGATTATCCGCAAAGATAGCGACAAGCACGATGAGGTGGTAAACGGACAGACCCAGATCAACGAGGGAGACATCCTGCAGATTGTAGCCAACCCTACCGTGGAAGAGCCAGTCATCGCCCTGCTCGGCGAGAAGGTTCAGGTGAGCGAGGAGAAATTCGGCGAAGACCTGATTACCCGCCGCATCCGCATCACCAAGCCAGGCATCAACGGCAAGAGCATCAGTCAGCTTCAGATCCGTTCAAGCCTCGGCGCCAACATCACCCGAGTAAACCGCAACGGTGTAGATTTGATTGCTACCCCACATCTGAAACTGCAGTTGGGCGACCGTGTTACCGTGGTGGGTACCGAGCTTGCCATTGCCCATACCGAGAAAGTATTGGGTAACCAGATGAAGCGCCTCAACTACCCTAACCTGATTCCTATCTTCCTGGGTATCATGCTGGGTTGCATCGTGGCAAACATCCCATTCTTCATCCCAGGCATCAACGAGAGCCTGCGTCTCGGTTTGACCGGCGGTCCTCTGGTAGTAGCCATCCTGATAGGTTACTTCGGTCCGAAGTACAACCTCGTTACCTACAACACCATTTCAGCCAACCTGATGCTGCGCGAAATAGGTATCTGCATCTTCCTGGCTTGCGTGGGACTGGGCACAGGCGAACAGTTTATCCAGACCGTGGCATCAGAAAGCGGAATGACCTGGATACTCTACGGCGTTGCCATCACCATGATTCCAATCATCATAGGCGGCATCATCGGAAGATACGTGTTCCACATCAACTATTACACATTGCTCGGAGTATTGGCAGGCGCCAACACCAACCCATCTGCCCTGGCTTACGTACGTGAGCAGACATCAGCAGATGCACCATCTGTAGGTTATGCGAATGTTTATCCATTTGCCATGTTCCTCAGAATCGTAACCATTCAGATTATCATTTTCGTATTCGGATAAATAAAATATATGGAAGAAAAAAAAATGAAAACCTGCGACTGCGCAGAGAAAGGCATTGACAACTGCAACTGCAAAGAAATAGCAGAAACAGAACTGAGAAGAAAACTCGACTTGTTGTTACGCACCGGTAGCATTCTCATGGAGAGTGCTGCCGACACATCGCGCATCATGAGAACAATGAAGCGTGCAGCAGCTTTCCTCGGACTCGACGAACGCTACATGCACCTTTACATCAACTGGAATGTGCTGATGGTGAACTATAGCGACGAGGTGCACTCCTTCTCCAAGTTCCAGCGCTGCGAAAAGCACGGCATCAACCTTACTTCCATTTCGATGGTAAGTAAGCTCACCTGGACAGCCATCAAGGAAAACTATTCGCTCGAACAGTATGAGCAGGCACTCAACGATATCAAGGCTACCCCACGCAGCTTCACCCCATGGCAGGTAGCCATCGGCGGCGGATTTGCCTGCGGCGGATTCTGCATCCAGTTCGGTTGCGACTGGCCAGCATTCTTCTTCTGTTCCCTGGCAGCCATCCTGGGCTTCCGCCTGAGAATGTTCCTGCCTACCAAGGGCTGCAACAACTATGTAGCCATCGGTATTTCGGCATTCGTGGCAACGCTGATTGCGTGGCTCACCTCCTTCCTTTCACTCAACCCAGCCATCGCAGCCGCCCTTCCGGGCTTCATGCATTCAGATACCCCTTGGCACCCGTTGATGGCATGCGCCCTCTTCATCGTGCCGGGAGTTCCGCTGATTAACTTCGTGAGCGACATGCTCGATGGCTACATCGAGGTGGGAATGGTTCGCGCCCTGAACACCCTGCTCATGCTCTTTGCCATGGCGTTCGGTATCGCCTTCGCCATCCAGGTTTGCCACATCGACAACTTCGTGACGGATCTTACGATGACTCCTCACCACGAATACTGGGAGTTTGCCATCGCAGCAGCCGTATCAGCCATGGGCTTCTCTACCATCTTCAGCATTCCTAGAAGACTGTTGCCAGCTGTGGCTGTGGGCGGTATCATCGCCGTTTGCTTCCGCAACTTCGTCAACCTGGGTCCATCCAATGGCAACATAGGTCTCGACATGGGCTTGAGCATCGGTTCGCTTGCCGGTTCAGCGCTCATCAGCGTCATCGTAATCAAGGCACGCCACTGGTTCCACACCCCTCACCAGTGCATCACCATTCCTAGCGTCATCCCTATGGTACCTGGAGTATTGATGTATCGTGCCCTGTTTGCCTTCATCGACATGCACGGCGTGGTAGGCGAGGTAACCGTGGGTATGAACAACCTGATCAAGGCTTCGCTCGCCATCATCTGCATCGCCCTGGGTGTTGCTATTCCAAACGTATTCTTCCGTCGCTTCATCGCCGACAACCGCAAGCGCAAGCTGCTCAACATGCTGGTGGAAAGAAAGAAGAAGAATGGCGAATTCGTGGATCTGCACGAAGTGGAAATCAAGTAATCACGGCGTGAGATGAGAATCATCCACAAGATGATAATCAGATAATGCAGGATTATTCGTGATAAAGAATTGAAGGATTTGGGATATTTTTTCATCCCAGATTCTTGAATTTCCAAATAAATGCATTATCTTTGCAGCGAGAACAAGCTATCGGCAATCTCTGAAACCGATAGCCATAAAAAAGGAACAAAATGGAAATACGACAACTGAAATACTTCTTGAAGGTAGCCGAGACGCTCAATTTCTCAGAGGCATCGCGCAAGCTCTACATCACGCAGAGTACCCTCTCGCAGCAGATTTCGCATCTGGAACAGGAAATAGGCTTGCCGCTCTTCGAACGTAACTCGCACGAGGTTTATCTCACCGAGGCAGGAAAGGAGCTTCTTCCCTATGCCCAGAATGCCGTAAACTGCACTATGGCATGCGTTGACCACATGAACGACCTGAAGGAGATGCTTACGGGCGAACTGAACATCGGCGTCACCTACTCCTTCAGCAACATCATGGCAGAAACGCTCATCGCCTTCCTCCATGCTTATCCTCACGTGAAGCTGAACATCCAGTACCGTTCGATGCAGGAGCTGATGGATGGATTGAAGAAGCGTGAGCTCGACCTTGTGCTTGCCTTCAAGCCAATCAAGACAGACAAGGCGATTGACAGCCGTGCCATCTTCAGCAACCGTCTGGCAGCGATTGTGAACGAGAACCATCCCCTGGCACGACTTTCATCCATCAGGCTCTCAGAGCTGGAGCGCTACGACCTCATCCTTCCATGCAAGGGGCTGCAGGCCCGCAACGCCTTCGATTACCTGATAGAGGGCAAGGATCTCGACTTCAAGATCATGGTAGAGGTGAATAATGTGAACATCATCTTCGACCTCTTGCATCGCAGCAATCTGGTAACGGTTCTTTCAGAATCCACCACCATCCTGGAAAAAGGCATGAGAGCGATTCCGATTGATGCGGCAGACAACGAGATGGATGGCTGCATCCACATCCTGAAGGATGCCTACATGAAGAACTCGGCGCAGGAGTTCATCCGCATGCTGAGCCAGAGCACCAGCATCCTCGCCAACTTCGCGCTCAAGGATATTCTGAGATAGAATCGGGAAAGGATAGAAAGCTTTTGCCCTTTCAGGGCGTACCGAGCTAAAAAACAAAGACATGCTGAGCACAAGAATAAAATGAAATAAAGGGAAGATTGTAATTCAATCTAAAAAGGCTGTCTCCGACTTGATTGCGGAGGCAGCCTTCATTTTTTTCTAATAAAAGTTCTTGCTCTTTAAAATTGAGAATGCATTATTTTTCTGTTTAAAAGAATGCATTATTTCTTTCGGGCGATAATGATGGTTACACCAGCCAGGATGGCAAGGATACCGATGGCAAGCTGGAAGGAGAAACTCTCGCCGAAGATACAGACGCCGATGATAACTGCCGTTACTGGCTCCAACGCTCCCATGATGGCAGCAGGAGTACTGCCGATGAGATTGATGGAAATCGTCATGAAGAAGAGCGACAGTACCGTTGGCAACAACGCCAGCTGGGCAGCATAGAGCCAATGCATAGGAGTCTGCAGCATCAGAATCTTCTCGCCTGCAATAAACGAATAGATGAACATCGTGATGAGTCCGAACAACAGGATGTAAAAGGTGAACTTGATGTTCGACATTCCCGGATTCTTCCACTGGTTCACCGAGATGATGTAGAGCGAATAAAGCAGCGACGAACACATCACCAGCGCAAAACCAGCCGTGCTCAACTTATCGTTTCCATCGCCCTGATAGAGCAAGCCCACACCCGATACAGCCAGGAGGATAGCCAGGGTGGTGGACCACGTCACCTTCTCATGGAAGAATACCGTCATCAGTATCGCCGTCATGATCGGATAGACAAAGAGGATGGTACTGGCAATACCTGCCGCCATGTAGTGGAAGCTCACATAGAGCGTGGCAGAAGAAAGAGAGAACATGCAACCCAGCGTAGCGAGTCGGATCAAGTGTCCCCACTTTACCTTGAAACTCTCCTTGCGGAACAGCATCACCACGGCAAACATCGCCACAGCCAGGAGATAGCGGTAGATGAGTACCGAACTGGAATTGAATCCATCCCCATAAAGTTCCAACGTACCCAAAGGATTGGTACCATAACACACGGCGGCTATAACACCCGCCGCAAAGCCCTTAACTTTATTACTGCTTGTCATTGAACTAAAAATGCTTTTTTATTTTACTAAGTTTTTTCTTATACCTTATTATATAATATCATTTCTTTCGAGAATTTATTCTGAGAATCAATATCGAGAATCTATTCTGAGAAATTATTTCGAGAATCTATTCTGATAATTTGTTTCGAGCTGCAAAAGTACGGCATTTTTTCGAGATAAACTAACAAAATCGTATAAATCTCTTGCCATCTTTGAGAAAATCAGCCCGATTCTTGCTCTTTATCAAAATAAATCGTATCTTTGCAAAGATTATGTAGCAAAGCAGAAATCAATATGATACTAAACAATAAACATTTGTAACTATGGAACAAATAAAAAACGATCAGCTCACCGTTGAAATTTCAGCGCACGGAGCAGAACTCAAGAGCATCAAGGATGCCAATGGTAACGAGTATCTCTGGGATGGCGACAAGGAATTCTGGGGCGGACAGTCTCCTCTCCTCTTCCCTATCGTTGGCGGATTGTGGAAAGGCGTTTACCGCATCGGCGACAAGGAATACACCCTGCCACGCCACGGCTTCGGTAAGCTCGTAGATTTCAAGCTCGTTGGCAAGACCGGCGATCGCCTTACCTTCGCCCTCATCGACAACGAGGAGACCTTCGAGAACTATCCTTACCACTTCAACCTCGCCGTTTCCTATCGCCTTGCCGGCAACGAACTCCACGTTATCTGGCACGTTGAGAATACCGACGACAAGGTAATCTACTTCCAGATTGGCGGTCACCCTGCATTCAAGGTACCAGGCTGCAAGAAGGGAGAGAAGCTGAAGGCATTCCTCAAGCTCGACAACGAGGCTCCTACCCGTCTCTTCGCTACCATCGGAGGCTGCATCGACCCTAACGCTCGCGAGACGGTCCAGACCGACAACGGTATCCTGGAGGTAACAGACGAGTCATTCGCAGACGATGCCTACATCTTCGACAAGAGTCAGGTAAAGCAGATTTCCCTGCTCAACGAAAAGGGCGAGCCACACGTAACCGTAGAGTTCAAGACTCCAGCCGTAGGTGTCTGGAATCCGGGCAACCACGCTCCATTCGTCTGCATCGAACCTTGGTTCGGTACCTGCGACTGGGCAGAATACACCGGCGAATTCAAGGATAAGTACATGATGAACAGCCTGCAGCCAGGTGCCAGCTTCATGAGTGAATACATCATCAGAATTGAAAAATAATCCATCGTTCATAGCAATAAATAATGGAAGAAAAAGATAATTTGCAGCTCCCCGAGAACGCATTCCGCGAACTCAAGGACGGGGAGGAATACAAGCCGCTGATGCCGCCCGACAAGGTTTATCCTGAAGTAAACGGCTGGTCGGTAACATGGGGTATCGTGATGGCCGTCATCTTCTCTGCCGCCGCAGCCTATCTGGGCTTGAAGGTGGGTCAGGTGTTCGAGGCAGCCATCCCTATCGCCATCATCGCCGTGGGCGTAAGTACCGCCACCAAGCGAAGCAAGGCGCTCGGCGAGAATGTCATCATCCAGAGCATCGGAGCCTGCTCGGGTGCCGTAGTGGCAGGAGCCATCTTTACCCTGCCAGCCATCTACATCCTGCAGGCTAAATATCCGGAAATGACGACTTCGTTTATGAAAATCTTCATGGCATCAGCCCTGGGAGGTGTGTTGGGAATCCTGTTCCTCATTCCTTTCCGCAAGTACTTCGTAAGCGACATGCACGGAAAATATCCGTTCCCTGAAGCTACAGCCACCACGCAGGTGCTGGTGAGCGGAGCCAAGGGCGGCGACCAGGCTAAACCTCTGCTCATCGCCGGACTGGTGGGTG
This sequence comes from uncultured Prevotella sp., assembly GCA_900544825.1. Taxonomy (GTDB): domain Bacteria; phylum Bacteroidota; class Bacteroidia; order Bacteroidales; family Bacteroidaceae; genus Prevotella. The sequence continues at coordinate 14,081 of UQWP01000043.1, read as the reverse complement.
GTCTTTACGATTTCATCGTAGCCAGTCTGGGATGGTGGAACGAGAACTTCACCTCTCGTGTGGTAAGTTTGGGATGTGACCTTGCCGACAAGGCGAAGCTCGTGTTCAAGGTGAACACAGGTGCAGCCGTATTGGGATTGGGTTATATCATCGGATTGAAATACGCCTTCTACACCTGCCTGGGTTCGCTCGTGGTATGGTGGCTGATTGTGCCAGGCATGAGCGTCATCTTCCACGACAGCGTGCTCAGCGCCTGGGATCCCAGCATCGTGAAGACCGTGGGTGCGATGAGTCCGGAGGAAATCTTCCGTGCCTATGCGCGCAGTATCGGTATCGGCGGTATCGCCATGGCAGGTATCATCGGCATCATCAAGAGCTGGGGCATCATCAAGAGCGCCGTAGGACTTGCCGCCAAGGAGCTGAAGGGCAAGAGCGATGTGGATGAGAACGTGAAGCGTACCCAGCGCGACATTTCTTTCAAGATCATCGCCATCGGTTCGCTCGTCACCATCCTCATCACCTTCCTCTTCTTCTGGTTTGGTGTGATGGATGGCAACCTGCTCTTCGCCGTCATCGCCATCCTGCTGGTGGCAGCCATCGCCTTCCTCTTTACTACCGTGGCAGCCAATGCCATCGCCATCGTGGGTTCCAACCCTGTTTCGGGAATGACCCTGATGACGCTCATCTTCGCCTCTGTGGTGATGGTGGCTGTAGGTTTGAGAGGTCCTGGCGGAATGCTTGCCGCCCTGATTATGGGCGGTGTGGTTTGTACCGCTCTCTCTGTGGCAGGTTCGTTCATTACCGACCTGAAGATTGGTTACTGGCTGGGTACTACGCCTAAGAAGCAGGAGGGATGGAAATTCCTCGGCACCCTGGTGAGTGCTGCTACCGTAGGCGGCGTGATGATGCTGCTCAACGAGACCTACGGATTCGCTTCCGGCTCTCTGGCTGCTCCTCAGGCGAATGCGATGGCTGCGGTCATCGACCCACTGATGAATGGTGTGGGTGCACCTTGGATTCTCTACGGCATCGGAGCCGTGATTGCCATCGTGCTCACTTACTTCAAGATTCCAGCCCTGGCTTTTGCCCTGGGTATGTTTATTCCATTGGAGCTGAACGTTCCGCTGCTGGTAGGTGGCGCCATCAACTGGTATGTTACTTCGCGCAGCAAGGATGCCAAGGTGAATGCGGAGCGTGGCGAGAAGGGTACGCTCATCGCCAGCGGTTTCATTGCCGGTGGAGCCTTGATGGGTGTGGTCAGCGCCCTACTGAAGTTTGGCGGCATAGAGGCCAGCATCGCAGACAGCTGGTGGGCGAACCCAATGTCTGAGCTTTGCTCGCTCATCGCCTACATCTGCCTGATCGGCTTCTTCATCAGAGCAACGAAGAAATAATCTGATTCTAAAAAAAATAATCTGATTAAAAAGAATAAAAACAAAAAGAGGGTGTGTCAAAAGTCCAAGACACACCCTCTTTTTCTTTTTTATCCCATTTCAGCAAATTCGGCAGGTTTCATGCCAAACTGCTTCTGGAAACATTTTGTGAAATAGCTAGGACTGCTGAAGCCCACCATGTAGCTCACTTCGCTGATGCGATAGTGCTTCTCACGCAGCAGGCGAGCAGCCTTCTTGAGCCTGATTACCTGAATCATCTCGTTAGGCGTAACATCAGCCAAACCGCGGATCTTGTTAAACAGCGAGCTTCGGCTCATTCCCAATCGGGCAGCCAGAAACGCCACGTTCATCTCCGGATTCGCGAGATTCTCCTCTATCACCTTCTCCATCTGCACCAGGAAATCATTATCAATCTTGGTTGGCGCAATCTCCTGGATAGGTTCCAGCGGCGTATGCGAGAACTTGCTCTTCAGCAGCCTGCGCATCTCTATCAGATGGTTCACGCTCGCCTCCAGATACTTCATCGAGAATGGCTTTTCGATAAAGATGTCAGCTCCGCAGTTCATACCTTCTGCCTTGCTAGCATCATCGGTCTTTGCCGTGAGCATGATGAATGGCAGATGACTGGTCTTCGGATTCGTTCTAACACTACGGCAGAACTCCGGACCATCCATTTCCGGCATCATCCAGTCGCTCACTATCAGCGTTACATCACATTTGTTCAGAATGCGCAGCGCCTGCTTGCCGTCTTCTGCCGTCAGCACCCGATACGTCTTGGCGAAATGTGCCTGCACGAAGTTTCTCATGTCCTCGTCGTCATCCACAATCAGCATCGTAGGGCGATAACCCTTCTGGGCTTCTTCCGCATTCTCTGCGGTAGAGGCTTCATCAGGATTTCCGTCAGCCTCCATCATCGTTTCATCCTCCTCAGAGATAGGATTCTTCAAGGCATCCTCTTCCTTCTCTACCACGGCATCTTCCTGGTTGACAGGCAGGGTAACAATAAAGGTGGCGCCCTTTCCTTCTTCCGATTTCACCTCAACCATTCCGTGATGAGCCTCTACCAGATTCTTCACGATGTTGAGTCCGATACCGGTTCCCGGCTTGTTGTCGTGAGCCTGATAGAAGGCTGCAAAAATCTTCTCCTGTTCATCAGGACTGATTCCCATACCATTATCCTCTACCGAGATGATGAAATGCTCGCCATCTTCGGCAAGTCGGCACGAGAGATGCACGTAATCACGGGTGTACTTGGTGGCGTTGGTCATCAGATTGCTGATTACCTTGGTAATCGCCTCGCTATCGATGATGGCCGAAAAATCATCGGCAGGATAATCCACCTCCAGCCTGGCTCCCTTCTGCTGCAGGGTAGGCTCGAACCGTTCTGCCACCGCATGCATCAGCTTGGAAATATTCTGCAATCGGAAATGAACCTGCAGACCCTTCTGCTGCACCTTGTTGAAATCGAGCAACTGGTTGACAAGCGTCAGGAGTCGCTGGGCGTTTCTGTCTATCACGTTCAGGGTCTGGTTCATCGCCTCACCATCCTTTACACTCTCACTAATCTTCTGCCATTGCTCCTTCAGGTTCTCCAGCGGTCCGATAATCAGCGTAACCGGAGTACGGATTTCGTGGGCTATCATGGTGAAGAACTGCAGTCTGGCATCACGCATCTCCTGCTCCTGCTTCTCCTCCAGATGGTCGAGTTCCTCCTGATGGCGGCGCTTCTCTCTCTTCACCCTCGACTGGGTATAGAACCAGATGAGCCAGCCGATAACCAGCAGATACAGAATCTTGGCAGGCAACGACCACCAGAAAGGCGGATGCACCACAATCTTGAGCTTGGCTTCATTCTGCGACCACACGCCGTCGTTATTGGCAGCCTTCACACGGAACGTATAGGTTCCGGCAGGCAGATTGGTGTAGGTGGCACGATGCTCGTTCGTGGTAACCCAGTCCTTATCGAATCCTTCCAGCATGTAGGAATAGAGATTCTTCTCGGGAGAAACATAACTCAAAGCCGCAAACGAGAGGTTGAGGATGTTCTCATCATACGAGAGATCCAGCTGCTCGATGTGGTTCAGCGACTCAGGCAAATTCTCGGAGCCCACTTCCACCCGCTTGTTGAAAAGTTCGAGAGAGGTGATTGCCACCGGAGGCACCACGTGATTGATCTTTACCTGATAAGGATAGAAGGTATTGAATCCCTGCGTAGTGCCCAGATACACCTTGCCGTCTGAAGCCAGCAGGCGGGCATTCGGCAGGAACTGGTCGCAGGTGAGACCATCATAACGGTTGAACAGCAGCGTAGGCTCGCCCGGAATCCACTTGATGAGACCCTTGTCAGAAGAGAGCCACATCTCATCCTGATTGATGATGATGGATGCAAAATCCTGACTAGGCGCATCGATGGCGATACGGTGGAAGGAATCAGAAGATGTCTGATACTCGCACAATCCCATATTCGTAGCCACGAAAAGTCTTCCCTTGGAATCCTCCTGCACGCAGTTTATCTGATTGCTGCAGATAGAAGTGGTATCCTTCGCATCATTCAGATACTGCTTCCAGGTCTTGTTGCGCCGGTAGCACCAGAGTCCCATTCCCTGGGTAGCAAACCAGATGTTGCCCTTTTTATCTTCCTTGATGTCGATGGTAAGACTGTTGAATGATTTCACCTTCTTGAAAATCTGCTTCTGCTCATCCAGCATACAGGCTCCGCTCATGGAAGTAGCCCAGAGCTGGCGCTTGCTGTCTCTGAACAGGCAATAGCAGCTGCTGCCCAAGGCTTCGTCGGCTGCAGGAAAAGGCTTCAGCGCCCCGGAAGACAGACTCATTCTGAAGATTCCGCTGCCATAGGTTCCTATCCAGAGATCATCCCCTTCAGCCAGCAATCCGTGCACATTATACCGTGCCACAGCCTGCTTGCCCGGGAAATCAACAAAACTATCCGTTGACGGATCAAAGCAATCCACTCCCGCATCATCGGTAGCTACCCAGATACGATGTCTGGCATCCTCGGCAAATCTTCCTACCACGTTACCTTTCTGTCCGCCGGTACCGGCAGAATGCATCTCAAATCGGTTTCTCATAGCAGGAGAAGGAATGTAACTTACTCCGCCATAGAAGGTTCCTATCCAGAGACCGCCCTCCTTATCCGAAGTGATGCTGTACACGAATCGCTCGGCAGAACTGCGGCTCGGATTTTCCCCTTCCGAAACCATTCGCCAGCTGCGTTTCTGGATATCGTATTCCACCATTCCATCATCGCTACCGATGAGCACGTTGATATTCCGGTCATTATAGAGTTTGTGAATGTGGTGCACGGAATTGCTTACCGAAAAATTGATCAGCTGGGTGGTAGTACCATCGGTATCCACCTGGAACAATCCATCGTTCCAGGTTCCCACCAGAATGCTTCCATCCGTATTGGCAAGCAGCGACATTCCATAAAGACGGGTAGCATCTCCCTTTAACGGAAACACCTCAAAGGTATCATTCGCCTTATTGAGACGGACGAGCGTAGAAGGAAGATGATTGGCGAGTGCCCACACCTGATTGTTGACATCCACCAGGGTTGCCACCACTTCTCCCTTGCATCCCCTAATCTGGTAATTACGGCATTCGTGGGTAGTGAGGTTGTATCTGAAGAGTCCCTGTCCCAGGGTAGAAACCCACACATTGTGGTTGTCATCAACAGAGAAATAAGAGATGATGGAAGTAATCTGATCGCTCAGCTTCTGAAACTGCTCCGTTTCAAAATTGAAGAGGAAGGCTCCCTTGGGAGTACCCACCAGCAGTCCCTCGTCGCAGGCTTCCAATGCACTTACATACTGGTCGAACTGCATCTGCGGGTTATAGAAATTCTGCACATGATAGCCATCATACCGGCAGAGACCATTATCGGTACCAAACCAGATGAATCCATTCTTATCCTGCACTGCTCGGCAATCCCGTGTTCATCGTGATGGTACGCACCAGCGGCTCCCTCACTATGTTTCTGCTCCAGGAAGAAGCAGGCGCCATCGCCATCAGGAAGACGGCAGCTAAGATTGTTATGATCTTTTTCATTGTTCTTGTCTTTTCGATTGATGGTGCAAATTTACAAAATTATATTCAAAAGAAAGAGTTCTTAGAAAAGAAAATGACAAGAGATTAACCTATCTGGACTATTTGCTATTTACCTGATTCCATTTCGGCGGATTCACGCCCAGCAGATTCTTCACGAAGAAGTCGTAGCGCTTGTGCTCGCCAAAGAGTTCGCCCATGGTATGATGGGCTCCCGGAATCACCACGAGTTCGAAATCCGTGTTAGCCTTGATCAGGGCATTCACCACCTGATAGGTGCTCGATGGATCTACGTTATCGTCTATCTCGCCTACTACCAGCATCAATGGGCGCTCCAGCTTGTGGGCATTCTCCACGTTGCTGCACTCTACGTAACTGGAATCGATAGGCCAGCTCATCCATTGCTCGTTCCACCAGATCTTATCCATCCGGTTGTCGTGACATCCGCAGGCGCTATAGGCAGCCTTGTAGAAATCGCCATGCAGCAATACGGCGGTGGTACTCTCCTGTCCGCCTGCCGAACAGCCGTAGATTGCCACATTATCCGCATCCATATAAGGATACTTCTTGGCTGCAGCCTTGATCCAGAGTTCACGGTCCGGGAATCCGGCATCCTTCAGGTTCTTGTAGCAAACCTCCTCAAACTTCTTGCCACGATAGGAAGTTCCCATCGCATCGAGCTGAACTACGATGAAACCGAGTTCGGCAAGCGAAGTGGTGTACCAGTTGTATGGCATGAAACTCTTCGGAGTATAGGCATCGCCCGGACCCGAATAAATGTATTCGATAACCGGATATTTCTTATGTGGATCGAAGTTGGTAGGGCGCTGGATAATGCCCCACATATCGGTCTTGCCGTCACGACCCTTAGCCACAAACACTTCCGGAGCTACCCATCCGTGCTTCTTCAAAGTTGCAATATCAGCCGTTTCCAGAGTCTTGACGAGTTTACCGGTCTGCGCATCCCGGAGCACGGTAACAGGAGCCTGATCCACCTTAGAATAGGTATCCAGGAGATAGCGGTAATCGTAGGTATATTGGGCACTATGATTGCCCTCTTCGGGAGTGAGCGCCACCATATTCTTGCCATCCATACCTATCTTATAATAATGTACCAGATATGGGTCCTCATTCCTATTCACGCCACTAGCTGAGAAATAGATTTCTCCCTTCTCTTCATCCACACGCTGGATGCCGCGAACAAACCATTCGCCCTTGGTAATCTGGCGAATAACCTTCGACTTCTGCACATCGTAGAGATAGAGATGATTCCAGTTGTCGCGCTCGCTCAGCCAGAGCAGCTGCTTGCCATCCTTGATAAACTGGCGCCACAGACGACCATAGTTCACGAAGGTATTGGCACGCTCCTCTACCACGGTACGCAGCTTGCCGGTTTCGGCATTCATCGCCAGCATCTGATAGAGATGATGACCACGCTGGTTGTACTCCATTGTCACCTCCTTGCTGTCAGGTGTCCATTGCATCCATTCCAGTTCATACTGGTTTTCTATCTGATGCCTGTCAGCCTCCACCTTCTTTCCGGTAGCCACATCGATGATGACCGGATAGTGCTGTGGCAGAGCATCGCCCGGCTTGGCATACTCCTGCTTGTGGAGGATAGGCTGCAGCTGGTCGGCAGGCGAAGATTCCACGTAGTAGGCATAGCGTTTCTCTACCGGAACACGCTTGCATACGAAGATGCGTTTGCCGTCTGGGCTCCATTGGATGCGGTTGCTGTAATAGCAGCCGATGGTACCATCCTGAGTAAGGATTCGCTTGGCTTCGGTATAAGGCTTTCCAGCCTCATGAACCACCACGTTGTAACCTTCGATGTAGGCTTCCATCTTGCCGTCGGGCGAAAGTACCGGATAAGCCTCCTTCTCCTCATCTACCTCCATCCAATGGCGCTCGTGGTGTCTGCCGAACTGAGGCTTGTAGGCAGGACGAGGCTTGATGCCCAGCGCCTTCTCCATCGCTTCCTGCGAATCATAAGTCTTCATCTCATCCTTGTCGGCATCATAGGATACAAACTTCCTGCCCTGAGGAGTAGAAATCTGATAATGCAGTACGTGGGTGGAATCGCACCAAGCCGATGATCGTGCCCAATGGAACACGGAGTCGGCAGAGAACTGATGACGCAGCGCATAAGCTCTGTTGTAATCTTCTAATGTGCCCTGTGCTGAAGCTGTAGCTGCCGGCATCGTCAGAACTGCACTCAACAGCGAAAGGCCTAAAATCTGATTCTTCATTATATTTAAAATTTTACTTGTTGACTTCTTTAGTATCTTTTTTCTCCAGTTAGGAAAAAATTATTTTCCAGTATAAAAATCTGTGATGCGTCGGATAGCACGCTGGCAAACCGGACAGAAATCATCCACTTCGTTGATTCTCATACGGCAAACCTGCGCCGGACGGTAACATCCCTTGCTCTGGTTGCCCGCACCCTCGAATACACCAATCTTGAAGACGGCTTCATTGAGTTTCTTCTGCTCCTTCACGTTTCTGATATTCTTATGATCCGGAAGTTTGGCAAGCGGCGTAGGAATCTTCACTCCCTTCGGCATCATATCCGCCCACTTGCTCTGAAAATCCTTCAGAGTGGTGAGGTTCGGTTCCCAAGGCTCAGTATCGCTAGGATACATCGGGTCGTACTCATCGGTACTGTACTCATCGCCCAAACCCGCATAGCCATGACCGAACTCATGCACCAGCACCTTCTTGAACGTAGGATGATCAGAGGTAGAAAGCGTAACCTGATTGAAGATGCCGCCTCCACCATACGTAGGCGAATTCACCAATACGATAATCTGCTCGAAAGGCACATTACTCAAAGCATCATAGATGCGATGAATCTTGCTCGTGGTGAGATAACGGTTCGAATAGAAAGTATCGTAATGAGAGCAAGCCATCGTGTTCTTCCATTTCCCGTCGTGCGGAATACTTGGACCCTCATCGAGCGATGGAGCTGCAACAGCCACCACATTGAATCTCGACTTGAGCGAAGCAAAAGGTTCGCGCTCGAAGATGGCATCGGCTGCCCGCTGCGCATCCTGATAGAACTTATCCATCTGGTCCTGGCGATAACCCTCGGCGATGATGGCGAGGTCAACACAGTCGGCAGTCTCTCCGCTCTTCACGATGTAGCGGTAAGGGATGCCATTCTCGCCCAATGGTCGGATGAGAATATCCTGGGGATTGATGGTATGGCGCAGTTCTGCAGTCACCTTCTGATGCGTATCGCTCAGGGTGATGCTTACATCCACCGGCTTCTTTGGGAAAGGCACGAGGAAACTGCTCTCGAATGATTTCTGCAGATGCTTCGCCTCCTGAGTAAGCTGCCACTCCTGGAAGAGTGTAGAGAAGGTGTTCACATAGAGCACCTTGTTGGTACCATGCTCATACACGGTCACCTGTCCGTTTCCATTCAGGAATTTCTCATCCAGTCTTGTCTTTCTGCCCGCCCATGTAGGGTTGCTGTAAGCCTGTTCGAAATAGATAGCCTGGTTCACGCTATCGCCCGCCACGATGTAATCCAATCGCAGCGTCTTATTTTCGAAGTTATCTTCAAACTTCTGTGCCTGCATCGGCATCGCCATCATCAAGGCGAGAGATGTCGATAATAAAGTCTTATTCTTCATTTCGATTGTCATTTTTATGTTATTTATATTTCGCCACAAAAGTACTGATAATCTAGCTAAAACACTCGCAATATCGTCTAAATTGATATAAATATCGTATTTTCCCAAAGAACATCTTAAAGATTCGTCAAAAATCACATCAGAATGATAGATTTGTGCAAAAAAACTTGGGAGATATTATAAAAAGTCGTATCTTTGCCAAAAGAATCTATAAAAAGAACAGATTATGAGATTATCAGAAGAACGATATATCAGCTTACTTACCGACTTTGGTTTCAAACGTATCTTTGGAACAAAGCCAAATAAAGACTTGCTCATCAACTTTCTGAATTCACTTTTCGATGGAGAGCAAGTCATTAAGGATGTCCGCTACCTCAATAGCGAACACGTTGGTGATGTTTTCGCTGAGCGCAAAGCTATCTTTGATGTGTATTGTGAAAATGAGAAAGGAGAAAAGTTCATCGTTGAAATGCAGAACGCTTTTCAGAAATACTTCAAAGACCGTTCTCTCTTCTACTCTACATTTCCTATCAGAGAACAAGCTCCAAAAGGACAAGATTGGAATTTCAAGCTAGACCACGTTTATACAGTAGCATTACTCAATTTTGATTTTAAGGAAGAAGCTTTCGACCAAAAAGAAATCAATCACGATGTTGGTCTGCTAGACAAAAAGACATTCAAGGTCTTTAACGACAAGCTTTCTTTCAAGTATATTGAGATTGCCAAATTCAACAAAAGCGAGACTGAGCTAGAAACTCTGTATGACAAATGGCTCTATGTACTCAAGAATTTACCCAAGCTTGACAAACGACCGAAAGCTTTAAGAGAGAGAATTTTCACGAAGTTGTTTGAAGAAGCTGAAATCGCAAAATTCAGTCAACAAGAGCTACGTGAATATGAAGACAGCCTCAAAGCTTACCGAGACATTAAAAATTCGATCGATACAGCGAAGGAAGAAGGCAGAGAAGAAGGGGTTGCCAAAGAAAAGTTGGCCACCGCAAAGCGTCTTCTCGACATGGGGCTCACACAAGAGCAAGTTGCCAAAGGTACAGGCCTTTCAATAGAAGATATAGAGAGACTTGTTTAAACAATAATAATACAGAAAACCATCCGATAGCATTAGTTCCATCGGATGGTTTTCTTGTTATTTAGCTTTCTTCGAAAGTCTCACCATCAAATTCGCTATATCTATGAAAACTACACTTATATTAATAATAATGATATCTACTTCACTCTTACTTCATAAGGGAAACGGCGGGAAGATGGATCGAGCGAATGATTCGAAGGAGCTCCCATCACCACCAGATAGAGCGCCTTGAGAGGCTGGGACTTTGGAGCCACAAGCGAAACCTTTCCGTTCATCGCTTCACCCATCGGGCTGTAGATGCATTCATCGGTATCGGCAGTTACTCCCACCAATCCATAACGGTAACCGATGGTTCCTGCCATCTTGTCCTTGGATGCCTTGAACGCCTTACCCTCGGCATCGAGTGCTCTGAAATCTACTGTAACCTTCTTGCCAGCCTTCGGAATTTCCAGTTTGATGGCATTAAAACCATAGTTCTCTGGAACCGAAGCAGTATCCGGACGGAGATAACCATTCTTCTGCTTCAGCATCTTGGTATCGAAGGTGCAGGCATAAGGACGGGTCTCCTTGCGGGCATAATCGAAATCGAAGTTCACGAGATGGCGGTAGCAGTCGAACATCTCATCATTAAACTGCTTCTGACTCATCTTATACTTCCCCTTGTAGGTAACAACCGGGTCCTCTCCTACCTTTCCCTCACGATAGAGTTGGCCGATGCTTTCCAATCCATGCTTCTCAGCCCACCATTCTATCACGTATGGCGAATGATAGATGTTGTCCAGATGCAGATAACCTTTGTGGGTAAGCTGTCTGAAGGCATCGAAATGATACTTCTCATCTGTTATCCATTCTGGATTCACTCTCCAGAGCATCCATTGGGATGTCATCTCGAAGAAACCGCTTCCTCCCCAGGCTTCACCCGTCTTGTCTGCCATGATCTGAAGCTGGAAGCTGTGTCCCAGTTCGTGAGCCAGACAATTGAGTTTTTGATCCTGAATACGATTAGGTGTTACCTAGAGCGCTCCGATAAAGTCATCGTAAGTTCCGCCATAAGCAGTTCCTTCCAGCGAATAGTTCACCATCACCATCATCTTATACTGGTCGCAGATGCTGCCCGGCAGAGAGAACTTCAGGGTGTCACGGAAGAAACGGTAGAATCGTTCTACCTGAGTCTGCAGATTACCCAAGTCGAATTTCATCGGCTTACCTTCGAGCGAAGGAGGATTCTGCGGATTATCTCCGAAAGGCTTTTCCCAGAAATACACGATATTCTGGGTCTGAGCACTATGTCGCCAGCACCATCTCTCATCGTCCTTGTTGAAATCATAGGGTTTCAGGGAATCCGGTACGAAGATGAGTTTCTGTGGTGCAGAAACAGGATTTACGGGTCTGGTGGCAGGAGCCTCAGATGGATCCTGCTGCGCCAGAGCTACAGTAGCCCAAGGCAAGGTTGCCGCTGTGAGTATCAGCGATAAGAAGATTCGTTTCATTGCGGTTATGATTTTTGCGTTATTTATTATTTTCGTTATTGATATTTCGCCACAAAAGTACTGATAATCTTGCAGAAACACTCGCAATATCGTCTAAAATGATACAAATATCGTATTTTCCCAAAGAACATCTTAGAGATTTGTCAAAAACTACATCAGAATAATAGATTTATGCCCAAAAACTTGGGAGATATTATAAAAAGTCGTATCTTTGCCAAAAGAAATCTATAAAAAGAACAGATTATGAGATTATCAGAAGAACGATACATCAGCTTACTTACCGACTTTGGTTTCAAACGTATCTTTGGAACAAAGCCAAATAAAGACTTGCTCATCAACTTTCTGAATTCACTTTTCGATGGAGAGCAAGTCATTAAGGATGTCCGCTACCTCAATAGCGAACACGTTGGTGATGTTTTCGCTGAGCGCAAAGCTATCTTTGATGTGTATTGTGAAAATGAGAAAGGAGAAAAGTTCATCGTTGAAATGCAGAACGCTTTTCAGAAATACTTCAAAGACCGTTCTCTCTTCTACTCTACATTTCCTATCAGAGAACAAGCTCCAAAAGGACAAGATTGGAATTTCAAGCTAGACCACGTTTATACAGTAGCATTACTCAATTTTGATTTTAAGGAAGAAGCTTTCGACCAAAAAGAAATCAATCACGATGTTGGTCTGCTAGACAAAAAGACATTCAAGGTCTTTAACGACAAGCTTTCTTTCAAGTATATTGAGATTGCCAAATTCAACAAAAGCGAGACTGAGCTAGAAACTCTGTATGACAAATGGCTCTATGTACTCAAGAATTTACCCAAGCTTGACAAACGACCGAAAGCTTTAAGAGAGAGAATTTTCACGAAGTTGTTTGAAGAAGCTGAAATCGCAAAATTCAGTCAACAAGAGCTACGTGAATATGAAGACAGCCTCAAAGCTTACCGAGACATTAAAAATTCGATCGATACAGCGAAGGAAGAAGGCAGAGAAGAAGGGGTTGCCAAAGAAAAGTTGGCCACCGCAAAGCGTCTTCTCGACATGGGGCTCACACAAGAGCAAGTTGCCAAAGGTACAGGCCTTTCAATAGAAGATATAGAGAGACTTGTTTAAACAATAATAAAACAAGAAAACCATCCGATAGCATTAGTTCTTTCGGATGGTTTTCTTTTTTATACTAAACCTCAATATCGTATTTTCTTTATCGTTTTGATGAAAGAATGCTTTCTTTAGTATTCTTAATAAGAATCTTCCCCCACCTCCTATGTAAACAATATTCCTAAGAAAGTAAATCAGGCAAAAACACCCGAAAAATGGGGAAAAAAGAGATTGAGAATTTTTCCTTAAGGGTTTTTATTTTTTTCCTTAAGGGAAAATAGTTTTTTCCTTAAGGGAAATGATTTCTTCTCTTAAGATTTTTTCCAGCCACGCTTAAACTGTAAAGTAAAATGGCAACCAGAAACCCAGTTGCCACTTTTTTACTTTCTAACTATTTAGCTTTCTTCGAAAGTCTCAACATCAATACACCATGAGCAGGGATTGTTGCCTTGGTATTCTGAGCAGTCACGGCTGCCAGCTATCAAAGAATACAATAGAAGTTGTCGAAGTTAATAAGAGAAGTTGTCTAAGAATATAGGAGAAGTTGTCGAGATAGTTAATATCGTAGCCCGCACAACAGCTGTTGTGCGCTTGCATAACAGCTGATATGCGCTCGCACAACAAGTGATGTGCGAGCGTTGACCAGCTGTTATGCACCAACTTATTTTTCATACGAATTTCATCTGATAGTACTAACTATCTACTGCAAGACGAGCAAGTCTGTACCCGAGAACTTCACACGATAAGGCCATTGTTCATCATTGGTCTCATCATCATCCCAGGCATTGCGATACCAGCTTGCAGGTAGATGGATTTACCCAAAGCAGATTCAGCATTAGGATCATCTCCAAATCCAGGCTCCCAGAACACAAAGAAGTGCTCGCTCTGCTTCATTCTCCACCACGACCATCTGGCATCGCTTCGGAGCATATAATCAGGTCCCTTTTCAAATTCTTCATTCCAGTTAGCAGGACAATAGTACTTACTATAGTCAACAATCTCAGCTTTATCCATCACCTTCACATCCGATGGTTTGGGATTATCTGGAATATCAGTTCCCATGGAATCATTACTGGAGCTGCAACTGCCCAATAACAATAAAAGGAAAAAAGACAATATTGCTACGTTCCTCGTATTCAGTTTAATTTGTTTCATGATTTACTGAACTTTCGCTAATAAACTCCATACGTTCTGGGCTAGGAGTTTCGGACCTTCTGCCCGTTCTTGAACCACGAGCAAAAGTTCCGGTTATTATTTTAAAACAATCGAGTAGGAGGTAAACACTAATCATAGGTGTTTATCTCCTATTTTCATGTTT